>JAYODI010000009.1:0-27917 GCA_038279365.1 Candidatus Latescibacterota bacterium | reverse complement strand
TTGACAACGGTTTCTTGCATATTGATCAAGGCTTTTTCTACGGACTCGGCTTGTTCTGGTGGCAAGCCCAGTTTGATGTTTTGCTGAATTTTAATCGGAAGGCTATCCCGCAGGGTTTGGAGATAGATTTGTTCTTGTTGCAGTGTGGTGTATGCCTTGCTCACGCGAATTTGTTGTTCTTGGTGTTCTGTTTGGGAAGCACAAGCAGATAATATCAGTAAAAAAAGGACAAGGAAATATTTGAACACAATAGAGCTCATTTTTTAAGTTGCCGCATCGGAGAGGGTGTCGGTTTCTATTTTAAGGTAACGTCGAATGGCGCGTCTGGCACGAAACGTTTTGACTTGGCGCAACCAATGTCGTTTGGGGTGTTGCGTAAGAGAGATGGCAATTTCAACAGAGTCTCCCCAATTGAGGCTTGAAAAGGGAAATGCGCGAACCCCATTGATGCGACCGCCTTTGCAGTGCAACCCCAAATCGGAGTGAACGGCAAAGGCAAAATCGACAACGGTAGCGCCTTCTGGTAATACAATGGGATCGCCTTTGGGTGTAAATGCCACAATTTCACGGGTGAAAAGGAGTTGTTTGAGTTCGTTGAGCAATTGTTTGGATGAGCCTGCCTGATCGTGCCAGTCGGCCAGGTCATAAAGCCATTTCATTCGGCGTTCTTCGTGTTCTTCATCGCCACGCAATGTGGCCACACCCAATTCACCCATGCGGTGCATGGATGGGGTTTGGATGTGTATTTCGTAGCGTTTTCCCTTGTAATGTACGTGGGTATGAAGAGCTTTGTATCCATTGCGCTTGGGGAGTGCAATAAAGTCTTTGATGCGATCCATCACGGGTGGAAAATGGGCATGAAGTATGCCCAAACTTAAGTAACAGACGTCTTGTGATGAAACGATAACTTCAATGGCAAAACGATCGTGAATGTCTTTGGGGGCGATATTGTTTTTTTGCATTTTGCGATAAATGCTCGACTGGCTTTTGGCAAAGAGGCGCACACTGGTTCGCACAGATCTTTGTTGAAGGACTTCATAAACACAATCGCGAAACTCGCAAAAATGTGCGGGTGGGTCATCTGCCAGGTCGGTCTCTATGCGCTCGATTACTTTGGGTTCTATACATCGCAAACTGCGATCTTCAAGCTCGCGCCGAATGCGACTCATGCCCAAAAAGTGCGAAAGAGGGGCATACACATCGGCAGTTTCTTGTGCAATGCGTCTGCGGCGTTTGTGTTCTTTAATGCCTTCAATGCTGCGCATGTTGTGTACGCGGTCTGCCAATTTGAGAATGAGCACTCGTGGGTCTTTGTGAGCTGCGGTAAAAAGATGTTGTAATGTGGCTGCTCTTCGTGCTTCACGGTTGTGTTTGACGCCCGAAGCCACTTTGGTGACCCCACTGACCAAATCGCAGATTGTTTTTCCAAACATGGGTTCAATGTCGTCGAGGGTGAGTGCCGAATCTTCAACGGCATCGTGTAACAACGCAGCGGTCATCATGTCTGTGTCGCGTGCAAAGCCCAACTCAGTTGCCAAGATGAGGGCCACACCAATAGGGTGTGTGATAAAGGGTTGTCCTTGATCGCGGTTTTGTCCTTCGTGGCTGGCATTGGCCAAGTGATAGGCTTGCCCAATGGTGGGATGATCGGCCTGAGGAATTTGGACCAACAGGCGTTGGAGCGGTTCTTTGATGGCGGCGGCGTGGTTCATGCGACGAGTTCTGTTTTGCCAAACCATGTCTGAATGGTTTGAATCATGTCTTGTGATGTGCGAAAGGATTGATGTGGCACTGGCAGAGCTTCTAAAAAGGCCTTGCCATAGCGGGTTGAAGTGACCCGACTGTCGAGCACAATAACAATGCCTCGATCTGTTTTGTTGCGAATCAGACGCCCAAAACCTTGTCTGAATTTGAGAATGGCTTCGGGAACCGAATAGTGTAAAAAAGGATCTTTTCCCTGTTTTTCAAGTTCTTCCATGTGTGCGGCAACCAAGGGTTCTGATGGCACGGCAAATGGCAAACGCACAATACAAAGCACTTCGAGGGCATCGCCAGGAATGTCAACGCCTTCCCAGAAGCTGTCTGTGCCCAACAGAACAGATCCGCGATCTGTTTTGAAGCGGTCTGTAATGCTGGCCCGTGTGCCATCTATGCCTTGCCCTAAGAGTAAGATATTTTCACCTTGCAAATCAAGTTTGATGGCGTTATAAGTTCGGTTGAGCATGCTGTATGAAGTAAACAGCCCCAATGTACCGCGCTTGACCTTTAGCGCAAGTTCTTTGATGAGGTCATCTACTGCCTTTTGAAACTCGGGTGATTTGGGCGAAGGTATAAACTGTGGAGCACAGACCATGGCCTGATTTTCGTAATCAAATGGCGAGCCAAGACAAATGGTTTGCACGCGGTCTTCTGGCAATATATCGAGGCCCATGCGGCGCAAAAAATAAACGAGTTTGCCACGAATGCCCAACGTGGCCGATGCAAATACGATGGTATTCATGTGGTCATATAGAGATTCGTGCAAGACCTCTGCCACATTGAGTGGGGCAGAGAAGAGGCGGGTGTCACTGCTGTTTTCGCGGTGAGGCAATTCCAGCCAATAAACAGCACTTTCATCTTCTGGGTTGGTGAGGTAATCCAAGTCACCTAAAATATCTGAACATTCTTGCATACGGCCTTCGAGTTCGTTGGCCAATTCATCTTGGTTGGGAAAGCTGTCATCGGGCAAGTTTTTGAGTGAATCTGAGAGGTTTTGCAAGCAACCACCCAGTGTTGCTGCGGCTTGTACCAAGGGCTGGAGGGATTCTGCCAAATCATCAAAGGTGCCTTCTTGTGGTTTGTAACGCACTTTTTCGGTGTAGGCATTGTATTTGCCATTTTGTTTTTGACGCTGAATATCTGTGAGTTCTTCAAAAAAGAGTTGGGCTTTAAGATAAAAGTTCTCGGCAGCATCCATGCCTTGGGCAATGCCACTTTCAAAGGCTGTGAGTTTGGTGTTGTCGATATTGGCCACACCCATCCAATGGCGCAAGGCCGGCAATGTGCCCGTGCTGTTAAACCCTGGGCTGCGCAATTGATCGGTGAGGTTTTTGATGCGCCAGATGTTGAGCTCTTTGCCCAAATATTGGGCTGCTACCCTTTCGATATTGTGTGCTTCGTCAATAATCAGGTCTTCATATTCGCCCAAGACGGCATTTTCGGAGACAATATCTGAAAAGAGCAATGAATGATTGACCACCACAATATGAGATTTTTGTGCGGCTCTGCGAATGCTGTTGGCAAAGCAACGCCCATTGGTGCGGCATCTTTGTGAGCGACAATAACCCGAGTCGGAGCATATTTTGGCCCATAAACCGGCATATCGGCTGCTGTCAAAACCATTGTTTTCTGAGATATCACCCGTTTTGGTTTGCTCGGCCCAAATGACCAATGGCAGGGCGCCTTCTCGCTCGTCTTCAGAAAAGATGCTGTCTACATTGGTGATTGCAGCGTTCCAGCGGTTGAGACAAATGTAATTGCTGCGTCCTTTGAGCAACACATAACTAAAGGGCAAATTGAGAGAAGCATCTAATTGGGGCAGATCGTTAAAGAAGAGCTGTTCTTGTAGGTTTTTGGTGTTGGTTGATACGATGACGCGTCGGTTGTTTTGCACGGCATGTTGAATGGCCGGTGCCAGATAGGCCATCGATTTGCCCACACCCGTGCCGGCTTCGGCCACAAGCAGATGGGAGTGGTTGAATGCCGTGGCAACAGCTTTGGCCATGTCGATTTGTTCGTGGCGGACTTCATAATTGGCCTTTTTACTGGCAAATACACCTGTTTTACCAAATAACGCACCAATGGCTTCTACATCAATAGGGCGTGTGGATGTGTCGTCTGATTCGGTGCGGGGTTCTTCACCGCCAATATTAAAGAGGGGGTGGTCTAATTCGGCCCCATTGTTTGAGATGCGCGACATCATTTCGCGTTTGATGGCCTCATTGCCCAATTGTACCAAAATGGGCAATAAGGTGGAGCTGGTTCCTTGTAGCAGTTGGAGCATTTGTTGTTTGAGGCGCAAAGGTGTTTCACGCAAGATGTCAACGACACCGAGGTATATTTGGGCCACCTGTTCGGCATCTTGAAGGGCTTTATGTGGGCCATCGGCGTCGACTTCGAAAAACTCAGATAAGGTGTCTACACGGTGATCAGACAAACAGGGCAATGCGGTTTTGGCCAAATCGCGAACACTGTGAATGCTGCTACCAAATGGCAACCCCGCTGCTTCAGATAAAAAACGCATTTCAAATCGACCTTGGTGTACCATAATGGGTAAGTTGCCCGTAAACTTGATGAGGTCAGCAATGGCCGAGTCGATGCTGGGAGCTTTGCGCACATCTTTAAAAGTGATGCCTGTTAATTGGGTGATTTCATCGGGCACACCCATTTTGGGTTTGACATAGGTCTGAAAAGTTTCGGTGATCGCACCATTTTCAACTTTGACGGCCCCAATTTCAATGATTTCGGCTTCGACAGGTTTTAAACCTGTGGTCTCAAGGTCAAGTGCGATAAATGTGTTTAAGATATCTGACATAGACGTGTGGCTTTCTCAGTTGACGCCTGATTCCGTGTGGGCTATCATGAATGGTATCAACTCATATATTAGAATAGGTAGAAGCCGACCAATTTGCCCATTGGTCGGCTTCTTACAAGTTCATGTAGTATACACCAACCTAAGGTGATTTTCAAGGGCAAAAAAAATCATTTAAAAAGGTATATAGGTTTATTTTCTACCTGTTAGATCACATTTTTGTTTAAATGTTATTTATTCGATTGGGAGGTGTGAGATGAAAGCATCGGTTTATTTGGGGCCTGGACAAGTTGCATTACGCGAAATAGATGAGCCAACATTGGGTGACGAACAAGTTCTAATTAAAGTTGCGCGAGCAGGACTTTGTGGCACCGATTTGCATATTTATCAAGGACATATGGATAAGCGGGTCCAGATTCCTTTGGTGATGGGGCACGAAATGTGTGGTGAGGTGGTTGAGGTGCGGGCCAATACACCTATCCTGGTTGGTGACCGGGTGGTGGTGGAACCGACGGTATGGTGTGGCACGTGTGCCGCTTGTCGGCGTGGACATCGACATATTTGTCAAAACTTGAATTTTTTGGGCATCGATTCTTCGGGAGCCTTTCAAGCTTATTGGGCTGTGCCAGCAGATCGTTTGCATCGGGTTCCTGATGCGTTGGATGATGATGCCGGTGCGCTTATTGAACCTTTGGCCGTGGCCGTGCATGATGTGCGTCGTGCACAAGTTGAGCTGGGTGATCGGGCCGTGGTGATTGGTGGTGGCCCCATTGGGATGTTGGTGGCCATGGCTGCCCGATTAGATGGTGCCGAGGTGGTGATTTCGGAGGTGAATCCGTTTCGGATAGAGAAGGCCAAAGCATTGGGTTTTGAAACGGTCAATCCAAAAGAGACCGATTTGGTGGCTTTTGTAAATGATTGGACCCAGGGTGCGGGTGTGGATTTGGTTTTTGAGGTGAGTGGGCATCCTGCCGGTGCACAGGTGATGACCGATTTGGTGCGGGTGCGTGGTAAAATTGCTTTGGTGGGCGTTCATGCAAGCCCACCAGCGGTGGATTTGCACAAGTTTTTTTGGCGTGAGTTGTCATTGGTTGGGTGTCGTGTTTATGAGCCAGTCGATTTTGAGCGTGCCATTCGACTGGCAGCTTCTGGGGCTGTTGACGTTAAAGCATTGGTGACCGATACATTGTCATTGGCCGATGCGGGTAAAGGCTTCGAACAGATGTTGGCAGGTGGCGCGGTGATGAAGGTGTTGTTGGATTGTCAAGGATAGGGGCCACCATAATTATTACACCACCACACGTATGCTCAACCAACAAATGAGGCTCAAGGTGGGTTTGGTCTGTGTGTAGGGGATTTATGGGCTTGGTATTTGCTTATTGTTTAAGAAAGTAGACCTGTAGCATCATTTTTGGCGCGAAATGGCGATATTGGTTCGGTGATGCTGTTATATTTACGCCTTTTATTGGATGAAATTGACCACTATGAACCTGACGTACAAAATTTCTAAAGTTTTGCTGATGGTATTTGGCCTCATAAGCTCTGTTGGGGCAGCAAAGCCTTATGTGCCACAAATGGTTGATCCCTTTAGCGAGGCTTGGCGTTTTCGAACATTTCAGGAATTGGATGGTTTGGGTTTAAGGTGCATGGCGGAAGATTCTACCGAAGTCATGTGGTTTGGGCTTACGGATGGTGTAAAATCGTATGATGGTGTGACTTGGAAAACATATACCTCACAAGATGGTTTAACAGATGCACCTGTGAATGTTTTAATGGTGGCACGAGATGGGCAGATTTATGCAGGCTCAGATCGAGGTATTAGCAAGTTTGACGGTGAAAAGTGGACGCATGTTTTCCCTCAAAACCCTCAATTACCTTGGCCCATTGATGACTTGGAACAGGCATCCGATGGTGGTATTTGGGCAGCAACGCCTTGGGGGGCACTGTGTATTTCCAAAGAAAAGTATGAGTTGTTTACCCTCTCGTCTCACCACGAAATTTTGGCCCAAATCGCACCAGAGATCATTATTCGAGAAATTCCAGATGATATTGCACATACTTATGCGTGGGATGCCAGCAACATATCACCATTGGCAGACCCATTGTCAGCAGGTATTGGCGTTGTGTTGGCTGAAGGTGGCTGGCTGGGCATTTCTCGAGGCAATGTACCTGCTACAGTTCTTCAAGTTGCGCCACAAAGTCCGGGTGATGTTGCGGGGTTAAAAGCGGGCGATCGCATTGTGGCCATTGAAGATCGCAAAGAAGTGCGTCACCAAGATTTTATGGGCCAAGCAGGTACGCCTGTTGCTGTTCAGTATGTGGCATTGGGGCGGCAAGATACACAGTCTGTGGTGGTCAATCGGGCCGTGTTATCGGGGCGAGGGGCTCGTTTTCAGGTATATGACGTTCTGGCAGATCGAGACGGGCATTTGTGGATGGGGATGTGGGATGGGCGCGTGGTGCATTATATCCCTCAAACAGAAACGTGGCGTGTGTTTGATGATGCCGATGGCTTGCCTATGCGTTATGGGCCCCGTTTGGAGCAAATGCAAGATGGTCATATTTGGCAAGTAAGCAATGGGGCAGGTGGGGTTTTGGAATTTGATGGCAAGGTTTGGGTGGCGCAAAAACAAGACGGCTCTCAACTTTATACATCATTGATACAAACTCGTGATGGGGTTATTTGGGGTGGGGGGTTTGATGTGTTGGCCTATCGCAATGGGCAGGAGATAATTTATGTGCCAGAGCGTGTAGCGATTCCGTTGCCAACCCATCGGTTGCGTTTGTTAGAAACGCGTAATGGTGATCTTTGGATAGCGGGCTTGGGGCAAGAAGCCGTGCTGTTGGGGTATGGCACCAAGCGATGGCAAACCTTTGAAAGCTTAGATTTTCATGTGCAATCTCAAGATGGTACCTATTGGTTTGATAAGGATGACCAATTGGTTACAAAACGTGGAGATGAATGGACAATATATGACACCACAGATGGTTTGATTGATAACGTCAATGTGGTTTTAGAAAGTAAAGAGGGGCGAATTTGGGTTGCGGGCAATCACCAGGGTGCTGCTGCTTTGGCTCGGTTGGAAAATGATGAATGGGTCATTTCTTCATTTCCTCAATTGTCAGCAACATTTCACTTTCGTTCGGCTTATGCTGCACCTGATGGATCGGTTTGGTTTGGGGCTTATTTACCTTATGGAAATCGAGGGCAATATGGCGGCATGCTCATTTTAAACGACGTGGATGGCCAATTGAACGTTACGCATTATACCCCCACCGATGGGATGCCGCATACGCCTTATGCTGTGGCACAAACAACAGATGGAATACGTTGGAGTGGGCAAGAGGGCTTGCGTCGGTTTGATGGCACAAAGTGGATAGAAGTGACCGAACCCAAAGCACTCAATACGGCTTGGATTCAAAGTTTATATGCCGATGGCGTGGGTGGTTTGTGGGTGGGTACAAGAACACAAGGGGTATTTTATTTACAAGATAAAAAGTGGGTGCAATATACCATACAAGATGGTTTGCCCTATAATCGGGTGATATCCATTGTTGGTGACCCGCAGGGATATATATGGCTTTCAACACCCCGTGGCATCGCACGTTTTGATGGTCAATCATGGACAGCCAATGTCTTGCCCGGTGAGATGACTGGTTCATTGGTTTTGGATCGCAGTGGTGCCCTATGGATCAATACAAAAGGAGTGACGTTTTTTTATCGTCCAGAACAACAACCTCCTGAGACTTGGATTGAGTTTGCATTAGAAGAAGTTGCCCAACCAGGAAACACCATCATGGCTTGGCATGGTCTGGATGCCTGGAAAGCAACACCAGAAAATGAATTGTTGTTTTCTTATCGGTTTTCGGGTGAAGCTTGGTCTGATTTTACACCTGATGTCAAGAAACCCTTTTTTACATTATCTCCAGGGAAACACACGTTAGAAGTGCGTGCCAGAGATCACGACTTCAATATAGATCCCACACCTGCCAGCTTCACTTTTACCGTATTGCCTCCATATTGGCAAACACCCATTTTTATTTTCCCATCTTTGTTGACCATAATCGTGGTTGGTTTTTTAATTTCTCGCCTCGTTTTGGCCAAGCGCGATCTGGAAATATCCAATGTCAACTTGATAGAAGGTGCAAAGGAATTGGAAGCAGAAGTGGCCGAAAGATTGCGCACGGAAGCACAACTGCGACGTACGGCCACAGAATTGCAATCGATTTTTCAAGCTTTTCCAGATTTGTCATTTCTGTTGGATCATGAAGGTAAAATTTTAGAGTATCAAGCAAGTAATACCGGAAATTTGTATGTGCCTCCCGAACAGTTTTTAGGCAAATATATGCAAGATATTTTACCCTTAGAAAGCGGGCAATTATTTGCCGATACGCTTGCTCAATGTCAGGCAACTCATGAACTGCAACAGGTAGAGTATATTTTGCAAGTACCCAATGGCGAGCAATGGTTTGAAGCCCGTTTGGTGCCCCTTGAAGCCCGTGAAGTTTTTATGATCGTGCGTGATGTGACCGAACGCAAAAAAGCACAGATCAATTTGGAGCAATTTGTTCAACAATTAAAGGCGTCTTTAGAAGTTAATCAAGCCGTTCAAAATATTGAACGCGCGACTGATTTGGAGCAGGTTGTTCGGGTGATGTATGATCAGTTTAAGCGTATTGAATTAGATTTTGTTTCTCTGGCATTCCAACGCGTGGTTGATCATGAAAGTCAGATGTTTGATCACCATCAAATGATGCCAAATGGGGAATATCGCAAGCGCCTTGATAACCGCCCAGGTGCTTACAATGAATGGAAATTACAAGAAATACTCTATCGCAGAGATTTGCGACTGCCTGAATATCGAAAAGGTTTGCAAGATGGATATGCCCCTCATGCAGGTTTGGGTATTGAAGTGCGAAGTGTGATACATATTCCCAACAGACATGGTTTGCTTACGCTGAGAAGTACGTTGCCTAATGCTTTTTCTGATGAAAATATAATTTTTTTAGAATATATGTCCGAAGTGGTTGGTATTGGTATTTCAAGAGTTGTGGACATTGAAAGTTTAGAGGCAGAGGTTGTTGAGCGCCGCCAAGCAGAAGATCGGTTGCGTCAATCACAAGACGAGTTGAGTAAAGTGGTTGAACAACAAGGTACGTCGTTGTTGATTAGTCGTGCCGTACAGAATATGCGAAAACCCTCCGATTTGGCGGGGGTTGGTCATTTTGCATTGTCTCAATTACAGGAATTGGGGTTGAATGTGCATAGTTTGGCCATTCATCGTGTTGTACAACCCCATAAGAATGAAGTTGAAACATACCGCATTCGAGGTAATGGCACGGTCTCTACTTTAAGCGCGCGTCGTTCTTCCCAACTCACAGCGTGTTGGCGCAGTGGTGAAATTGTATATGAAAATAACATAGGAGATTGGGAACCTGAAAGATTGAGCGAATTTCGGGAACGTTTTGGAGGTATACCTATTTTGAGTTTTGTCGATGTGCCTTTTTCTTCAGGGGTTATTTCGGCACACAGTGAAATGATCAATGCTTTTGATGATACTCAAATAGAGATATTGCGCCAAGTTGCTGAAACTTTTTCGGTGGGTATGTCTCGCATGAGCGATCTACAAAGTCTTGAAGATCGCAATTTGGAATTGCAGGAAGCCAAAGAATTAGCCGAAGATGCCAACCGTGCCAAAAGTGAATTTTTGGCCAACATGAGCCACGAAATTCGCACGCCCATGAATGGTATTATTGGCATGACCGATTTGGCACTGGATACCCGTTTGGACAACGAACAAAGAGATTATCTGGAAACTGTGAAAGCATCTGCCGAATCGTTATTGGACATCATTAATGATATTTTGGATTTTTCAAAAATAGAAGCCCGCAAACTCGATTTGGATCTGGTCGACTTTAATTTGCGCGACAGTTTAGGGCATGCGTTAAAAACATTGGCCTATCGGGCACACGATAAGGGTTTGGAATTGAATTTCCAGGTTTTGCCTGATGTACCTGATGCCCTTGTGGGAGACCCTGGACGGTTGCGTCAAATTATGACCAATTTGGTAGGGAATGCAATAAAGTTTACCCATCAGGGAGAGGTTGTTGTTCGCGCAGATATTGAAGAGATGCGCACAGATGATGCAACGCTTCGTTTTACCGTGGCAGATACGGGAATTGGTATGACCGCCAAACAATTGTCTCAGATTTTTAAACCCTTTGAACAAGCCGATGGGTCCACCACGCGACGCTTTGGGGGGACGGGGTTGGGACTTTCTATTGCAAAACAATTGTGTGAGATGATGGATGGCGAAATTGGTGTTGAGAGTGAATTGGGCATAGGGAGCACCTTTACTTTTACGGCCCGGTTTGATTTGTCAAAAAAAGCGCCACACAAATTACCTACAGATCGTGCTCTTTTGGCGGGGTTGCGGGTTTTGGTGGTCGATGACAATGATACCAATCGGTATATTTTAGAAGAAATGGTAAAAAGCTGGCAGATGATTCCCTATGTGGTTTCTGGTGCTGAAGATGCTTTGGCTTATTTACAGACAAAACCGCAATGTGATGTGGTTTTGTCTGATGTGCACATGCCCAATATGGATGGGTTTGGATTGGTAGAAAAAATATTAGAAGAGGGGTTGTTAGATGCATCGCGTTTGCTTTTGTTAACCTCTGCGGGACAACGAGGTGATGCTGCACGATGTAAAAATATGGGTGTTGCAGGATATTTGGTTAAACCCGTAACCTCTTCAGAGCTATTTGATGCGATTCAAATGACGCTTTCATACGCCAAGGAAAACGCGATTCCTTTGGTTACGCAGCATGTCGTGCGTGAAAGCCGTGGCAAGTTGCGCATTTTGTTGGCAGAAGACAATATGGTCAATCAACGATTGGCTTTTCGTTTGCTTGAAAAACAGGGGCATGTCATAGTCTTGGCCAACAATGGTCAAGAGGCATTGGATCATTTATTGAAAGACTCTTTTGATCTGATTTTGATGGATGTACAAATGCCCGATGTAGATGGTTTGGAGGCAACACGAGAAATTCGAAAACGCGAAGCGTCAACAGGTAAACATATACCTATTGTGGCGATGACGGCCCATGCTATGGAGGGCGATCGCGAACGTTGCATTGAAGCGGGTATGGATGACTATATTTCTAAACCCATTAAAGCCAGTATGTTGTTTGAAGTGATAGAGCGTTTATGCGATACACAAAAGGGAGAGACTTGAGTTATGATTTTGGAGCAATTTAGGTTGGATGGTAAAACTGCTTTGGTGACAGGTTGTCGCCGAGGTATTGGGCTTGGGTTTGCCCAGGCACTGGCGGAAGCCGGGGCCAATATTGTGGGTGTGAGTGCTTCTTTGGAAGCTGCGGGCAGCCAAGTGGAAAAAGACGTGACTGCTTTGGGGCGATCTTTTAAGGGGTATGCCTGTGATTTTTCAGATCGAAAAGCTTTGCATGCATTTGTTGAAAACGTAAAAGCCGAAGTGGGCCAAATTGATATTTTGGTAAACAATGCGGGAACTATTTTGCGTGAACCCGCTGCCAATCATCCCGATGAATATTGGGATAAGGTAATTGAGGTCAATTTGAATGCACAGTTTGTTTTGGCACGCGAATTTGGCAAAGAGATGGTGGCTCGGGGGACGGGTAAGATTGTGTTTACTGCGTCTTTGTTGAGTTTTCAAGGTGGCTTGACTGTGCCGGGGTATGCCGCGGCAAAAGGTGGCATTGCAACATTAACAATGGCGCTTGCAAATGAGTGGGCAAGCAAAGGTGTCAATGTGAATGCAATTGCACCTGGATATATTGAAACAGACAATACAGATGCTTTGCGCAAAGATCCTGTGCGCAGTGAACAAATTTTAACGCGTATTCCACAAGGTCGTTGGGGCACGCCCGATGATATGAAGGGTGCCTGTGTGTTTTTGTGCTCGCCTGCTTCAAATTATATGAATGGGTCAATTGTGACGGTTGATGGTGGATGGATGGGGCGCTAAGGATACCTTTATAGCTTGCGGTTACGGGATGGCGTTTTGTTGTGCGTCATCCCTTTTTTTGTGTCAACTCACAAAAGCGAATCCGCGTGGGAGTCATGCATTTTTGCGTGTCTTTGATGGGGCAATTTGTATTGAGCAACAGCAAATCAAGAAAATTGAATTTACCAAAGACAAGTGTGCCAGTATTGCCCAATGGCCATAAAATAGCCAAAGATATGCCAGTGTTTGTGCTTCAAGGTGTGGGGATGGGGCGAAAAGGTAAAAATGGCAAAAACGAGAACCGCAATGCCCCTCCAACACCCGAAGAATTGTTGCCATGAGACAGTGATGATGGGTTTGAAGATTTTTAGAGGTCTGATGTTTTTGAGGAAACGCCCAGGTTCTATTTGGAACTTGGGCGTTTGTATTTTATAAACAATTGTCGGAAATTTTACCTTTTGCCTTTTTGGATCGTATAGTAAATTGAAATGTCATTTAGCAAGGAGATGTTGAAATGGAATTTTCGAGCTTGGGAAAATTTTTGATGCTTCTGGGGGGGTATTGTTTGTCATTGGGCTCGGGGTGACATTGGGGCCCAAAATTCCATTTATAGGTAAGTTACCTGGCGATATTCATATTGAGCGTGACGGGTTCAATTTTTCGTTTCCGATTGTTACGTGCATTGTGGTAAGTGTCGTTGGTTCCGTTATTTTGAATATTTTTTTTAAGAAGTAGTTGATTTGCCAAGGATTGTGACTTTGAAGCTCTCCAATTTTAACTATGATTTGCCCGCTGACCTGATTGCGCAACACCCTGCTTCAGAACGTGATGGTTCGCGCTTAATGGTGTTGGATCGGGGTAAAAAAACAATCACACATCATACATTTCGCGATGTGTGTGATTTGCTCCGGGCAGGTGATTGTTTGGTGCTCAATGAAACGCGTGTGTTTCCTGCTCGGTTACATGGGTTTCGCCCCGGTTCTGGAGGGGCTGTTGAGGTGTTGTTGTTGCGACCTGATGGAGACTGTTGGGAGGCCATGGTGCGGCCCGGTCGACGCCTTCGAGAAGGCATAGAGATCGCATTTGATGGTGCTGATGTGGTTGCTGTTGTTGAAGCCGTATTGGATTCGGGGCATCGTAAATTGCGATTTGTGGGGTCTGATACATTAGATGATTTGTTGTCTAGACAAGGGCATATTCCTTTGCCACCCTATATTCGACGAGAAGATACAGCCGAAGATCGTGAGCGGTATCAGACCGTCTATGCACAAGTCGATGGATCTGTGGCAGCACCTACGGCAGGTTTGCATTTTACGCCCGAACTCTTAGATGAAATACAAAAAAAAGGTATTTCTATTGCTCGGGTTTTGTTGCATGTTGGCCCTGGTACATTTAAACCTGTAACAACAGATGATGTGCGTGATCACGAGATGGATGCCGAGTTTTGGGAAGTGGGTGCCGAAGCGGCAGAGACGGTGAATCGGTGTCGGGCACAAGGCGGGCGCGTGATTGCTGTGGGGACAACATCTGTGCGGACCTTAGAGACTGCCGCAATTTTAGAAGGTGAGGGTTGGCGGTTGGGTACAGGATCTGGGTGGACGCGGTTGTTTATTTATCCACCGTATGATTTTAAATTGGTTGATGCGATGGTCACCAATTTCCATTTACCTGAATCGACATTGTTGATGTTGATTTCTTCGTTGGCTGGGCGAGATTTTGTGATGCGTGCCTATGAGGAAGCGGTTCAAGCACGTTATCGATTTTATAGTTATGGTGATGCAATGATGATCTTGTAGCCTTTTTGGAGGATGTATGCCAAATTTTCCCATCGTTGATACACATGTTCATTTGTGGGATCCCACACGCTTAAATTATCCTTGGTTATCAAGTGTAGAGAAACTTAATCGCGCATTTTTGCCGTTGGACTATCGCGAACATTGTGCCGATGTGGTTGTCGATCAGATGGTGTTTTTGGAGTGTGATTTGGCGCCTTCACAGTTTTTAGAAGAAGCAAAGTGGGTGGCTTCTTTGGCAGAGGGCGAAGAACCGCGTTTAAAGGGCATTGTGGCGCATGCACCGTTGCATAAGGGAGAAGCGGCAAAGGCCGATTTGGAAGCCTTAGTACAAGTTGTCGGTGTAAAAGGCGTACGGCGCTTGATTCAGTCTGAGTCGGTCAATTTTTGTTTACAGCCCAACTTTGTAAAAGGGGTGCAAGCACTAAGTGATTTTGATTTGTGTTTTGATTTGTGTATTTTTCATCCGCAATTAGACAATACGGTGGCATTGGTGCGCCAGTGTCCCAATGTTTCTTTTGTTTTGGATCATATCGGCAAACCCGGTATTAAAGACGGTCTTTTGGACCCTTGGCGTGAATCTTTAAAACGTTTGGCCGAATTGCCCAACGTGTGGTGTAAAGTTTCGGGTGTGGTTACTGAGGCCCACCATGATGCTTGGACTTTTGATGATCTAAAACCTTATCTTGACCATGTGTTTGATACATTTGGTTTTGATCGGTTGATGTATGGGGGAGACTGGCCGGTTTCAACTTTGGCAACCGATTATCCGACTTGGGTGGCCACGCTGGATCAATTGCTTTCTGCGTGTTCTGAAGATGAAAAACGCAAATTTTATCGAGAGACAGCCATTTCATTTTATGGGTTATAATTTTTTTAAACAAAGTCAAAACAAACAGCCAATTATCAGTGAGGAATTAAACCATGAAAATAAAAAGTTATGAAACATATGTTTTGGGTACGCCTTGGCGCAATTTGACCTATGTGTTTATCGAGTTAGAAGACGGCACACGTGGTGTGGGCGAGGCGCGTGTGTTGGGTAAAACGCACACGGTGTTAGAATTTTTGAAAGACACCAAGCGTCATTTTATTGGACATGATGTGTATGACATTGAAGACATGTATCGCCGTTTTACGCTGTTGGATTTTGGCGTGCCGGGTGAAGTGGTGATGACGGGGTTGGCCATGGTAGAAATGGCTTGTTGGGATTGTATTGGCAAGTTGACCAAGCAACCTGTTTATAAATTGATTGGCGGAAAAACGACGGAGCGCATTCCTGCTTATGCCAATGGATGGTACACGGTAGAGCGCTCACCTGAAGAATATGCCAAAGCTGCGCAAAAAGTGGTGGATCGGGGGTATTTGGGCATGAAGTTTGACCCATTTGGCAATGGCAATTTGGAATTGACACGAGATGAATTTTTCAAGTCGATTGATTTAATAGAAGCCGTACACTCGGTTGCCGGTGATCGGGTGCAGATTTTTATTGAAATGCACGGACGATTTGCGGCACATCAGGCCATTGAGGTGGCCAAAGAAATTGAAAAATTTCGGCCCGGATGGATTGAAGAGCCCACACGCCCCGAAGACTTGGGCGCATTGATTAAAGTGGCACAACATACGTCTATTCCCATTGCCACAGGTGAGCGTTTGTATAAGGCCGCCGAGTTTCGCGATTTGTTTCCCATGCGCGTGGTGGATATTATTCAGCCCGATTTGAATCAGTGTGGCGGGTTGTTGGAAACCAAAAAAATTGCCTCCACAGCAGAATCTTACAATGTGATGGTGGCACCGCATAATGTGGGGGGAATTATTACTACGGTTGCCACGTTGCACATGATGGCGTCGCTTCGCAATGGCAAGATTTTGGAACACTTTAACGATTTTGCCGATGAACATGTTAAAAAAGCAGGTTCGCCATACCCTGAAGTGGTTGATGGACACTTTCAATTACCAAGTGGTCCAGGTTGGGGTGTGGAAATGGATATCGACTTTTTGCGCAAACACGATGGACAAAAAGTCGATGGGGTTTATGTGGATCCTGGGTTGAATATGTTTGTGAATGCAGATTGGGCAAAACGCGATCAGGATGCCTATGAAAAATAAGTTTCAACGTACGCTCTCATCTGCTATGAGGATGGATGGCGTTTTTTATTTGAATGATGGTGTCGTTTTTGCTCGCTTTTACAAATGGATGAAGAGGTGAGTATGAATTATGCCATTGTTCTTGCTGCAGGATCTGGCAAACGCATGGGAAGCAAAACGCCAAAGCAATTTATAGAATTGGCGGGCAAACCCGTGTTGTCGTGGACACTTGAGGCCTTTGAAAAAGCCGAGTGTGTCGATGCCGTGGTGTTGGTGACGACTGCAGATTTGGTTGATGTTTGTCGTGATCGGTTTGCTTTGGGAAAAGTGGTTCAAGTGGTTGCGGGTGGGGCCGAACGCCAAGATTCTGTTGCTTGTGGTTTGGCTGCGGTGCCAGATGAAGCAGATGTGATTGCCGTTCACGATGGTGCGCGTGCTTTTGTGATGCCTGAAGACATTGATGCTGTGATCACAAAAGCACAGACACACGGTGCAGCTGTATTGGGCACGTTGGTGACCGATACGGTAAAACGTGTTGATGGCCAAGTGGTGGTAGAGACCCTGGATCGTTCGGTGTTGCGTGCCGTACAAACCCCCCAGGCCTTTTGTGGTGATGTGATTCGCAAGGCACATTTGGAAGCCAAAAAGACGGGTTATTTGGGCACGGATGATACCGCGTTGGTCGAACAAATGGGTGTGTCTGTGGTTGTGGTGCCAGGGCGTGTAGACAATGTGAAGATCACTACGCCAGATGATCTTGATTTGGGTTTGTCTATTTTAGCAAAGCGAGGGATTGTGACTGCAGGGTTGCGAATTGGACAAGGATATGATGTACACCAATTGGTCAAAGGAAGACCGTTGATTTTGGGAGGGGTAAATGTGCCTCATGAGATGGGGTTATTGGGCCACTCCGATGCAGATGTGCTAACGCATGTGATTATAGATGCCATATTGGGTGCTTTGGGAGTTGGTGATATTGGGCAGTTGTTTCCAGACACCGATGCGCAATACAAAGATATATCCAGTTTGGTTTTGTTGGCGCGTGTTGCCGATGTTGTATGCGAAAAAAATGCCAAAGTCTTGAGTGTGGATGCCACAGTGATGGCACAGCGCCCCAAGTTGGCACCCCATATTGTTCAAATGCGCGAAAAACTGTCTCAGACATTGGGCGTAGATATGGCCTGCATTTCGGTAAAAGCGACCACAACGGAGAAGTTGGGTTTTGTGGGCCGTGAAGAAGGCATGGCGGCGCAAGCTGTGGCATTGGTGCAAATTGGGTAATCTCTTTGGGGTGTGGTTGTGTGTTTATTTTAAAAGGGAATGTTTTGGAATACTTGTCTGAATTGGGAACATCATTTTTGGCGTTTTTAAATGAGCAACCGCCAGCTTGGATTTATCTTTTTTTGTTTTTGGGTGCATTTATGGAAAATGTGGTACCACCCATACCAGGCGATACCTTAATTGTTTTTGGTGCGTATTTGGCAGGTGTGGGCATTATTCAAGTGTGGCCCGCTTATATGGTGATGTGGGTGGGCAGTGCTTTGGGGTGTTTGTTGGTTTATGGGTTGGCTTTTTGGAAAGGGCGTGCATTCTTTTTAAAGTTTCAATTTCGGTTTGCAACCGAGGCACATCTCGACAGTGCCGAAGCCTGGTTTACACGTTATGGTGATAAAATTGTTATTTTAAACCGCTTTTTACCTACTGTGCGTGCGTTTGTGGGCATTGTGGCGGGCATCAGTCGCATGAATCCTTTGCGTATGACGCTTTATGTGATAGTTGGTACGTTTTTGTGGAACTCTTTGCTGGTGTATTTTGGGTTGAAGGTGGGGGAAAATTGGGAGATTGTCATTGATGTGATGAAAACTTATAATCGCATCGTGCTCATTCTGATGGCTGTGGCGGGAATTGGTTTTTGGGTTAGACAGCGTCGGAAACAAGCAAAAAATTGAATTTTAAATAGGTGGTTTTTATGTCAAAAAAGATTCGGGTGGGGGTTTTGTTCGGTGGGAAGTCTTCTGAGCATGAAGTGTCTTTGCAGTCGGCACGCAATGTGATTGATGCCATTGACAAAAACAAATATGAAGTGGTGCCCATTGGCATTGATAAAACGGGGCGTTGGTTTTTAAATGAGGCAGAAAAATTATTGCCAGAGTCTAATAAAGTGGGTTTGGAAGAGGTTAAAGATCAAAGCTCTTTTGTGGCATTGATACCCGAAGGACGCGGTGAATTGGTGCGGCCTTCGCAGTTGGGGTCTTTGGGATCCGTGGATGTGGTGTTTCCGATTTTGCATGGGCCATTAGGTGAAGATGGCACTGTGCAGGGTTTGTTGAAGTTGGCCGATGTGCCTTTTGTGGGGCCGGGGGTATTGGGGTCTGCTGCGGGAATGGATAAAGATGTGATGAAGCGGTTGATACGCGATGCGGGTATTCCAACAGCCGATTTTATAACCGTCATGCGATATCAAGCATCGGATTTAGATGTTGATGCGGTGATTGCGCGTTTGGGGTTGCCACTTTTTGTTAAACCCGCAAATCAGGGGTCATCTGTGGGGATTAGCAAGGTAAAAGACCGGTCTGAATTGGCAGATGCACTGGCTGAAGCATTTCAATATGACAACAAAGTATTGATAGAGGCCTTTGGTGGGAAGCGTGAGATTGAGTGCGCGGTGTTGGGAAATGACCATCCTGAAAGCTCTATACCAGGAGAAGTATTGCCTTTGCATGAGTTTTATTCATATGAAGCAAAATATTTGGATGAAAATGGGGCCGTGTTGAAGATTCCGGCAGATTTATCCGAAGAACAGGTAAAAGAAGTTCAAGCATTGGCTGTGCGCACTTTTCAGGTGTTGTGTTGTGAAGGGATGGCACGCGTTGATTGTTTTTTAACAGATCGTGGTCAATGGTTGGTCAATGAGATCAATACCATTCCAGGGTTTACGCGCATTAGTATGTACCCCAAATTGTGGCAAGCCAGTGGTTTGTCTTACCCCGACTTGATTGATAAGCTCATTCAATTGGCCATTGAAAGATATGAGCGTGAACAAGGGTTAAAGACGACATTCGATTTTTGATGTGGGATGGGCAGTGAAACATTTCGGAAAAGGCGGTCGTCAAAAAAGACGACCGCTTTTTTATTTAACATATTGGTGTGTTATATGACACTTAAATGTCACGCAATAACGGTATTATTTGCCTGAATATTAAGAATTAAGTGTTGTTGTATTGGAAGTGTTTTGTTTTAAGTGATTGTAAAATATTACCTTGTTTCGTGTTTGTGTTTGGAGAGAAATGGGTGGTATATATTTTGCAACTTTTTAGGATACCTGGCGTCCTTATAAGTAGTTGGCACTGTGCATCTGAAATCAGATTGTTGCATGTACATAACGTAAAAGAGGTGCATATGAAAAGAATGGGTTTATGGGTTGGAATCTGTGCGGTTATCAGCAGTTTGATTGGTTTGGTTATTCTTTCAAGTCATTGCAACCCCAAATGGCCCGAACAGGGTCATTATGAGCAACATGGCTGATTGATTTGACCCTTATTTTGGCATTGGCGCCCTCCCTGCCGATGCCCGCGCCCGCATCCGGCCTCAAAGCCATCTTGCTTTGGGGCCGGATTGCGTTTTTGGTTGCCAAAAATTAAGTGATTATATATCTTTGACCCCACGCCGTCCTAGCTCAGCTGGTAGAGCACCTGATTTGTAATCAGGCGGTCAGCGGTTCGAATCCGCTGGACGGCTCCATAAAAAAAAATGGGTTACGACATTTATGTCGTAACCCATTTTTTGTTGGAGGGGGGTATATTGGTGACATTTTGGATTAGGCGTTCTATTGGTTTGAACTGTATGATGGGCTTGCTATAGGATTATTGCTTAGAAAATGAAGTTACCCTATTTTGTGGAGATTTTCTTAGGGATCACGACGAATTGTATTGGGGTGTTGTATAAAGAAATCAATAATGGGTAGAACTACGGTTAACTATAGAACTGATGATGGTGAGGTTCGGATTTCCTAATTCTAACTGGGGTCTTATCAGATTAGCTGGTTTATATCTCATCCATGCTGTTGATCAAATTGAAAAAGTCTATCGACTGAATTTTTGATCAATAGCTGATCATCTAATGCGATCGCGTGTATCTTTCTTCATTGGTGTAGCATTCCAGCAGGTTATATTGCTTTGATTTCTGTTTTTGAAGTTTCTTTAAGAATCGATAATTCAAAGAAGCACTATTTTCAGGCATTAATCTGACAAATTCTCCTTCGGCAAATAGGGAGACGTGTTTATCGTTTTTAAAAATACTGAGCAAATAGTAGGGAATCACCCAAACATAGGTGCTTGACCTGTTTCTGAAATGCAAAATAATACCGTATTCACGCAATTCAATTTTGCAGGAATTGGTTTGGTTATCTTGTAGGAGCAACCTCTTCAGATTATTGCTTGCTTCTACAATGACAAAATTTTGTGATTTTTTGCCTCCCAAGCGAATACGGTTGAATATTGAAAGGTCTTTGCCTACCTCTCTAAGAATCTTTTCGCAAATCTCTTTTTTAGAGTGCGATATATTCAAAATCATCTTTTACAGAACCTTTTTTCTTGCTTGTTTAATGAGGTTTTGTTTTTATGTTTGCCAAACCATTGTCAACGCCTAAAATCTGTCCAGTGATCCAGCTTTGGTTGTGTTCTAAGAGCCAAGCGATGGCGTGTGCAATGTCGTTGGGTTCTTCCAATGCGCCCCAATGCGTGCATTGCCACAGAACTCATTAAAGATCATTCATTCGATATGATTTTTTCTGTGAGTGGTGTGCGTACCAAACCTGGTGCTACCGCATTGAATCGAATTTTGTGGCGTGCATATGTGGCCGATGCTGATAGAACCAATCCATTGATACCTGCTTTAGATGCCGCGATTGAGTCTTATAAGGCTATGTGCGTCGTTGTCTCAGTTCTTTGATGGCCATTCGGATATAATTGATGCAGATGATAAACATCAGTGATTGCATAAGTGTTGCACCCGGTCTTGCCAATGTTTCACCAGATAGAAATTGAATGACTTTGAATATACCACCAATCGAGCCTCCAGCTCCCAGAAGCATCAATACCAAACCAACGATACGTGTTGTTTTTTTAAGGCGTTCATCGTATTGACCTATCAGATAAAGTGACAATAATGGTAAGCCCCAAAAAGTAGGTATCAATGCCGTTACACTTTCAGCACCCAATACGAAATATCCAACCAATCCCATTATGATCAAGAAGATGCCGCTCATTAGAATTGTTGTTTTCATATCAAACGCTCTTGTTGACAGGTGTATTGCTCAAAAGTTGTTGTTCAAGCATTCTGCTTCTTTGTAGGAGAAATGCCTTCAATATGCCAATGTATACAATTGCAGAAATGAAAACACCAAAAAGGAAGATCAGGAGTACTGGCTGTAAAAAAGACATCGTTACTCCTTTCCTGATATGTCACGCGTGAAATCAAGCAGACAGATTCGGATGCCTGTCCACAGTGCAAGAATGCTGGGTACCCAAATGCCCACAAATATGCCATAGTCATGGTTAACCAAAAACCACAAACTGACGCTGCCTACAAAGCTGGCAAATGCTGCAAAAAGAAAGAATTTGTCCATAGTTTGAAACATTTATTTTCCTCACTCAAAGGGTTTTTGTCAATGCCAGACATTTCTTGATAGGCACGATTTTTGTTTCTCATGCAACGTAAGTTTTTCAAGATGTCTTGCAAAATTATTTCTTTCAAATCTACAAACTTTCAGTGAATGTCAAGTGCCGGTTACGCTTTTGTATAATCGCCCATTGCACAGGTGTGCAATGGGCGATTATTTTTGCACCTTTGTGCAATGTTTTGCACCTCGAATTTTTTTAAATAATTGTTTTTAAATCACTTTTTATTTTTTTGTTGAATTGGTCTCAATATTGCGAGTTAATGAAAATTTGTGCGTTCGATATTTCTTAAGCAGGGCATTATGCTGATTTGGGGCGTTTGGAAATAGATGGGGCATTTAAGGGAAGCGGCGAAACATTGCTTGATGGAATTTTCGATGCGGTATCTATGCTCAAAGGGTTTGAACTGTTTGACTTAGAAGAGCAAAGCAAACAGGCAACAACATGAATTTTAAACTGAAATAGAACAATGCTCCAATTTCTCGCTTTCTGTTCCACATGCTTTATGCTGGTCTTTGCAACGGGTGCCTATGCCAATCCGAAACCTGTGTGTTTTGTGGGAATATATGCAGACGAGTCGCAAGCATCTGTTCATGAAAGTTTCGCAAATGTTTGTGGCCGGCCAGATTTTGTCGCGCAGGTCCAAGACCTGATTAGGGATGTTTTTGAAACAAGCAAAACATTTGCACTCAGGCAAGATGATGACGTAATGCAAGGCTCGTTTCAAGAAACACAGTTTCTTCGAATGGTTGTTTTTCGCGCCGATGTGACCCGCATTCAGCGCTATGCTTGGCCTGACGATCAGGTTGCTGTGGGGGTGCGCGTTGAGTTTGTCAACCCGGTATCGGGAGAAGTGATTTTTGTTCGGTCATTGACGGGGCGAACGGCCTGGCAAACAACATCTATTGATGCCATAAAGCGTGAGCAAGCCTTTCAAACCTGCTTTTTTGAAGTCGTTCACGATCTGTTAAAAGCTGTTGCACAAGATTATGTGCCAGATACCCGCCAGGGCAAGGTGGTTGACATTCACGGCGAAAATCTGGTTTTCACACTAAAAAAGGCAGATGGTCTGCATGTTGGCTCGCTTGTCGAAGTAAAACATAAGTCTGAAGCAATTGGCATTTATAAAATCACAGCCGTTCAGAATCGCATAAGCATTGGAAAAAAGGTTGTTGCAGATCAGCAGCCCGTGGTTGGTGATGATGTGGTTTTTGCAACCAATGCAGAGCAGAATCGCTTTTCTGGGCCACGTTTTATGGTCTCAGGAGTGTCGTTGCATTCAAAGTTTTTGCCAGAAAGTATATCGGGTTTGACTTCGGCAGAAATGGGGCAGTGGTTGCATGACAATCTGGTTAATGAAACAGAGCTGGCATTCATAGATCCCATATTTGTGGGTGTCAATGCCAATAAGCCGTTGTCTGTGGAACCGCTTTGGGAATCACAGGTCGCATTAACACAAAAGGGCTTTTTGTCTCAAACAGAGACCATTGGGCATCGCCTTTTGCCCGATGTCATTGTGCGGGGTGTTTTGGCATATCTCAAAGATGAAGTCCATGCCATTCCTGCAGGGCAATTGCATCTGCTCAAAGGAGGTCTGGCAGTAGAGTTTTATGACCGAAAGACACGCGAATTTCTATATGCCTTACAAAGGAATTACAAGCGAATTGAGAAAATTGTCGTGCGCGACGACAAGACTTATCGAAATGCCAATTTGGATGGTGCTTTTCGAGAGCTTCTTCAAGACCTGTGTCGGCAGGTTGCTGTAGACATTGGTAAACACTATCAACCCGCAAGGTTAAAGGGGCGTGTCCAGGAGATTAACACTAACAAAGGATTTGTCAGTGCGAAATTTGATCATCCTGTTTTTGTGGGTGATCGTTTTATGCTGATGAACAAAGGCGATATGATACAGGATCTGGATGGGAGGGACTTAGAACCTGTGTACGTACAAACGGGTGTTGTGTTGGTTCGACGGATTTTGCCATCTGGAAATGTGCTGTGTGAGATTGTTGCTTCTAATGGTTCATCTGTGAGCGATCAGGATGAGCTATGGGTAGATGGTCGTGTGAAAAACGAGGCTCCGAGTTCACTGTTCCAGGTAACAACCCAACCTATTGACAAAAACATTCGAGATGAATTTCAATGTACTTCAGAAGAACTGGCCGAATGGATTCACGACGCGCTGATTCAGAAAAAAATGCGTTTGATGCCACCTGCGTTTCGAGATTCGGATCAGGATGTCATCGATTTGAGTTTGGCGATGGGACAATTTGAAGCCGTGGGAAGTAACGAAATCATCTATCAAGATATTCGAAGACCTGATGTTGTGGTGCTGGGGCGTTTGGGGTTGGGAGATGTTCATATCAATTATGAGAATCAATTCAAAAATCAAGTTGCCATTCGTACAGGTGTCGAAATCACGTTGAAGACCTTGATGGGTGATACTTTGAATACGCAAAAATTGGTGGGAAAAAGAAAGTTGGAGCAACTCAAATCAAGGGATAAAATTCGGTTCGGAACTTTGAAGTTTCAATCTGCGTTTGTTGATTTGACAAAGGATGTCATAGACAAAATTGTTGGCTCAATTGTTGCAAATCAGTAAGATGCCTGTGTGGTGGCTTGTTGTTTTTTGTATTCCGGGTGTGGGTTTGGCTTTGTTGCCTTTTATTTTTTTCATCCTTGGATTTGGTTCTGAAAACTACGAAGCCGACCGTATAGATAGTATTCACTAAGCCTGTTTCAAAAAAGGTTTCAGGCGGGTTTTTGTGTTAAGTATAATTTTTTTTCGAAAGTGTCTGGGGTGGTAAATTTGACTGATAACTATATTCTGAATCTGGGAACCACGATGCAAGCGTGTTTGATTAAACTCAACAAACTCTTGGATCAAATGCATACTGTCGATGATTTTTTGCAAGGAGCAACTGCGCTTTTGGGGCAAGATTTATCGGCAGAAGGTGGGATGCTCTTTTTGCAAAATGGTCGCGAATTTGAGCTTGATTTTGAAATGTATTTTGGTGATTTGATATTGGCCCAAGAGATAGATGTGTGCGAGTATGTCCGGCAGGCTTCGCTGTTTGACTTGCCCCATGCGATTGAATTGCAATCCGAAGGAAAATTTGGAGTTGGGGTTTCTATATTGGTAAATGAAGAATTGCAAGGTGCGCTTGTGCTGGCATTTGAAGACAAACATTTGGCAAACGAAGCATTGCTCAAGTTGCCAATGATCAAGGAATTCTTCGAGTCGAACATTAAGCACATTGATCTCGAAGAGCGTTTGAGAATTAAGAATCAGGAATTGCAGACCATTTATAAAATTGACCAACTGAGAGATGCATCTGACTCGCTGGATGATTTGCTGGTAAGTGTGTTGGCAGAGGTGAACGGGATTTTGGATTCTGATGGTGGGCTTGTCTTTTTGTTTGACGAGCATGGTCACAATTTGGAACTCAAAGCCAGTGTGTCTGCACGCTGCAATTTAACGGCTCAAAGCATTGAAGAATTGGTGTTGTTGTCGAAACAAACATTGGAGAACGGAGAAATTGAACAGCACAGCTGGGTTACAGAACAGGTGGGCTCCCTGTTGCAAGTGCCTTTGATTTTAGATGACAGAATACTGGGTGTCTTGGGTGTTTACAAGTCGAGTTCTGAGCCATTTTACAACAGGCACATTGCCCTTTTGCAAGCCATTGCCAGTCAAATGGACACCGCAATTTTTGAAAGCCTTGACAAGTACAAGCTGAGAAACACCTTTCAAAAGTATGTCAGTGAAGATGTGATTCAAGAAATGCTCAATCGCAATTCACAAAACTTTATGGCAACACATCGTCAGGTGGCCACAGTATTATTTTCTGACATTCGGGGGTTTACAACACTGGCTGAAGGATTGGATGCTGAGATGGTAGCACGGATGCTCAACAAGCATTTGGATGCGATGACAGACATTGTGTTCCAATTTCAAGGCACGCTGGACAAATTTGTTGGCGATCAGGTTGTGGCTATTTTTGGCGCGCCGATATTCTACGATAACCATGCAGAACAGGCGGTGCGTGCGGCTATAAAAATGCAACACGTACAAAAAAGCCTTATCGATGGCTTTGCACAACAGGGTTTTACTATGGGCGCCATTGGCATTGGTATCAATACGGGTGAGATGGTTTTGGGCAATATTGGGGGCAAGAGGCGTGTTGATTATACTGCGATTGGAGATCATGTGAATTTGGGATCTCGGTTGTGTGATATTGCAAAACCCAATCAAATTTTGATCAGCGAATATACCCAAAGCTTGCTGGGCAAAGGTTTTGAAACTCTGTCTCTGGGGGATGTTTATGTGAAGAATCGGGAGGCTCCTTCGCAAACATATGAAGTGATTTATGAATCAACACGACATGATTTTGGCGGATGATATGAAAGTCCAACTTGAAAATCAAAACGGATTTTGTATGAATGTGAAGGTTGGTTTTTCATGGACAACCCTGTTTTTTGCATTTTTACCTGCCGTATTTCGCAAAGATTTTAAATGGGCAGGGTTACAGGTGTTGGCAGCGGGGTTTTCGATGGGCTTTAGTTGCCTCATTTTTCCTTTTATTTATAATCGATTGTATATCAAAGATTTGTTACAAAAAGGATATCTCCCTGTTACACCTGATGCAGAAAATGTTTTGACGGGAAAAAAAATGATTCCCTTATCCACTACTGGCGTTGCGTCAAACCTCGAACCCGTGACTGCCATGAGGCGTGACATGTATGAAATTTCATATCAGATGGATGATAAGATCGTCAAGACTCATATGAATGCGTCAGAATGGGTTGCCCACGTTTTAGGGCACTGGGATATGATTGGGATGTTGAGTATTGGGATGAAGGTTCTATGCATGGATTTTATGCCGATGGTGCCCCACAAGAATTGGTGGATATGTTTGCATCTCAAGATGGTGGTGAGAAAACCGTGATTTGTATTCACTGGAATGAAGACCAGCGTTCATTTTATCTGCCAGAAGACGAACCCAGTGATTTTGAGTGTGCCTTATTGTCCTGGAAGCATAATGTGGGTTCGGCAATCTACCATTCATCGGAGGTCGTTTCATAGGCCGTCGTACCATTATTCTCAAACACAACCCGGAGAGTGGGCCGTAATTCTTTGTTTATGCGGCAAAATACACGTGAAACTTGTACTGCTCAAATGGCCATTTGATGATTTACTCAGACCCAGAGTGGGCCACGTTGCCCCCTCCTAAAAATAGACAACCTCAGTCTCTCATAAATCTGCTGACCCAAGTGCGGCCATTTCAGATGCTGACGTTCAATGAACTGTCATTTTTGAGTCAGTTTTTGCATGTACGTTTTTATATGCCCGGCGAATGCATTGTGCGACAGCACTGTGCTGGTTCGGCAATGTATGTGATTGAGTCTGGGTCGGTTAAGGTGATTTTGGAAGATGCCACGCAAGGTGATGTGGAGCTTGCAGTGCTGGATGCGCAGGATACCGATGCTTTTTTTGGTGAAATGTCGCTTTTAGACGATGAACCACGTGCGGCAACGGTACTGGCACTGGAACCTGTTAAGGCATGGTGCTTTACAAGAGGAGACTTGATGAGCGTGGTGCATCGGAAACCCGATTTGGGGTTCAAACTGGCCATTCAGATTACTCAAACTTTGATGGACAGATTGCATACTTCAATGTCTGAAGTGCGCCGCTTGATGCGCGTGCTCAAATCATGCTAATTTGTGTGTGGTTTGAAATGTGGCAGGGTGGCTTGCCATGTTCGTAAAAAAGCATGAAGCTGTGTGATTGCCTGCAAGCGAA
>JAYODI010000157.1:0-5820 GCA_038279365.1 Candidatus Latescibacterota bacterium | reverse complement strand
GTTATTTGTTACCCAAGCGCAAAGTGCGTTGGGAAAATTCATTTGCCTATCTGTGGGAAACGTCGTTATTTTGGTGACCATTGTAAAGCAATTGGTATGTTATGATGCAGTTGTGTTGTGAAACTTAAAAATGAAAGGGTATTGTTGGCACACAAAACGTTTTGGGTTCGGCCTGTGCACCATCAGGTGTTTTGTTGGCAACGATAGATTTTAAACCGAATATGGGTAAAAGAGATCAAGAAATTGCAGATGCCATGACCACGGCAGACCTTTGGAAAATGATGAGAGAGCGCGTACCTCCGATTGTGTCGGAGTATTTTCGAGGGGGCGCAGACTATGAGACCACATTGCGTGGCAATGTGAAGGCGTTTCAACAGTCGATGACAACGGCGTATGGGGCATTGAAGTTTCCGTCCTTGGATATGAGTACCACGGCTGTGGGGTGCAATTTGGCTGTGCCCTGGTTTATTTCGCCTGTGGGCAGTTTGCGCTCGCTTTATCCTATGGCCGATGCGGTTGCTTCGAAAGTGGCGGGCGAATTTGGCACTGTAATGGCGCAATCGACCCTTTCGGGCACGCCCATGGAAGATGTTGCAGCGGCCTCTCAGGGTGACTGTTGGTATCAGCTTTATTTGTGTGGGGGGCGTGATACGGCATTGCGGAGTATTGAACGTGCCAAAAAGGCAGGTTTTAAGGCGCTTATTTTGACGATGGACACAGGTGTTTCTGGCTTGCGCGTTTTGCATGCCCGAATGAAACCGATGCAGTCAATGGGGCCTTATCGGGGACTGGGTTTAAAAGACAAGATCGTGCTTGCGTATCGCAAGATGATGCTTGCACCTCAGATTTTGCCGCGTTTGTCGTGGCTTATGGATCACTATCGCGATGGTGGGCTGATGCAGTTTGTGAACGTGATTGATGATGAAGGCCAACCCATGCCATATACGGATATTGGCACACAACTGGCGGCCTCGGCGGTGACCTGGGATGATCTCAAGTGGGTCAAGGAAGCCTGGGGTGACAAACCATTGATCATTAAAGGTGTGCACTGTGCGTATGATGCGCGGAAGGCCGAAGAATTGGGGGCAACGGGTGTGGTGTGGTCAAATCATGGTGGGCGGCAACAAGATCGTGTACCACCCTCTTTGCACATGGTCGCACAGGAAATGCCCCTTGTGGGCGAAACAAAGCTCGATTTTATGATGGATGGTGGTGTTCGTAATGGTACGGATATTTTGATTGCTTTGACTTATGGATTAAAAGCGGTGGGTATTGGTCGCGTGACGGCTGCTGGTATTGGCGCAGGTGGGCATGCGGGTTTAACCCGTGCGTTTGAAATTTTGAAAACGGATCTGGACCGTGCGATGCGCTTGGTGGGAGTGCAAAGTGTGGCAGAGATTCGTGAGCGTGGTGCAGAACTGCGGCGCGAAAGCCAATTGAAGGGCGATGGTCATTTGCCCCCCTTTGAGTTTTAACGAAAGTTTTTTTAAAGCTTCGTATGTGATCGCCTACTATAAAAAAGAGGTTACGAGAAATATCTCGTAACCTCTTTTTATTTACAATGAAACGTATGCTTATGGTGTGGCGTAAACCGATTGAATCATGGCGTTGATGTAGCCAAAGCAGTAGGCGTAGGATTGATAATAACCCTTTGGGTCTTCATCGGTACGGGGCACGTGATCGGGATCAATGCCGTAGCAATAGCCCACATCTTTGAGGGCTTTGAGGACTTTGTAGAAATCCATATCGCCTTCATCGGGAAGGGCTTCGCGGAAGCTGTAACGTTTGCCTAAGAGGTTTCGGTAGTGAACGAGAAAAATGGTGTTGCGGCTGCCAAAGTATTCGATGAAGGGAAAGATTTCGGTGGCAGAGTCTTCACACATTTCGGCAATGGACCCGACGCAGAAGTTCCAACCGTGATAAGGGCTGCGTTGAATATCGATGAAGCGTTTCATGCCTTCAAAATCGTTGAGGACTTTGTCAACACCTTTATAACCAGGTGGTGTGGGTGGGTCTTCTTGGGAATTGCCCAATCGCACCTTAAATTCTTCTGCTACGGGAATGATGCGTTCGAGCAAATATTCAATGCGTTCCCAGTGCATTTCTGCGGTTACACGGCCTGCGTCGGTTAGTTTTTCCTGATCTTCTTTTGGAATTTTGTCGAGGCGAAAAGCGGTGTGTGTGTAACCGCCACGGCCTTCTTCTTTTTCGGTACGGTCGATGGGCAAAATGCATGTGTTATAACGCAAGGAGTCGATGCCAGCACGTGACGCGGTGCGGATCATTTCGCATACGAGGTCAATTTCTCGGTCGCGCTCTGGGCTTTTGCCATAACGGATGATGTTGTGGAGTTCTTCCCAGATGGGTATGGAACTCATGTCTAAGGTAAAACCGAATGCTTCGTGATGCTCTCTTTCTTTGATCAACTCTTCCAATATCCATCCTTTGCCAGGGTGGAAGGGGAATTTGGCGGCTTTGTGCTTGACGCCACAGCGCTGTAAGAAGCGCAACTCGGCATCGGTTGATCCAAAACCTTGTGTGCGCACATACATGCGCTTGTTGTTTTTTGATGTTTCTGAGCGACCGCCTGCGGCAGATGCGGTGGCCTCACCTGCTGCGAGACCTTCTTCAAATTCCTTCATCACGTTCCTTTCGTTATGCCGTTTTGTCTGTCTGTGGTTGATGCAGAGATTGGGATGGCGTGGTTGTTATGATGTGGTAAAAACCCAGTCGTGCCAGATGTTGTCAGGTGTGGCAGGGATGTCTTCGCGGAAGTTGCGTGCGTCAACCCACCACTGATGATTGGGGCCAGGGCCTTCTATTAAGTCGTCGTAATAGGTCAAACCGTCTTGTTGGTAGTCACAAGGCACAATGAGGCGAAGGACGGGTTTTTCGTATTCTGCCGAACAATTGATGCCACCCGAATGGATCAGGCGGGGGTGCCAAAAAATAACGTCTCCAGCATTGCCCCAAAGTTCTATGGGCGTGATGTCTCTGAGTGCTTGGTCGCGTGCTTGGCCATATGCTTCGGCTTTTTCTTGGCCAACGGGGCCATAGATGGTTTTGGCGTGTGGATGCACGATATGATGAGAGCTTGGCCACACAGTAAACCCACCGCAATGTGGGGGGATCTCATCTACCACAACCATTGCAGACAACTGGGCGGCTGATTGGTCTGCATGAGGAGACAAGTGCCCCGCTGTGCCAGGTTGTTTTGGGAACACACCATAAACGCCCCGCACGCGTTGTAAGTGCTTAACGGGCTCGCCAATAAATTGGGCCACCAGCTTTCGCATTTGGGGGTGGTTGCCAATTTTGTCGAGAAGAAAGGGTTCGGTGCCAATGCCGTTGCGAGAGCGCATTTTCCAAGCGCCGCCCGAGAACAACCCCAGATTTTCGCCATCAGCTTCGGTCCACTGCCCGTGTGGTGCGTTGATCCACGTTTGTACGTCATCTCGCTTAATTAAACCACGAGGCACATTTTGCCATACGTGTTCGACAATGCGTTGGAATGTGTCGGGTTCATTGAGAAAGCCGCGTTTTACAAGAAAGCCATTTTCTTTGAAAAACGAGACTTCTTCTTTGCTGAGTGTGGGGGCTCCATTTGTGAAATTGGGTGCAACGAATACTTGCGGATTGCGGATGACCACATCTTCGGCAATCTTGGGCATTGTGGCGCGCATCTTTTTGTAATCTATCATAAGTACTTTCTACATAATAAAGGGTTTAGGATTGTTTTTTGACAAATTGTATCCACAAGGGTGATTTGCCTACTGCAAAGCGTTCCATCTGCTCCAATTGACCATTGGTGTGATTGATTTTGTAACTTGAAAGGTGGTCTGAGTTTTGCCCCACCGAAAGTATAAAGTTGCCTGTGGGGTCTATTTCAAAAAAGCGGGGTGTTTTTTCTGTGGGCTGATGGCCTTGTGCGGTGAGGGTGCCGTCTTCGTTTACGGAGAAGATGGCGATGCTGTCGTGCCCACGATTGGAGGCATAGAGAAATCGGCCATCTTGTGTCATGCAGATTTCTGCAGTCGACTTGTTTTCGCTGTCCCAGCCTTTGGGCAGGGTTGAGATCACTTGGAAGGACGAAAGTGTGCCCTTATGGGGATCAAAGTGGTGCGCACTAACGGTACACCCGTTTTCATTGATGGAATACAGCAGGTCTTTTGTGGGGTGAAAGATGAAATGGCGGGGGCCTTCGGGTGTTTCGGGTTGGATTTTGGGTGGGTCGTTAAAAGACAATTCACCTGTTTTTTCGTTGAATCGGAACTGATAGATGGCATTGGGTGGGTTTGTGTGTGGCACAAAAGCAAATCGGTTTGAGCGATCCAATTGGATGCTGTGTGCATGTTCTTCGGTTTCAATCCATTGAATGGGGTTTGCGCTTAAAGAGCCATCATCATTGATTTTGTGAACGCTGACGGCACCTGCACCGTAATAGGTTGCCAAAAGAAATTGGTCTGTGTTGTCTGTTTTGAGATAGGGGCCCGCTTGATCGACAGACACAGCAGAAATGGGCGTGAGTGCGCCTGTTGATGGGTTGATGCGTAGGCTTTGATATTGTTTGACACCTCGCAAGCAAATAAACATCAACGTTTCATTGGCGGTTGTTGCAATTGCACCGGGAGAACTGCTTAAAGCGATGTCTGCTTCTTGTGTTAATGTGCCTGTTTTGGCGTCCATGGTAAATTTTGACAGATAGTCACTGCCCGAATTGGATATGTAGACGTGATAACTCATAATTTCCTCCATATGGGTTGCTTAATTGGCACTGGCAATTTAAGTTCTCAAATAGAATTTCCAAAGCACAACATGTCGGGCAGACATGGCATTGGTCAAGCAAAACTTTTTTTGAACGCGTGGTGATATGGCAGTGGAGATGCCTATTTGAGGGATAGATAACAAATGACATAAAATAAATACTCAAAAATCAGCATTTATTATAAATTTAATGACTTCTTAATGAGGATGTAACGTATCGCGTATATTATTAGGATCATCTGTTTTGACCCTTCTCTTTTCAGATACATATCAAATTAAAGTGAGATCTTATTGTGGATATTGTCGATACACAACTTTTAGAACCGCCCATAGAGCGTGCCCGTACAGGTTTAAGCAAAGATGCCTTAAAACGTGCATTTCTCGATAATCTTTTTTATATACAAGGTAAGTTTCCGGCTTTGGCCACGCAGAAAGACTATTATATGGCGTTGGCTTATATGGTGCGTGATCGCTTGTTACAGCGCTGGGTGAGTACGGCCACGGAATATACAGAAAAAAAATCGCGCACAGTGGCGTATTTGTCGGCAGAGTTTTTGATGGGTCCTCATTTGGGGAATAACCTGATCAATTTGGGTATTTATGACCAAGTAAAAGAAGCCATTGAGGAGATGGGGCTCGATTTTGCAGCGCTTTTGCGCCAAGAAGAAGAACCGGGTTTGGGCAATGGGGGGTTGGGGCGTTTGGCGGCGTGTTTTCTCGACTCGCTTGCAACATTGGAATTGCCCACGTTGGGTTATGGGATTCGGTATGAGTTTGGCATTTTCAATCAGCAGATTGTAGATGGCTGGCAGGTTGAAAAGACCGATAAGTGGTTGCGTTTTGGAAACCCTTGGGAAATTGCTCGGCCAGAGTGGGCAGTGGATGTGATGTTGGGTGGGCATACGGAAAAATATTTGGATGAGCATGAACGCTTGCGAACACGCTGGGTACCTGAGCGCATTGTCAATGGTATACCCTATGACACACCCATTATGGGGTATCGCAACAACACGGCCAATACATTGCGATTGTGGTGTGCCGAAGCCCCCGAGTCGT
>JAYODI010000061.1:0-36870 GCA_038279365.1 Candidatus Latescibacterota bacterium | reverse complement strand
ATTTCCTATCTGGATTATTTTCCAGAACTTATCTATATTTTTAAAACAATCCCATCCCATATTTTGCATTTTTATGCCATCACTAGCCTTTGGCACGAGAATTGCATTCTGAAATATCCGAAGTCCATCCCTTTTTTAGCACCCATCCCAGAAAATTCCAAAAACTTTAAGCGATATGAGGTCTTTTAAAGATCTCTGTGTTGTTTGTTGTCCACACATTTTGATGGAGTGTTTGCGTGAAACGCTTTGCACTGATATGGATATTGGTATTTGTTGCACTTTTAACCTCTGGCAATGTGGCCTTGGCGGGAAAACCTGGGCGGTCGAATCTTTATGTTCGGATGGCAGGAACGACTGGGTTCTCGAATGAACCGATAAATGTTAATTTGGGCGAGGAAGTCAATATTGAATTGTTTATCGAAGGTCGTGATGAACAGTTGACTGGGGTAGATATATTTTTAGAGTTTGATGATACGTATTTGTTGTTGCTTCCCGCGCGTTCTAATCCCTTAAACCCCTTTTTAAGAGGAACTAATTTGGGGGGCACGGTACTGAAAAATTCAACATTGGGAGATACACCTGGCGGTGGGGGGAATCAATTTTCTTTTTTTCAATTACAATATAACGAAGATATTACACCCAGCATTGGGGGAGGACAACGCTTTGCGGTTGGGGATGGTGTGATTGCAACTTTTCGGGTGCGTGTTATAAAGAAGCCCACGGGGTTAACAACTGGTGTGCGTGTTATCAGAACGGCACCGTCGGGCAGTGAAACGGGATATTACAAATTGGGAGATGCTGGAAGCATTTATAACTTTAGCAGCATAAAAGAATTGCAATTGAATATTCGAGGTTTGGAGTTGAATGTGAATTTACCAGACCTATATTTGCGACCCGGACAAGTCGATTCCTCTTTGGACTTGGATGATTATGTGGATGATGTAGCAAACCCTGATTCAACATTAACATGGACAAATGCGGTGCCTGTGCCAGATAGCATACAGGTTGGTATTAACCCAAGATCCCATCGTGTTGTTGTTGATCCGCGTATTATTTCTGGCCAGGATACGGTCAATTTTATTGGTATTTCACAAGTTCGATTTACGGCAACCACACGATTTGATGAGACCATTTCTGATGTCATTCGAGTGGTAGTTGACTCACCACCGGTTTTGGTTGATTCAGCGATTGTCAAAACACTGACTTATTTTGAGGATCGGGATACGACCTTAACGCTTGTTGCTATCGACCCAGACCCTGGAGCGAGGTTGACGTTTGCAACGATTGCTCAATCCGAAAATATCACAGCGACGATGGGAACCCAAACTGTAAAAGGAGATACCATTTTCCAAGTTGTCAGAATGTCTTCTGCCAAGGATTTTAATGGCACTGGGCAAGTGACATTTTCGGTGACGGATCAATTTTCGTTAGCCGATACCGTTGCGGTTCAAGTCGTGGTTCGCCCCGTAAATGATCCGCCACGCTTCAAGAAACCGTTTCCTGAAGTGGTGTTGGATGCGTTTGGACAAAGCCGATTGACGTTGTCAGAATATGTTGAAGACATAGATGATCCTTTTACACGACTTCAATTTTCCTTTTCGGGCGTAGACAGTATTGCTTTTGACGTCACATCAAATAACGTTCAGCTTATCGTGACTTCGGTGCCACCATTTCAGGGGACACGTACAGCCAATGTTGTTGTGAGTGATACCTCTAATGCGGTGGCCATTCAAAAAATTGATGTCAGAGTAACACCGCCTAAAGATCCACAAAAACCGCAGATCAGTGTGGAAGAAATTAAGGTGAATATTCGGGCGGGTGATGTGGCTTCGGTTGTCAATTTGGATACGTTGGTAAATGATATTGATACCGCGGATGATCTGCTAAAATGGACACGTGGTCCTGTTTCTCGTTTTGTGGTAGATGCTGCTGCATTGAATAATCGCCAGTTGAGTGTCTCTGCTGCTGCCGATTCTATAGGCTATCGAACGATGGAGTTGCGTGTGGTCGATCCAAATCAGTTGGCTGATACATTGTTGGTTCGCATGTATGCATCTTCTGTGGCTACAGGTATTCCTGTGGTTGGTGGTTTGCCCGAAAATATTACATTGATCAGCGGGCAAAAAGATACGTTAAACTTGGATTCGTTTTACTTTGATGCGGATAACAGTAATAGCGAAGTGACTTGGACGGCTACGGGTGCACAAAATGTGATTGTGACGATTGATCCAAACTCTCATGTGGCCATTTTAGAAGGGGTTACGGGTGGAACGGGTGGTGTGGATGATCTTGTTTTCACGGTTACCGATCCACAAGGAAAAACAGCATCTGGCACCGTGGGCGTGAGTGTTCTCAACCCGGGTAGCGTGGCATTGGATATAAGTGTTTTGGGTGGAAAGTTTGATCTGGTTCAAAACACGCCAGACACATTGTCACTGCGCCAATTGGTACGCGTTGGCAACCCAGACAGCATTGCTTGGGGGGTCAATTTGCGAAATTCGTCATTGGTGTTTGCACAATTGTTTGGCGAAGATGTGTTGATGATCGGATTGGGTATTGGGAATACACATATTGTTTTAACTGCCACAGATAAAAACAGTGGCAAAAGTGCGCAAGACAGTTTACTGGTGAGTGTGGGGAAACCTGGTGGTGGCCCCGTTGCTTCTGACACCGTGCGAGTCAACGATTTTGGTGCTTTGAATTTGACAGCGGGTCGGGATACGACACTTGATTTGACGACCGTGGTTACGGCTGGGAATTTGGCCAATTTGGTGTGGTCGGTTGGGCCAAATGACAATGTCGCAGTAGAAATTGATACACTGAATCAACGTGCGCTTGTGCGTGCCTCTGAGAGTTTTTTTGGCACGGCTGGAGATTTGGTTTTTTTGGTGAGAGACATTGTAACGGGATTAACTGCAACGAGTGTGGCTTCTCCTGTGGTGGTTGCACCTGGTGGCCCAATTGGTACGGATTTGATCAAAATAGAAGTGGTCCGCAATCCTGTGCTGAAAAACTTTTTGGATGTGTTTGTTCGGGCCAGGAGAGGTTTGCAAAGCAATCCTATCATGGATGTAAGAATTGGAGAAGATCCATCCATACCGCGAACAGTGATTCCTGTAGATCCTGTGGCCTTGGTATCGGGAATGTGGGTGGGTGATTTGCGATTGGGCAATGCCACCACGGGGCTTGTTGAAATAACGGCTTTGGGGATTTCACAAGAAACGCGTATTGCATTGTTTGACACATTGCGTTTAAGAATTGAACAGGCCAATGTGCGCAGTACTTTTAATCTGTCTCAAGATCAGGTGTCGGTATCGTTACCCGCAGGTGGGGTGAATGCCCCTTCTGTGGTGGCCCTGATCCCCGAACGACGTGAAACCACACGTACAAAATTGGCCACGTCAGACTTGGTTCCTGCGTCTGATACGTATATGGTATATGCACCAGATGCAGAAGTGATGCGCTCGGGTGAAATATCTTTTGCCATACCTCATCTGCCAGATCAAGCTGGTATCTATCGAGAAGATCCGAACACTGGTAAGTGGATTCTTGTGGGGCGCGACATACAGGATGGCCGTTTGGTTGGAGAATTTGATGCATTTGGGCGGTATGGTGTGTTTGTGGATCTCAATCCCATATCCCAGTTTAAATTGCATCAAAATTTCCCAAATCCATTTAATCCACAAACCACGATTCGTTTTGATTTGTCAGAGGCAGATGATGTGCAATTGATCATTTATAATGCATTGGGCCAAGAGGTGCGTCATTTGGTGTCTGGGTATATGTCATCTGGTCGGCATGTGGTGACTTGGGATGCCCGTGATGAATGGGGGCAGCAAGTCAGTGCGGGTGTTTATGTCTATCAATTGAAGATGTCAGGGACCGCCATCACACGTAAAATGGTACTCCTAAAGTAGGAGAGTGAATATGAAAAAGATAAAAAAGACAATTTGGATATTGATGGGAGCTTGTTTGTTGATTTCCACTGGATGCGGTGGTGGTACTGCGACGGGTGGCTCATCGGGGTCGGCAGAAAACCTCTCATTTGAGGGGTGGGCTGATTATGTAAAGGGTGATTATACAAAGTCTGAAGAAGTATTTTTGGATGCATTGAGCTTAGATCCACAATCTACAGAAGCCTATAATGGTTTGGGGTGGCTCAAGTTTCAACAAGCAGGTCAAGAGGAAAATCGTGAAACACGTGCGGCCATATTGGCCGCTTCTCGGACCAATTTTCAAAAAGCAACCGCATCGTCTCCCGATAATGTGGATGCTTGGGTGGGGTTATCGGGTTTGGAACTGCATTTGGGCAATTGGACGGATGCACGAGATGCGGCCAATCGTGCTTTGAGCATTGATCCAAATTTCTTTTCTCAACATGACAACATTGATTTTAAAGACGTTCATTTAATATTGGCACAAGCCTACTTTTATTTGGGTGCTTTTGTTCACACGCCTGATACGGCAGACCCTAATAATTCACTGCATCATATTGATGCTGTGGCACCAGGGTATAAGAATTTTTATCACCAAACGCGTTTGACACCGCCAGATTTGATCACCAAAATTGGGGAGTTACAAGGGTTATGAGACGACTTTTATACATTGTCATAATAATGGGACTTTGGAGCAGTCAGCCTGCGGCGCAAGTCGTTTCGGATCGTGTGAGTCCCCCATTTGCACTGCCAATGGGAGAAGGCTTATATCGTGTGGCATCGGCTGAGCCATTGGGCAAGGGTGGACTTTATTTGCGATATGCCAGTGAAGCCTATCAAATTTCGGTTCGCAAAGTGGGGGAAGGCACTTCCTTAACAGGGCATTTGGGCTTGGCTTATGGCTTGGGAAATTCGGTTGATATTGGGGTGAGCGTTCCCGTGATGTTTGATGTGGCGGGCGGGTTGGCCAAATATGGATCTGGTGATATTACCACCACGCTGAAATTTGGTTTTCCAAGCCGATTTCCATCTCCTTATTATTTTGGTTTTGATGTGGCGGTTTTACATCCTTATGGGTTTAAAGGTCGTACGGCACTTAATGTGCGCCCTTATAGCCGAGAAGGACGTGAAATTTCTTCGCGTATGATGTTGGACATCAATAAAGAAGCCATTGGTTTTCGGGCCAATGCAGGGTATTTGTTTTCGGCGATTTCACGTGACCCTGGGTTGATGTATGGGGGAGCCGTGGAGATTGGGCGTGGGCAAGTATTTACCATGACTGCAGAATATTGGAGTGAACCGAGTGCTTTGGATGGGCAAACCAAACGCGCGATTTTGGGTGCCAGAATGAATCTGTGGCGGTTAAAATTGGAAGCCGGTATAGAAAAAGGTTTGAGTGACGATTTGCCCGATGTGACAGCAATGGCAGGATTGCGTTTGCAGCCCAAACTTGGAAATGGTCGCAAGCACGTCAACTCATCTGTTGTGCGTATGCCGAAAGATATGGATACGACAATTCGGGTGGCTGTGGTCAATTTGGCAGGTTTTGAGCATCAACGCGCGGGGGAGTTGGTTGCCGAAGAAATAAAGACAAAGCTGTCGCGTTATGGTCATATTCGCGTTATAGACGTGGGGACTGATACCAAATTTCTTGACCCCGATGCCGCCATGCGTTTGGCACAAAATGCCAATGTAGATGTGGTCATTACTGGGCGTGTGGTGCGTTATGAATTAGAGCGTGCATCAAAACCCAATTTGCCATTGGTGGTTGGTTTGCCACAAACGCGTGCGCATATGGCTTCTGATATTCGTGTGATTGATAAACGAAACAATGGAAAGGTGCTTTCATTTTCATTAAATGGTGTGGGGCAACAAGGCAGAGGCGTACGTATGTTTCCAACATCGGGCGATGATCGCACCAGCTACCTAAGTGCATTGGATAAACAACGTGTTTGGACAGAAGCGATTGTTCATATGCTGAGTGAATTGTTTGATGGTATGCACGACAACTTCGAGTGGTTTCCCGGATAAATGAAATTTGCCCAATCTTTGTTTACTTATGTGGGAATTGCTGCGGTTGTGTTGGTGCCAGTTGCCCATTTAGATGGCATCAACCGGTTTGCGCTGTTGCCACAAGTGTTGGCCCTTCACGGAGTGGCTCTAAGTGGGTTTGTTGTCTGGTTGGGGTGGGGTCGTTGGCGACAGTCGTCTTTGGTATTACCCGCTCTGGTTTTTTTAGCAGCAGAAAGTATATCCATTTTCCAAGCGCAAAGCTGGGTATTGGGGCTGTTGCCTATTTCAACGCATTTGGCTGGTTTTGCCCTATTCTTAGCGTTTTTGAATGGGCTTAAGCGCGATGGTTTTGATGTTGTTGTTCGGGTTGCATGTGGTGTGGCAGGCGTGTTGTCTGTGTTTGGTTTGGCTCAATTTTATGGTGTGGGGCAGGCATGGGTGCCTACGGCGGGTTTGCCAAGCGCAACTTTTGGACATCGGAATTTGGCGGCATCTTACTTGATTGGGATGATTCCCTTAACGGTTTGGGTGTGGTACCAAGCAAAACGTTCTTGGGGATCTGTTGTGTGGGGATTGGTGTGTGGGGCAGAGGTTTCTTTTTTATTGGCCACGCGATCTCGTGGTGCTTGGGTTGGGTTTTTGGCAGGGGTTTTGTTTGTTGGTTTTGCCAGTATTTTTTTGCGACATGGTATCAAATTGCCTCGCCTCACGCGGGCGCATCAATATGGACTGGGGGGGGCATTGGTATTGGCTGTTTGTGTGGCTGTGGTGCCAGCCCAGGTCGAAAAAGGTGCGGGCGAAGCGATGTGGCACGGCAAAGTTAATATATCTGATGCTTTGGCCTCTGTGGTTTCTTCGGGTGGGGATAAAAGCCGTCTTGTTTTATGGCAACACACATTGGCAATGATTGCTGCGCATCCATTTACTGGGGTGGGGGCGGGAAGTTGGCGGGTGATGTATCCGGTGTTTGCCAATGGTGACTTGATGCATCCACAAACCGTGCCGTATCGCCCGCACAACGATTTGTTATGGATTTGGTCGGAAACTGGCGTGGTTGGGGTTGTTGCGTTTTTGGGGTTGGTTGTGCAGGTATTGCGTTTGGGATGGCGAACGCTTCAGAATACGCCTGATGGTATAGAGTGGGCTTTGCTTTGTGGTATTATTGCTGTGGTTGTGAATGGTTTGTTTGGTTTTCCGCGTGTGTTTCCTGGGGCATGGTTGCCTTTTTGGCTTTGTGTGGTGGGCATTGGCATCTTGCACGCTGGGCGAGAAATCGCGTGGCCCAGCTTGCGATGGGGTATTTTTCTGGGCATACTTGTTATGATTATAAGCGGTATCGGTATTGTCAGACAAATTCGCTTTGATCGACATTTTTTACAAACACGCCTTGCTTTTGCCCAGCATCAATGGCCGAATGTGATTATGACTGCCAATAAAGCCCTGGTATTTGGCGCATTTGATGAAGAAGTATGGATGATGCGAGGGCGTGCGTTTTCTGAGCAAGGCCAGGCGGATCAAGCATTGCAGGATTATCGAATGGGTTTAGAAATGCACCCCCACTCTGTTGCGCTTTGGAATGGTGTAGGCAATGCATTCAGGATGCAAGGGCAGTTTGATGGTGCCCGCGAATCTTATTTAAAAGCATTGCAATTTGATCCTGCTTCGGGTGAGGCGTTTAACAATTTGGGTACGCTTTATGCCACAAATGGTATGGTCGATTCTGCATTGGTCGTATATCAAAAAGCTCTTGAATACGCCGTTGATGTACGGCCTGTATATGCCAATTTGAGCATTGTGTATCGAAAAAAAGGTCAAATGAGCCAAGCAATAGAAAGTGCTCAAAAAGCTTTGGCCATAGATCCCAATCATATTGAATCGTTGGTTGCCAGTGGCAATGCTTTTTTGTCTGTGCACCGATATGTTGAAGCTGCTCAGGCTTTTTCTAAGGCATTGCAATTGTCTCCAAATCGTTTTCAAGTACACTTCAGTCTTGCACAAGCCTATGAAGGGTTTGGAGATGTACAGGGTGCCATCATATCTTATCAAATTTTTCTCAAGAATTGGGCGGATGGTGATGTACCTCAGATTCAAATTGCCAAACAGCGTGTCGCAGAACTTTTATCTTCGAGCAATGTATCGAATTGAAGGGATTTGACTTCGTGATATGAACAGGCCTATATTCCATAAAATGTGGCAAAAAGCCCTCGGTTTGGTGTCTGTGATTGTTTTGCTTGGCATTTGGGGGTGTAATGCTCAGCCTTTTGATGTTGTGGGGCCAGGCAGTTTGCAAACAGAGACAGGGAGTGCGCTCATTACGGCTTCTATACCACCATTTGCGCGTGGGCTCATTCAGCGCGTGCGCGTGAAGGTGTCGGCGGCTGATGCTGGACGCATTCAAACTGTTGAACGGGATATGAATTTCCCGATACCGGGTGGTAATTTGTCTACTGGACAAGTTGCCAATATTCCAATTGGCAAACGTCGATTTACTGTGACGGTATTTGATACAGGTGGTATCTTACGGTTTCGTGGTGAAGCAGATTCGACCATTACCACGGGTGAAACAGAGTTGGTGCAAGTGAATTTGAATCGCATTGGTGGTCAAATTGCTTTTCGCACCGTCATCGATTTTTCAACTATTGATACCACGCAGGTTGATTCCGTAACTTTGGCAAGTTTGCCATTGACGTCTATCTTAGATCTTTTGGAAATATTGCCTCAGGCATCACATCCATCTGTGGCCTTGTTGCCTTTGGTGTCGGTGGGGCTTGGAGATCAATTTTCGGTTGCAGAAGATGGCACGCTGAGTCGTCAAATTCGGGTTAACCAAATTCCTATTGGACAACGTCGGTTTGTTGCACACTTGCGCGATTTGAGCAGTGGTGGAAATTTGGCTTTTGCCGATACGATTACGGCCGTTATAGATACCATTAGTGTGACACAAGCGGTTTTTAGATTGCGTAGGGTAGAGAGCAAAGAAGGGCTGCTGGAAGTGTTTAACAAAACAACGCTGCCCAGAGACAGTACGGTTGTTGTGGTAACGCCTGTATTTTAACATCCAAAACGCGAGGTGAGATGTGAAATCCGAAAAGACTCATCGACCTCTCCCCCAAAAAGTTGTTTCACCACAAATGAAGTTGTTTTTTGGTGAAGATCAAAAACTGCGACAAGAAGATGGTGTTGTTGTGCGTTGTGTGCAGTGTGGTAAAAATTTTTCACAACCCCGCTGGTATGCAGAAAAAAAACTACAATCTAAATTTTGCAGTGCAACGTGCCGATCTACGTGGGATTTGGAAACGTTTGATGAACCTTTTCATTTGGTTTTAGAAGGGCGCCCCGAATATCGTGGTGGAAACTGGAAAGTGCAGTCTCAAAAAGCGCGTGAACGGGATGCTTATTGTTGCCAAATGTGTGGGATTTCGGAAGAAGATTTGGGCCGGCAATTGGATGTGCATCACAAGGTTCCGTTCCGATTGTTTGAATCACCAGTTGAAGCCAATCGACTGGACAATTTGACGAGCGTGTGTCCGTCGTGTCACAAAACATTGGAAATAGAGGCACAAAAAGAGATGCCTTTGTTTGGGTCTGTAAAGCATTTGGGACAGCGTTCTTGAAATGGATGTCATTGGGGGATAGCGGTCTCCCAAATGTTATGGAATGGGCGAGGTATTGTGATCGCCGTTTTTAAAAGTTGTCTGTTAGCCTTTCTTCAGGATAGAGGAAAGGCTTTTGTATTCTGGTATTTGGAGGCATTTTAAGATGCGCATAGATCCCAAGTTGGCCTTTAAAGTTTCTTTGGCTGCTATGGATATTTGCATTGTTGCAGGTGGTTTTGTTGGGGCATATTGGTTGCGTTTCCATCTGCCTTTTTTTCCCGAACCCCCCGATGCAGATTTGGCATCCTATATTCGGTTTTCATTTCTTATTGGCTTGGTGTGTTTTGCGACGTTATACTCGGCAGGGCTGTATCGGTTGCAACAGCCATTTTTTGGGATTGATGACTTTTTTGCTGTCATAAAGTCTGTGACATTGGCACATGTGGTGGCTGCGGCTGTTGGTTTTGCTGTGCGTGGGCGTTTGCCTGGCGATGCAATGGAAACCTATTCGCGTATTGTGATTGCCATGTCGTGGTTGACGGGGTGTGCTTTGTTAACAATGTGGCGACTCATATTTGATATGATTTTGGCGAGTTTTAGACGACGCGGCCATGTGTTAACACGGGTGGTTGTGGTGGGAGTCGATTCGTTTGGGCAGGCTTTTTATGATTTGTTGGCAAATAACCCAGAGTTGGGATATTTGCCAACAGACTTGTTGATGGAAGATGACCACGAGGTGATCCGAGAGGTTTTGCAATCGCAACCGATTGACGAAGTGATTTTGGCGGCCAAAAATACAGATCCTTCACGTATTATGACATTGATGAATTTGTGTCAAGAGGCACACACGCCCTTTAGCATGGTGCCGACACTGTTTCATGTGCTGACCAGTCGCATTCAGGTGCGCGAGGTGGCAGGTGTGCCAATTTTTGCGTTGGAAGAACGCATTTTTTTGCGCTCAAGCCGCTTGCTCAAGCGGTCTATAGATTTGTTGGCTGGTGGCATTTTGCTCCTTGTAACAATGCCGATATGGGTTTTCACGGCGATATGTATTCGGTTGGAGTCAAAAGGAGATGTTCTTTATGCACAGGAGCGCATTGGCAAAGGAGCCAAATCGTTTCGATGTTTTAAATTTCGATCTATGTATCAAGATGCCGATGCGCGTAAAAATGAGCTGGCCGAATTGAACGAAGCACAAGGGCCCTTGTTTAAAATTCGAAATGATCCACGTCGCACCAAAGTAGGGCGTTTTATTCGCAAATTTAGTATTGATGAATTGCCACAACTGATTAATGTGTTTAAAGGTGAGATGAGTTTGGTTGGCCCGCGGCCTCCTTTGCCGTCGGAAGTAGATCAATATGAGGCTTGGCAACGCAAACGATTTGAGGTTTTGCCAGGCATTACGGGTTTGGCTCAAATCAGTGGACGCAGTGACTTGTCTTTTGATGAAACATTGCGGTTTGATTTTTATTATATCGAAAATTGGTCTCCTTTGGTTGACCTCAAGATTATGCTCAAAACAATTCCGAAGGTCATTTTAGGCAGAGGGGCATATTGATGGTTGTCGGGTTTGATCGGGTGGGAAAGTGGATAGGTGAGTGGACACTGATTTTGGGCGTGCTGTTGATGCCATTGGTTATTTTTACCAATGGATATCGGGTAGCTGCAACGCCCAAATTTTTTGTACTGGTTTGTGTGGTGTTGGGGCTGGGTGTTGCCTTTTTGTTTTTATGGCAATCTATCCAGTGGAAACGTGCCCCATTTTTTTTGCCGTGGGTTTTGTTTTTGTTGCTTACGTGCATACAAGCTTTGCGTGGTATGAATGCTGATGTCGCAATTGAAATGTGCATTTTGCAAATGTGTGGTGGCATTGTTGGCTTGGGAGCAGCCTTATTGGTTGATCACTTTGTGAGAATTTTGCGTGCGGTGGCCGTTGTGGGTATTGTGGTTGCAATTTTGGGGATTTTAGAATATTTGGGCTTGTCGTGGGCGATGTTCCCTTCGGCAGGACGACCAAGTGCCACATTGGGTTTTCGCAATATTGCGGGTATGTATTTGGCGGTTAGCCTGTTTTTGTGTGGTGGTTTGTTTTTCCAAAAGCAAAAAAAAGATCACTGGTTGGGTTTTGGGGCAGTGGTATTAATGGGCGCGTTTTTAATTTTTACAAGAACAAGAGGGGCTTGGTTCGGTGTTTGTTTTGCAAGTCTTTTGGGAGTAGGGATTGTTTGGCGGTGGGTGGGTGGGCGAGGTGTTTTAAACGAGATATTGAGACATAAGATTGCTGGTTTATTGGGTGTTTTTGTTTTGGTGGTGGCGATATGGATACCGCCTCAATTTCAGGATGTGAGCCTGTCACGGTTAGATGAAAAGAAAGCTTCGGTTGCACAGTCGATACAATTTGTGGCACAGGAGGGTGGGGATAGAGGGCGGTTAAGGGTCTGGTACAATACGTTGCATATGATTGCTGATGCGCCATTGTTTGGCGTGGGGCTAAACAATTGGTCTGCTCTTTACCCGCGCTATGACAAAGGGGATGTTGTTGGCATTGTTGTGTCGCCATTACGACCACACAATGATTTTTTGTGGATATGGGCCGAGTCTGGTTTGCTGGGGCTGTTGCTTTATGTGTGGTTGTTGGTGTGTGTGTTTAAGCAAGTTTGGGTGCGTATTAAGTTACAAGATTGGGTGGCTTTATGTGCTGGGTTGGGTGCCTTGGCTCTTTTGATACACAGTTGTTTTAGTTTTCCCAGAGAGCAACCTATTTCGGTATTCTTTTTGTCATTGGCATTGGGCATTGCTGGGCAACAAGGTTGTGATGAACCTAAAGCTGATTGGCGCAATTTGGGGTTGGGTGTGTGGGCGATTGGCATGGCCATTGTTGGATTGATTTGGGCGTGGACAGCATTCCAATTTGATGTCTATTTCTCACGTACGCTTTTGGCTCAATCCGAATCTCGACCTGATAAACAAGTGCAAGCGGCGCAACAGGCACGTGCGTTTGGGTTGTTTGATCATCGGGTGTTGTTGCTTGAAGGTGTGGGGTTGTATGCATTGAAGGACTATGAAGGTGCTACAAATGTCTATCAAACCTATTTAAAGTATCAGCCGTATTTACCTGCTGTGCACAATAATTTAGGGCGTGCCTTTGAAGCGTTGGGCCTTGATGATGATGCCGAAAAAGCTTATTTACGTGGCTTAGATACCTTTTCTGGCGATGGTGCGGGCATATTGATTTCTAACTTGGCAGCGGTTTATAAACGCCATGGGAAAATAGATCAGGCGTTGGCGTTATATGAAAGTGGTGTGCAATTACCTGCAGAGGGGCATCATAATTTGGGATTGATTTATGCGGAGCGGGGTTTGTGGGATCAATCTCTTGCATCTTACCACCAAGCGTTGAAACAAGCACCAGATATGACCATTGTTTATTTTAGTATGGCTGGTGTTAAAATGCTTCAGGGTGACTTAGAGGGTGCTGGGATAGATTATGAGATGTTTTTAAAACATTGGGATGGCATACCGGATTATGTGCGAGATGCACAGCATCGTTTGCGTCAAATTTACCCTGTTTTGGGTGATCGGTATTTGCGTGCTCAGCGTTTTGCAGATGCGGGGCGAGTTTTTGAACGATTGATTGATTTGGGAGAAGGGTCTCCTGAGGTTTTGAATAATTTGGTTTTGATTTGTGGACGGTTAGGACAGTTTGATAAAGCGTTTCGATTTGGTCAGCTTGTTATAAAGCGATTCCCAAAGTTTTATCAAGTTCATCTGTCAATGGCAACGGTGTATGAAAGCCGTGGCGATAGAGATTTGGCGCGCAAGCATTATCGTCTTTTTTTGGAAAACAGTGGAGAAAATCATGCGCTGGCAAAGCAGGTTCAGGCACGTATGGATGCATTGAATAAATCTATGCCATAAGGGCGTTGGGTTCGCCAAATAGACGCTCACATATTTTGCCCACACGTTCTTTGTAGCCTTCGGGGGCAAAGACATAGAGTTTCCAGAGGCGTTCGTATTGATCTTCGACAACTTTGACATCAAATGGCGGATTGTCTGGAGGTGCATTGAGTTGGCTTAACCCCTTTGGGGTATAGATGTTGACACTGGCCTCTTTGATGGATGAGATGTCGGGGCAATAAAGAATAATTTGGTCTGATGAAAGGGTGACCGCGTCGGCTATTTCCTGTTCGACCTTTTGTCTTGCTTCTACGGATCGGTTGTATGTGGCGATAAATTCATCACGCCCCCTGCGACCGACTTCCGCTGTGGTGATCATATAGGCGCGCTTGAGCAGGCGTCGATTGGTAAAGCCTTTTATCAGGCGACCAATACGTGGGTCTGAGTAGGTTTGAAGGTGTTGGATGAGGGTGTCATCGGTGAGAGGGTAAATATCTTTTTCGGTGAGTCCTTGGTCAACGGCCAGTTCAACGGCTTTTGCAATCATGGCACCGGATGATACTTTGGCATGATGATAATAAACGCGTTCGGTCAGAAAATAGCGCAAGCGTAAGAGGTGTAGTATTTCTGTTCGGGTACTCAAGCGTGAAAGATCGATGGCTAAGGTATTATCAATCAGTGTGAATGTACTGAAGATGCGATCGTCGTAGTCTTGCCTCAATCCCGCAAAATAGGCATCACGCCTTAAATAATCTAATAAGTCTGCGTCTATCGTGCTGGAAACAATTTGGCGCATCCAAGCGGGATTGAATTGTTTGTTGGTGAGCAATTCGATAACGGCGTGATGATGGCCAGATGCTTCAAGTGCTTGTGCCATTTCATCTTGTGCTAAGAAATGTTTGATGCGCCCTGCGCTGTCGTGGCGCGGGAAGAGTTTGCGCTCGTCTTCAAATGTATGGCCATATGGCAAGTGGGAAATGTCGTGCACCAAGGCCGCCAGAGAAATGATGGTTTCTTGCTCTTGGCTAATGGTTGCTCCGTTGTTGCGTAGAGCAAAGACGATGCGTTTGGTCATGGCAGATGTGCCAAGTGAATGTTCAAAACGCGTGTGGACACAGCCAGGATAGACCAAATTGGCAGAGCCCGTTTGGCGTACGCCCCGTAAGCGTTGCATGGCTTGGGTGTCCATGATGCGACGTTCGGTATCGGTGAAGTGTAAGTCTCCGTGAACAGGATCGCGAATAATCATGATCGTATTACTCCTGATTTGTTCGTTGACAGCAGAGGGCTTGTGTTATATTTTGCCCTCAAGTTGTAGGTGATGTCCTAAATTTGAATGATTTCTTGGTGATAAAAGATATCATTTTACGTTGTGCTCATCGTTTTTTTCATTTTTGATTTGGAGGTGTGGTTCTTATGGCTGATGCATATAGTGCCAAAAAAGAAGATAAGTTTTCGTTTGGTTTGTGGACGGTTGGCAACGTGGGACGAGACCCATTTGGAGATCCAACGCGCAAACCCATACCCCCAACGCGCATTGTTCAACAACTTAGTAAATTGGGTGCTTGGGGTGTTAATTTGCACGATAATGATTTGGTGCCCATTGATGCCACACGACAACAACGCAATAAGATTGTACGTGACTTTAAAAAAGCCCTCAAAGATTATGGTATGGTTGTGCCTATGGCAACCACAAATACGTTTTCACATCCAGTATTTAAAGATGGTGGCTTTACCTCCAATGATCCCAAAGTGCGTGCCTATGGCTTGCAAAAGGTGATGCAGTCGATGGATTTGGGGGTGGAATTGGGGGCCGAGATTTATGTGTTTTGGGGGGGGCGTGAAGGTGCCGAATGCAATGTGGCCAAAGATCCGATAGACGCGCTTAAATGGTATCGGGAAGGGTTGAATTATTTGTGCCGGTATGCACGCGATCAAAAATATAAACTCAAATTTGCGATGGAAGCCAAGCCTAATGAACCACGGGCAGATTTGTATTTCCCAACAACTGGGCATTATTTGGCCTTTATTGAAACATTGGATTATCCAGAAATGGTTGGTGTGAACCCCGAAGTGGCGCATGAACATATGGCCGGTTTGAACTTTCATCATGGTGTTGCTCAAGCTTTTGAAGCAGGAAAACTTTTCCATATTGATTTGAATGATCAGCGCTTTGGGCGATATGATCAAGATTTTCGATTTGGTTCTGAAGATTATAAAAGCGCGTTTTTATTGGTGCGTTTGTTGGAAACCTGTGGGTATGATGGCCCCCGTCATTTTGATGCGCATGCATTTCGCACGGAAGATGAAAAAGGTGTGTGGGCTTTTGCCGATGGCTGTATGCGCACCTATAACATATTTAAGGAAAAAGCTGCACGTTTTGCTGAAGATGCTGAAATTCAGGGCATTTTGAAAGAAATTCAGGAAAAAAACCCAGAATTTGACAAACATTTAGGGAAATACAGCAACAAAAAAATGCAGTCGTTAAAACGCACCAAATTTGATATTGATAAAATGGCGCAAACGGGGTTGGGGTATGAGCGATTGGATCAATTGCTGGCCGAGTTGATTTTGGGTGTTCGATAGGCCAAGTGACTATTTTCGTGGCATAATAATTGCTAAATTTATCGGTTGTTTGGGCGATCTTTTGCCGATATTTGTCTTGTAGATTGTTTTGCCATGGCCTTATTTGGGCTACAAACATCTGAAGGCTTGACAGGCAATAGGGTTCCTTATTACTATTAGGTTAATCCTTTACCTCAATTGAGGGTTATTGTATGCCAGATATTCTTTCGCAAGATGAAATTGATGCGCTTTTAACGGCTACCGGCACCGACGATGGTGGTGGTGGTGGGGATTTCGGTTCTTTGGGAAGCGGCCCAGAAATGAAGGCCGCGGCCAATAAGCCAATCATTACCTATGACTTTAAACATCCACAACGGGTGTCTAAAGACCAACAGCGCACGTTAGAAAACTTGCATTCGAACTTGTCTCGTATGATGGCGTCGTCATTTTCGACCATTCAACGCTCTGTGGTTGATTGTGATATTGCTTTTGTCGATCAGACAACGTATGCTGAGTTTATTATGTCTTTGTCGAACCCGTCGTGCTCTTATACGTTTTCTATTGAGCCTTTGGGGGGCCCCGCCATTATCGACTTTTCGTTACCGGTTGCCTATTCTTTTATCGATCGCCAATTTGGTGGCACGGGAGGTAACCCACCTCAAGAAGCACGCCCCTTGACCAGCATTGAACGCACCGTTATGAGCAAGGTGGTGACACGGACGCTTGCCGATTTGGAAGCCACGTGGGAAGCTTTGTTGAAAATTCAGGTGTCGGATGCTGAATTGGAAACGAACCCCGAATTTATGCAAGTTGCCGCACCTTCTGATACGGTGGTATTGATCGCGTTTGAGGTGAACTCACAACACGCGTCGGGTTTGGTTAATTTGTGTTATCCATACTTTACACTTGAACCGGTAATGGCCTATTTGAACGTGCAAACGTGGGCCAGCCGGGAACGTGGTCGCCGGGAAAGTGGGCGTGAAGAACGTCTTGTTCAATTGGATCGCATTTCGGCACCCGTCAAGGTGATGTTGGGCAGTGCGCGTGTGAGTTTGGGTGAAGTGCTCAACTTAGAAGAAGGCGACATTTTGCGATTGGAAACATCTGTTAAGCAAGATGCCGTGGTGTTTGTTGGCGACCGTCCAAAGTTTTTGGGGCGCCCAGGATTGATGGGCAAGCGCAGAGCCATTCAACTGACCGAACCCATTATTAAAGAAGATGAAACCAACTACATGACCGATGTTCAAAAGACAGAAACCTACGTTTTATAAGGTTGTGTGAGGTTTGCCTTTTTTTTGGCGCTGGCTTTGAGTCAGCGCCAATTTTTTGTTTTTAACGCACTTTTCCGCCCTTCATGCCCGAACGGACATATCGGGCTTTGAGTAGTTTGTCGGGCAACAGATCTGCAATGCGCTCACGGCTATCGGTTTCAAGTTCCCAATAGTTTTCAATTTTGTAGCGCTTGCCATTTTCATCGTGAATTTCGATACTTGGTGCGGCAGATCCGTCCAAGGCGTCGCGACCAATGATGCGAAAACGACGTGGGCCGTCGTCTGTATCGACTTCCCAAATGCCACCAGTACCTTTGGTGGTTACTGAGTGGATGGTGTGGATAATGGGGACGAAGTAGATGGCTTTAAGCTCGGCCTCGACAATTTCTCGAGAGGTTGCATCGAGTTGGTCTGGGTTTTCGATGATGCCAATTTCGTGACCTTCGAGATCCATGAGACTGATGTAATGATCGGGATTGCTGCGGGGGAAGGCTCTGGCGAGTCGTTCGACGTGTTTTTCCTCGTTGTTAATGGTTGCTTTTAAACCTGTTTCGCTTTTTGTGATGTGAAGTGTTTGGGGGTCGAGATTCATAAATGCCTCCTAGAACAACGGCTGTTGCTGATGTGTCGGTTGCCTATGATATACTCAATTTGTTTGTATCTGTCAAAAAACAATCGTGGGAGTTGTGATGCTATATAGAACAATTTTAATGTTTGGTCCACCAGGTGCTGGCAAAGGTACTTGGGGAAATGTTTTGAGACAAATTCCAGGTATGTATCATTTTTCAAGTGGGGATATGTTTCGAGCTTTAGACCCCAGCAGCGAAATGGGAAAGTTGACGTTGGATAGTATTCGCAAGGGTGAGTTGGTGCCCGATGAGCATGCTGTTGTGCTTTGGCGCGAGCAGATGAAGCGATTGGTCGATTTTGGTGAGTTTGATCCTGCCCGTCAATATTTGATTTTGGATGGGTTGCCTCGTACAAGTGCACAAGTTGGGATGGTGAAAGACGATTTGGACGTACAAGTAATTGTGGCTCTGGATTGCCCAGATCGCGATGTGTTGGTGCAACGGCTTTATAGACGAGCCTTGATGCAACATCGGGTGGATGATGCCAATGAAAAGACCATTCGCAAACGATTTGAGGTTTATGACGAGCTGACGGAGGGTGTCTTGCAACACTATTCAGAAGACGTTATTCATGTGGTTGACGTATCTCAACCTCCTCCTCGTATTTTAGCCGATATCAGCCAAGCTTTGGTTGATCATTTGGTATAACATGGGTGCGAACCTGACCAACGTGGTTTGTATTATGAACCCCACTGCGGGCACGCGGAGGCAGGTGCGTTTGGCTGTTGAACAAGAGATGGTGGCTGCGGGAATTGACTACGCTTTTTATGAGACACAAGCGGCTGGCCATGCTTTCCAATTGGCAACAGAAGCCGTTGCCGATCAGGCGGGTGTGGTCATTGGTATAGGTGGTGATGGCACTCTAAATGAAGTTGCACGGGCACTGGTGGATACTGAGGTGCCTTTGGGTATGATTCCTGTGGGGTCTGGAAATGCTTTTGCGCGTGCGTTAAAGATTTCGACTGTGCCCCAAAAAGCGTGTCGCCAACTGTTGGAGGCCAATGTCAAACGGTTGGATGTGGGATGGGTTGAAAATGAGTTGTTTTTATCAACGGCTGGTGTGGGTGTTGATGCCGAAGTGGCTTGGCAATATGCCGCACGCAAGGGTAAGCGCCGTGGGTTGATTCCTTATTTGATGTTGACGTTTCAGGTGATACGGCAATATAAGCCAAAATCTGTACGTCTGTTTTTAGATGATCAGCCAGCAATAACCTGTTGTCCTATGGTACTTGTGCTTGCCAATACGGCGCAATATGGCAATGGTGTTATCATTGCGCCAGGAGCACACGCCGAAGATGGTCTGCTGGATGTGCGGGTGATTGAGCCTAAGAGTTTGTTTTCTACTGTGATTCATGGATGGCGTCTTTTTACTGGGTCAATAGATCGCATGCCTGGTGTGAGACGGTTTCAGGCGCAACAGATTCGCATTGAACGCGATGAGGCCGATTATTATCAGTTTGATGGTGAAGCATTAAGTGGATCTGCGGTGCTGAATTTTTCTGTCAAACAAAAAGCACTCTCTGTATTGGTGCCAAGTCGGTATTAAGGTTTCTGGGTTTGTGACGGATTGTTGATGGTGTTGATTACGAAAAACATTTTTTGTTGAGCACATGTTAAGAAGCCCCAGAGCTTAAGTTCTGGGGCTTCTTAATTTGCGTGTGTGTGGCTTAGCCCAGCTGTGCGTGACCGAACGATGGATGAATGGATAGGAAGCGAGGCGATTTCACACACACGCAAATTTTTTAAAAGAAAAATTTGAGACCTGCATAAACACGGTCCATATCGGTGGTGATGTTGTCGGTAAAGATAAAGTCATGCTTGTAGTCTAAGCCCAAGCGCACCCGATCATTGACGATAATATCCACACCTGCACCAGGGGCAAGCCCAAAGTTGGTTGATCCGATTTTGGGGTCATATAAACCTGCGTTAAGAGAAACGTGATAAACAAAGGGCTCATACGTATAGGCAAACCGTGATCCAAGGCTGAAGATGGAGAGGTCTCGGTCTGAGAGGTAGGTATAACCTACTTGCACCCCAAGCCACTGATCCATTTCAAAGCCCAAGTCTATGCCATACAAAAAACCTGTTTGTGTGTCGGTGAGACCAGGGGTTTTGAAAAATCCGGAGCCAAATGAGGTGTTGAGGTAGAACCGATTGGCTTGGCCAGCAAAAGGATAACCGCCTTTGCCAAATTCACTTTCTTCGGTGCCGTCTGTGCGTCCTGTTTGGGCGGATGCAACGCTGCTGACGAATAGGGCAAGTGTGAGTGCTAACAAGATGCGTTTCATAGTGTGACCTTTCAATTCAATGGTTTTGATGTGCGAACTTACAGACCAATGCTGCGTTTCTTATAGGCTTTTCGTATTTCTTTTTCATCCGTCCAAACAATTTCAGATGTTTCTAAGTTGGTGAGTTGAAACGTGGCTTTGTAATAGACCAACTTGTCTTTTCCCACTTCTTGAATGTTGGAACTGAGGGTGCCTGTGAGCAAATAATCAGAACCGGTTTGTTTGCCAGGGCCTTTGGCTTGTGTTGAATCTACGTATCCCGATTGTTGGTATTCGTATTCTTCGGCAATGTCACGGCGATTGGCAGCATCTACAAAACGCAACTTGCCACTTTGGATGAGCGCAGTTTTAAGCTTGTCTGAAAGCGCAACCATGTCAATGTGCTCGGTGGTGCGGTTGCGCATTTTGCCCAACATCACGGCAGGTACTTTGCCATTGGCTGTGAGATGAGGGGATTCAATAATGGAGGTGATCATTTTTTTGGCAATCAACTGCATATCATTTTCGTTAAATTGATCGTCCAAGAGCGCGATGGTTTCTGGGTCTTCGTAGGTGCCTTTGGTAAAGGCACGTGGACCGGCACAACCTATGGTGAATGAAAATAGCAGGGCGGTGAGAATGATGGGTTTGTTCATGGTGTTTCTCCTTGATGGATGATTATTTTTTAAGTGTCAATGGAAGCTTTGTTGGTGTTCTGAAATTTTCTATTTATTCCCACTCACATTCCAAATGGGTGTCTACAAGGTGCCATTTGTCGGTCAATAAAGCATCTTGTTTGTGGCGCACCGTTATGCGACAATCTTGGCGCAGTGAACTGGTGGGGTAATCCATGGTATAAATTTTAACGCTGGCCAAATCTTGTTGTGGAATGTCTTTGATGTGGTAAATGCCTGGGCGTGTCGATGTGAAAATGCGTACCTCTTTTTGACCATAAGTTTTAAGGGGCAATGTACCCGAAAATGCAATTCGACGAACTTGGCGCGTGAGCAAGGGATCCGTGTTGTCTATAAGTATATCGTTTTTCCAGTGCCCAGATAAAACAGTTCCTAAATCTGCTGTAAAAACGCGATCAAGAGAGCCATCTGGCATCATAATGTAAAGATAGCGTTTGCGAGCCATTTGTGATTCACCTTCAAATTCGAGGTAAATGGTTAGATTAATGGCACGGTTGGGTGCCAAAGCATGTTTGGATACCGCTTGAATAATTTCGGGTGCAACGCCGTTGTTTTTTAGTGCAATCAGTCCATTGGCAGAGGCATCTCCTACATAGCGTCTTTCTGCAATCATTTTGGCAATAAGGGGAGCATCAAAACCACTGGCAACCAAACGGGTGATATCGGTTTGGGTAAAGGGCATTTGCTCTGAGCGTTCGTATACTTTGGGGAGCTCGCCCCCGTCCCATTCTACAATGTTAATGACTTGCCCACGTGTGGGAGGTAAATTGTCTTTCGCACTTGCGATGTTTACTAATGTGACGAGTGCGAGTAATGAGGCGATGATGGTTTTCATTGTGGTGCTCCTTTTAACGGTAAAACCTGTGGCTGATAAATGTGCGTTGTCCGGGTTTGATTTCTATGTTTTCGAATGTTTTGGTTTCGATGATGTTGCCACTTTTGTCATGGGCTTCTATGGTGATGGTGTGTTTGCCTGGTGGCAATGTGAGTCTGCCTATTTGAATGTTGTTTGGAAGCGAAACCCAACTGCGCGTGTCGGCTATTTCGGTTGAGACGTTGAAGAGATTGGTAAAAAATCCAAGCACTTTGTTTTCTTTTTTGGCTTTGAGATAGGTGATGTATTTCACGAATGCACGGGCTGTTGTTTTGATCAATATGCCTGGGTAATGGTCGTTTAAAGAGGCTTTTGCGATGTCTGCGTAACTTTGTGCGATAGCGGTTTGTGTTTGTTGCCCATCGGTGCTAATAGATGTGGTCCAGGTTTGGGGTGTTGTGACATCGTATTTGGGCAGTGCTACGCGCAACCAGTAATCGACATGCCCTTGGTTTTGAACGTGATAACGACGATTCGAAATGTCTTTTGCCAATACAGATGTTTCTATATTTTTACTGCGTTTGATGTCGTTGTCATAAAGTGGCAAGTCGATTTCTTCTTGCAACTTTCGAGGCACAAAACCAATTTCTGAGAAGATGACCAGTTCGCCATCTCCAACAGGCGATAAAAATGACGTGGTATTCAGAGAGGCCACTTCAACGCCGTTTAGAATTTCAGAAACGCGTTGCAAATCTTGTTCGAGTGCTTGTGGTGGCAACACATCAAAGACGGTAGCATAGTGCGCGTAGGCATCTTGTGCGTGTTGGTATGAAATGTAAGCGTCATTGTATTCTCCTGTGGCTTCGTAAAAAAGGCCCGTCATATAATGGATAAAAGCGTCGTTTTTATAAGATGTTTTGCCATTGTGAATGGCGTATTGCGCCAGTTTGAGATTGGCTTTGCGGCATTCGACCAATGCGTCTTCGGGTAAGCCCAAATACCAGTAATTGAGTGCGCGATAGTAATGAATGGCCACCAATTCAAAGCTTTCGCCTTTGTAGTTTTTGATTGTATCATTGGTAATGAGCGATGCAGCTTGGCGCGAGATGGATTTGGTATAAAGTGCATCGGCGTGTTTTTCAGCTGCGGCAAAGTATCGGTTTGATTGTGTATATTGTTTTTGATAATGCGCAATAAGCCCGGTTTCGAGCAAATAAAGCAGTTTGTTGTTGCCCTTTTTGGAATCGTTTAGGTTTTCCAATGCTTGGGTATAATCTTGGTTGGCAACGTGGGTGCGAAAGTCACCTGTAAATTGGGCATACGTGGTGCACCCTGTTTGTACCAAGAGAAAGATTAAAATGAGATGTTTTGAAAAATATCTGTTCATTGTCGAAAATTTCGTATAATTAAAAGGTGTGTTTGTTTGGATATGAATGCAAGGGTTGTGCCAATGCTTAAATCGAAGTTAAGGTGTTGTTTTTTATTGTTTTGTGGCCTATGTTTGCCGTGCGGTTATGCGTGGCAATTTTACACGGGTGTGAATTTTTGCAACAGTTGAGGTGGTTATGCCGTGCGTATTGATTGTGGATGATGAATTTTCTATTTGCCAGGTTTTAAAAGAAATTGTGACGGTATATGGCTATGAAGCAGAAATGGCTCAGTCTGCCAAAGAAGCTTTGGGTATTTTGCCAAAAAAGAAGATTGATTTGGTCATGCTGGATTTACAAATGCCCGATATTACAGGCGAAAAGTTTTTGGAGTTTATTCGCAAACAGGGTTTTAAAACACCTGTGATCGTGATATCTGCACATATCGATAAAGGTATGGCACAACATTTGGGCACCATTGGTATAAGTGGTATTGTGACCAAACCATTTGAGGTCGAGCGGGTCATTGATGTGATGAACAAAGCGTTGGGGGTTGCGGAGGGTGGGAAGATATTTCGTGGGCGATAAATTTGTCTGAAACCATGTAAAAAGCCGCTTGTCGTTAACGACAAGCGGCTTTTTTGTGGTGATCTGGTGGGTTTTTGCATTATGGTTTTTTTTGAACTTTATAATTTTCAATAAAGAGTACATCCACACCACCACGCAGGAGTTCATCTATGGCGTCACGGGGGTGGCAAACAATCGGTTCTTCATGTTTGTTAAAGCTGGTGTTGATGCCCAGAGACAGACCGCTTTTGGCTTTGTAGGCTTTGAGGGCTTTGTAAACGTAGGTGTTATGGGTGGCATTCACAATTTGTGGGCGCGCGGTGCCATCTTTGTGGACGATGCCTGGGGCCATTTTTTTGCCGTATTCGGTTACGTTAAAACACAATGTCATAAAGCGGGCAGGTAAGCGCCCCGCATCGAAATTTTCAAAATACAGGGGCGCATCTTCTTCAAGGATAATAGGGGCAAAGGGCATAAACTCGGTGCGCTCTAACCGTTTGTTGAGCCAGTCCATCATGGTTGGGTCGGTGGGTTCGGCCATAATGGTGCGATGGCCTAAGGCGCGAGGGCCATATTCCATTTTGCCGTTAAAGAGACCTAATACTTGTTTTTGCACCAAACAATCTGCAATCGCTTCTGATGGATCCGCTAGTTTTTCAAACTGTACTGGATATTGGGCCAATGTTTCTTCGATGATTGCATCCGTGGTGGCATTGCCCCAATAAACCTCACCAATGGCTGTGGGCACAAGGCCTTGTATTTCGGCGGTGACTTCAAGAGCTGAGCCTATAGTAACGCCTCCATCGCCCATATGGGGGTGAATAAAGATTTCTTCTACGCCATCGAGTTCGAGAATTTTTTGATTGAGGCGCACATTGGCAAAGGTACCGCCAGCAAGGGCCACTTTGGAGAGCCCTGTTTTTTTGACAGCGGCCTGAATGACACCGCACATCGTTTCTTCGAGTACTTTTTGGGCACCATATGCAATCTGTTGCATATCAAATTTTTCAAGCGCTTTTGCTAAGGCATGGTATGCGTCGCCAAAAAGGAGGTGTTTTTTGTTGGTAAAACTAAGGCGATTGGGGTCGTAGCCATAAAACTCTGAGATTACTTGGTGTGCTTCTTCACAAACGGTATAGGCGGCAAGGCCTGTAATTTTACCGCCATGTTTAATGGGGTTGAACCCACATATATATGTGATTAGAAACCAAAAATTACCTGGTGAATGCACACGTGGCCATTCGGATATGACAGATAGCTTTCCACCACGGCCAGTATACACACTGCCCGCCAAACCATCTCCTCCGCCATCTGCTGTGACGATGAGCGCATCTTGAAAACCAGATGTATAATAAGTGGACGCGGCATGGCTTTTGTGGTGGTCTATATATTTAATGGGCGCAATAATTCCATGATCGGTAAGCGCTTTTTGAAGCCCTTGTTTGTTTTTGCTAATGAGGCTCAGTGCGTGTTGTGACATTTTGACAAAAGCACGTGTGGATGTGACTGGGCCCAATAAACGTGTGGCGCCCGCAAAAATAGATTGGAAAATATTGGTGTCATCAATGTCGTTGTATATGGGATAATCTTCGGTTTCGACCATGGCTTGAAAACCCACACTCACCCGATCAATTTCTTCGGGCTTGATGCCGGTGGTTTCAAGCAGGTTGTGCAATGAAAGGTAAGGAAATCCAAAGTGTAGTTTTTTGCGCGAAAACCGTTCTTCATTGGCTGCATAAATGGGTTTGCCGTCTGTGACCAAACAAACGCCTGCGTCTTTGCCATCGTGTATGCCAAGCACGTTCATGTGTTTATTTTCTCCAGTGTGTTTTCCATCTTATTTTGTTGCACAGCAATATTATCTGTCATTTTGATTTGTGTGTCTCTGCCTAAAAGTGTGTCTATTACAGCGTAGTAACGTTCTTTTTGACGTTCCCAAGTATGATTTTGAAAAGCTTTTTTTGCCTTTTCTACCTGTATTTGGCGTTTGTGAGGGTTTTGGTAAAGCGCTACAATTTGATCGGCCAACGCTTGTGCATCATCGTGTGGATAGTAGGCCACTTCGTCATCGTTAAAATATGATTCAACCGTGCCCACACGAGAGATGATGGTGGGAACGTTCATTGCAATGTATTCCAGCAAGCGTACTGGCAACATTACTTTGTCTACAAAAATGTCTTTTTTACAAGGGACGATGCCGATATGTGCTTGTTCGATTAAATGCGGCACTTGGTTAACTGGCACTCGGTCGTGAAAGCGTACACAATCTTGCAAATTGTGTTTTTGTAAATAGATTTGCAACTCGGCCAAATATTGTTCTTCGCCATCGCCGTATAGATCAAATTCGAGTTGTGGAATGTGCTGTTTGGCAATTTGAAAGCCTTCGAGTGCCACTTCAAAACTGTAACGACGTAAAATTTGACCGTGGTGAAATAAGCGCACAGCACCATTGATGGGTAATGCCCCGGACCTTGTTGGGGTGAAATAGCGTGGGTCCGGGGCATTCATGACGACCTCAATTTTGCGGGCTATGGGATTCCGCGTGAGAAAGAGGTCGCGGATGTTTTGGTTGACGGTTAAGACTGCGTTGGCATAGGCCAAGCTGAGTCGTTCGGCAAAACACAACAATTTAAAGGTGATGCTTTTTTCGGAGATGCCATAAAGAGAGACAAAGAGTTCGGGGGTAATGTCGTGCATATCTAAGAGTATTTTAGAGCCGAACAATTTGGGGATAACGGTGGTGAATACAAGAAAATCTGGCATGTTGTGCACTTGCACAATGGGATATTTGTTGCGCATATAAAGTCTTGTTAGACAAAAAAACGCACGTATGAAAAAGTTAAGATATTCAACAATATAAGCAACTGGGCCTTGGCCTCGGTGATGTTGCACGGGCAAGCGATAGACGGTGACGTTGTCAATGACTTCTGTGGTTGCCTCGCCTGATTTTTGCAAACATATGAGATCTACCAATTCACCTCGGTCTGAGAGTGCGTCACATTCTCTGCGCACACGCACATCGGCGGGGTAGTAGGAGTGAACAACCATGGCCATTTTCATGGGGTCACCTGCTTGTGGAGGATTTGCTGATAAAGTTTCAAAATTTGTTTGGCAATATGATCGGTTGAAAGGTGTGCAATGTTATCACGGCCATTAGATGGACGCCCATCGGCCAAAACAGCGCGTAAGCCATTGGCCAGATCTGTGACGGTGTCATGACATATTTGGCAGTTGTGAACGTTTTGGATGTGTGTGCGCACATCGCCAACATCGGTGCTCACAATCGGTAAGTTGCAGGCGAGGGCTTCCTTTATGGTATTGGGAGAGCCTTCATAGGTCGATGTGAGAATCAATGCGTCTGCCGCATTAAAATAAAAAGGTGCTTCAGCGGGGGTGCAATTGCTCATTGTGAGGAGGTCACAACCTGCTTTTACTACGGCATCTTTGGCCAATTCAAAGCGTTTTTCTGGGCGTGAAAGGTCGGTGCTCACAAAGAGCACATATTTTTTGTCGAGGTCGAGACTGAGTTGGTGTCGTGCATCTGCTTTGTTTTTGGGTTTAAAATGTTCTGTATCAACACCATTGGGTATGATGTGTGCTGGGCGGTTGAGGAGCTTGTAAAGCGATTCGCTTTTCACGATGCTGGCAGCGGCTCTTTTGGCAACCCACTGCGAAATAGGGCGGTGCTTGGGATGGTTGAGATCTGTGCCACAAAATGAAATGACAAATGGCACTTTTTTTTGTAAGGCTGCAGGTATGCCATTGTAACCAAAATGTGCATGAATGAGATCATATTGTCCTGATGATAAGGCGTATCTAACACGTCCAATGCTTTTGAGCAGTTCCATCTTGGATTTGCCCATGTCTATAAAAAGCACATCGCAGTGCAGCCCCAACTTGCGCAGGGAGGTGACCTGACTGGCAACAAATGCACCCAAAGCAGGTTTTTCCTTTGTTGGATATATGCTGGTCACAATGAGGATGTGTAATGGTCGATCAGACATGGGTTGGGCAGGTTTGGATGTGTCTTCTGTGACTTCCAATACTCATTTAGGAAGTGATGATTTCTTGTTGGATAGACATATTGAGGTGTTCGGATTCTTTGCCTAATATTTGGTCGTAAACCTGTGTTGTTGTATCGATCATGGCTTGTTGACTAAATTGTTGATGTGCTTTTGCTTTTGCTGCCAATCCCATTTCTTGGGCTCGATCTGTGTTGATGTTCAAAATACTACATGCAAATTGTTCGTAGTCGCCTTTGGGCACCAAATAACCGTGTACACCATCTGTAATCAATTCTGGAACACCACCAACAGCCGTTGCCACAACAGGTTTGCCAAGGGCCATCGATTCAAGAATGGCATTGGGCAATCCCTCGGTGAGTGAAGATAAGAGCGAAACATCACAAATTGAGAGTATGACTTGTGGGTCGTTTCGAAACCCAAGGAAATTGACATGACTTTGGATGTTTAATTGCTCGGCCAAATGGTCGAGTTTTTTTTGATACTCAGGAAAACCACCACCGGCGATAATCAAACGTGTTTTTGGGTTTTGTTTGTGAACGATGGCAAATGCACGCAACATGGTTTCTAAGTCTTTTTTAGGATCTGTGCGTGCAATGGCCGCCAAGATGGTTTCGTCTGGGTGAATGTTGAGTTCACGGCGCAGATTGTTTTTTTGTTGCTCTGTAATGTGAATGTCTAAGTTGAGCCCGTTGTAAATGATCTGTGTTTTGTCTGGACGAAACCCAACCTGATACATCGGTTCTGTTACGGCTTGTGCATTGACCAAGAGGCGGTCACTTATTTTGGCAATGAGGCGGTTCAAGACTCGCATTTGCCAAATTTTAAATGCACTGTGCTGTGGGTCAATGCCCAAACCACGTTGTGAAACAATAACAGGTACCTGGGTTGAGGTGCGTGTGGCCATGCTGCCGTAGAGGTTGGCGATATAAAGCCACGTGTGTACGATTGCCGGTTGCAGGTTTTGGATATGTGCTCGGAGTGTTTGCAACACGCGCCAGTCAAATGCTTTTTTGCGATTGAGCACCACACAGGATTCGGATGCTTCTTGATAGCCCCCTAACAAACTGCCATCGCCATCAAGACAAACCACATGTGGGCAATAATACCTGCGATCTAATCCCTGCATCAACATGAGGAGCTGGCGCTCGGCACCACCAATTTCTGGTCGTGGGATGATATAGAGAATGTTTTGAGGTGATGCCATGAGTAACTTTTTGTGAATTGAAGGAGATTAAGGTCTCAATGGTGATGGGTATTTGAATTTCAAATGGGTGATGGCAATACGTCAGTTTTGTCTTTACAGCCTTTTATCAATCATGTCTGCCAAAAGCCCTAAGGCTGCCATTTGGAAAGATGCCAGAACCAGGAAAATGGACGTTTCGGCAACACCACCCGCAGTGTAAATTTCGTGGGCCAATTTTACAATGCCCAAGTTAAACAGGGTGAAACTGATGGGCATGAAGACTTTGAGTGGGTTAAAATAAACGGTGGTACGCAAGATGAGCATGAAGAAACGATAGGTATCGCGAATGGGTTTGATTTTGGATTTGCCCGTGCGTTCATAGTAGGCAATGGGAATATATTTGACGCGATATCCATTACAAAGTGATGACAGGGTAATGGTTGTTGTAAATGAGAAACCCGAGGGTAAAATTTTGAAGAAGCGTTTGGCCAAGTCTTTGCGAAAAACGCGCAAGCCCGAGTTGTAGTCGGGTATTTTTGTTTCGGAAAGGTAGTTGGCAAATTGTGCCAAGGCCCATTTGGCGGGGCGACGAATGAGAGGGATTTTAGCGGCATCGCCTACCCGTGCGCCTACCACCATGTCGTGAGGCCCCGCTTCACTCAAAAGGTCGGGAATTCGGTCGTTGGGATATGTGCCATCGGCATCGGTGATCACAATCCAATCACCTTTGGCGGCGAGAATACCCGTTTTTAAACCCGCACCATAACCGTGATTGGTTTCATGGTTGAGCACACGTGCACCGGCTTGTCGCGCTTTTTCACCTGTTTTATCCGTGGAACCATCATTTACGATGATGAGTTCGTAATCGTATTGAGATGCCGACATCACTTGTCGTACTTGCTCAATGGTTTCGACAATGGCATTTTCTTCGTTGTAGGCAGGAATGATGATGCTGACCATGCCGAGTTCTGCGGTAATTTCAGTCTCTTTGTTTTCAGGTGCCATAGTTGGGTCCTGTGTCATTGTTGTCCTCCAGAGGGGGAATTAAGAGGTAGTTGGTTTACGGTTTAAAATCCAATGTTTGAGTTGGTCATAGAGGGTCCAAAAGCCACCCGCTGAAAGTACAAATACGATGGGGAGGGTTGGGATACGATATCGGTTGCGAACATGTAAGAGTGCATAGATCATCATAAAAGTTAATATGGTTATAGCAATACTTGATATTTGTTTATTTTTCCTTGCGATAATGATACAAAACAGTGATAAACCCAATAGAGTATAATAGTAGGTATTAAGCAGGTAGGGGAGAGACCAATGAATTCGAGGCAATGTTTTGGTAACGCCATTGGCATCTCTCCAGAAGAAGTACATTTTTTTTATGATTAAACCCGCAAACCAGTGAGGGCGTTGTGTTAAGTCTTTCCATACTTCTCGAGAAAAACGTTTATCAAGGTCCACCTCTTTGGCAATTTCGCCTGTATTTTTCGCCAGACCTTTTTGACTTGTGATTGCTTCGTCTGTGAGTTCATCGTTGCGTTGACGCAATGCTTTTCTGGCAAGGTCATCATTTTGTTCTCCACCAATACTTGCCCAACGTGTGCCAAACCATACGGTAGTGGCAATACCTGCTGATACGGGTGAAATGCTGCCAAAGTGTATATAATTTCGGGCAGTCCAAGGAATCCATATCAACAAAATTGGGAGGATAAAGATGAGGGCGAGCTTGCATTTCTGTTGGAGGGAATGCAAGGGTTGTGCGAGAATAAAAAAAATAGGTAGACTCAATAACATCATTTCGGGACGGATAGCACTCAGAAATGCGAGGGATAGACCTGTCAATATATATCGTTTCAAGCTTATTACTTTTTTATCTGGTTGTAATGCCATATAGATGGTCAATGTAAATAGAAATGTACATAATCCTTCTCGCAAAAGGCGGCTGTCATAATAAATCAAGCCTGGGTATAGGGCGACAATCAGTGCGGTGACAAGCCCTACTCTTTGTTCTTTGAAGAGGATATTTCCAATGGCATAGGCCAAATAGACGGTGACGGTGCCTAACAATGCCTGAATCAAAAGTGCGATTTGTATATTGTGACCGAAAACGGTATATATTGCGGCAAGAAATGTGGGATATCCAGGTGGCCTAGCACGGCTTGGAATTTGAGACTCTGCATTGAGTGTAAAACCTAATCCTTGCGATATATTGTGCCCCAGAATATCATACGTCATGGAGTCTGAGTACATATCTTGGGGAATGGACCAACTTGCAGCCAAACGAATACCCAATGCAACAATCAATATGATTTTTAAAAGGGTTCGATTTGTTTTTGTTTGTGTCATTATGATGTGCTTTTGGTTATTTGGTTCGAATGCCATCGTAAGCTGAATCATAGGTTGCAGAATGTGATGATGGTTTAAAGATTGGGTTCGTGATATAGAACCATCCTCCTATTAAACTGGTTAAGAGGGTGGTCAAGGTGATTATCAACGATAATGAAAGCGCTTCTTCTGTGGCCAATCCTACCAGCGAAAAAGTGACGACAAATGCCCCTTCTCGCAGCCCAATTCCATTGATTGAGATGGGGAGTAAGGTGACGATGGCTGTGATAGGAATAAGATAAAAGAAGTGTGTCAGCCCAATATGTTGACCAAGTCCCTTTGATACGATTACATGGCTTAAAATCATGGTAATTTGATAGACTATTGCCAGTATAAACGCGGCAAATAGTGTGCGTCGTTTTTCAATGGATGTACGTAGGGCTTGTGGTATTGGGGTTATAAATTTTTGAATGGGTTTTGAATTTTTAAATATTAGCCAAATAATGGGGCCAATAAAGGCAGTTACTAAGAGCCACCAAGGGTTCAGTTCGGAAAAAGTAAAGGTGAAGTTTCCCAAATTGCCAACGCACAAAAAAGAAATTAGGCAGAGAGTCAATAATGCAAAGAAGTTGAGCAATCGGTCAGTGAGAACCGATATCATTGATTTGGCGGTCTGCTGAGTTTTTTGAGTGAGGCCATACGCTCGTATGACATCACCACCTGTGCGTCCTGGCATAAAATTATTAAAAAAGAGGCCAACCCAAAAAAGCTTTGTGAGAAAACCTAGTGAGGGTACTTTTGCAGAGGTATGAATGACCAGCCACCATTTCCATACGCTTAAGAAAATACCGATAACATTGAGCATGAAAAGTGGAAAAAAATAAATACCATCAAAACTTTGTAATACGTTCCAAGCTGTGTTTATATCCAAGTTTGAAATGAGCCAGCTTATTAATAATATGCTGATTGTCATTTTTACAATAAATCGCCAATGGCGCATTATTATTGTTCCTGCAATGAAGTGTATTCTGTTTTTGTATCTTGCTGTAATTCTGGATGTGGCACAATGTACTGACCGATTGCCAAGATGTCGATGTGACCTTGTTGAAAAGCTCTAATAGCGTCTGTTGGCGTACATACGATGGGTTCTTCATGCATATTGAAGCTTGTATTAATAAGTTGTGGAAAGCCTGTTAATCTTTCATAAGCTTTTAATATTTTATAAAAAGAGGGGTTTGTTGTTTCAGAGACTGTCTGAGGTCTTGCAGTATAATCAACATGTACCACTGCCGGGGCTTCTTGCTTGCATTTTTCGGTTACGTTATAGGTGATGGTCATAAATTCGGCAGCAAAGTCAGCCGTGGGATACCCTATATAATATTCTGATGCACGTTCTTTAAGAATGGCTGGTGCAAATGGCATAAACTCGGTTCGTTTGAGGCGTTTGTTGAGCCAATTATTCACGGTGACATCTGTGGCTTGGTAGAGAATGGAGCGATTGCCCAATGCGCGAGGGCCATATTCCATTTGGCCATTGACGCGTGCTACAACACGGCCTTGTGCCAATTGTTCAGCAATGACCTCTTCTACATTTTCGTGTCGCTGGAATGCCAAGCCTTCGTGGCTGAGTGCTTGTTCAATTTCAGTATCTGATGCCGTTGTACCCAAATAGGCATTGGGAAGGCGTTGTGGCAAAATGGGGTTATGGTGCGAAGCCAAGGTGAGTGCTGCGCCAACACCCAAACCGCCGTCACCCATATGGGGGTGTATGTAAACGTCTTCAACACCATCTATTTCGAGAACGCGTTGGTTGAGTTTAACATTGGCAAACAATCCGCCAGAGAGGACGATCCGCGATTGCCCTGTTTTTTGTACCGCTTGTTGGATGTATTGTGTAATGAGATCTTCTATATGTGTTTGAATGGCTGCTGCGACATCGGCTTTGTCTAATCCTTCAAGCTTTTTAGATAGATATTCATACTCTGCCCACCCCCACATGCCATGATTGATAAATGAGAATTTTGCGGGTGAGTAACTGATGCGTTCACGAAAGATCTCAATGGCTTTTTGAGGGTTCCCATAAGCTGCCAATCCTGTGATTTTACCCTCGTGTTTACCGGGGGTAAAACCCGCCCATCCAGTGACAAAGCCATAATATTGCCCAGGTGTGTGGTAAAAGGGGATTTTGTGAATTTGGCGCATCTGGCCATTTTGGCAAACGGCAATGCGCGAACAATATCCATCACCGACACCATCGAGTGAAATATTGAGGCATGTGTCCCAACCCGAGGTATAATAGGCCGAAGCTTGGTGAGATGTGTGGTGATCTATGGTGTGGATAGGGGCTGTGATACCCAATGCTGTTAGTGACTGAGACTGTTGTCGATTTTGGGTGATGTTCCACTTTTTGGTGTTTAAGAACCGATAGCCTGCAATGCCTAATTGATTGCCACCAATGAAACGCGCCACTCCCAATTTGGACAAGTGTATGAGCATCCGTCGCTTGAGGTCTTTGGCATAAAAATTATCCCACCCACTTGCCTCTGTTGAATTGGTGGTGTTGCAAATGGCAACGGCATCAATATCGGCAGGGGATACGTTTGCAATGCGAAGCACTTCTTGAATGGCCAATTCGGGCCACCCCCAATAAAGTTTCTGGCGGTTGAGACGTTCTTCATTTATGGCAGCAACAATTTGGCCGTTGGCAATAAGTGCTGCACCGGCATCATGTTGGTGGACAATGCCAAGTATAAGCATGGTCTGCTCCTTCATAACTCAAGGCAAAAAAGGACATATATCAAACTGAGATGGAAAAATATTCCATCTACAAGGTTACTGTAGGGATAGTTTGCAACGGGGTGTGGGATGGTAAATAGCTTTAAAACAGGTATTTATGTGGGATGTTGTGAGGGTGGTAGAAAGCACAAATAGGGGGTGCTTTTATGTAGATATAAGAATACGCAAGTTATGTACCAAGCTCTCTGTTATTACCATCGGCAAATTTGGCAATAGGTTGAGTTGGTTTTTGGTTTTTGGGTCAAAAATGGAGGAAATCAGAGGTTTACATTTAGGCCCAAAACAAATGGAACCAATATCACATAAATATATGAATACTTTAGGTTTTAGACAAAGTTCTTACGGTTTTAAATAGGTGTGATCAAACTTTAACAATGAGGCTTTGGTACAATTCTAAATACGCTTGTGCACAGTGTGACCAGGTGAGGTGATTGCGAACATAATCTGGGTTGGTTTCTCGTAGTTTTTGACGTTGGTCGGATAAGGCGAGCAGTTTAGATATTTTTTTTGCTAAGGCTGATACATCACCGGGGGGGATGAGCCATTCTTGTTGATGAGAGCCAACCACTTCAGGAATACCTCCTGTGGTTGAGCCAATGATTGGTAATCCGCAGGCCATGGCTTCGGCAAAAACTTGACCAAAGGATTCTGCCAAGGATGGAAGCACAAATAGGTCGGCTTGTTGATACTGGTGGGGCAAGTTTTCGTGTGGAATATGCCCCAAAAACGTCACGGACTCTTTGATTGCCAAATGTTCCGCTTGTTTAATCAAATTGTTTTTTTCAGGGCCATCTCCCACAATTTTTAAATGAAAGGAATGGCCTTGCTGTTTGACTTGTGCAAGTGCCTCTATGAGGTTGTGCAATCCTTTCAGTTTGACCAATCTCCCAACAGCAATCAGTTGGGGGATTTTATTTTGTGGGGAGATGTGTGGTGGGGTGAAATGGTGTGTGTCGATGCCATTGTGAATGACATCTATGGGCATATTGGGCGCGGTGCGCAACGCTGTTTGGCGTAGGCCGTCACTAACCGTTACCACTCGGTCTGCTTTTTGCCATACTTTTTTAATGATTGGGGTGAGAAGACGTACGGGTAAATTGAATTTTTCAGGGTTGTGGTGGGGAACGTCTGATCCATGAGGAGAAACAACCAAGGGAAGCCCAGTTGTTTTTTTGAGCCATACGCCAGACAAACCTGCAGGAATTGTGAAGTAGGCATGGATCAAATCTATTGGCGTATTTTGGATATATTGACGAGCTTTTTGAGTACCGAGTGTTAAAAAGCTGGCCATTGTGATGGGGACATTGTTATGCAAATCACTTTTGCGTTTGCCATAAACGCGGTGTATTTCAATGCCATCCATATGCTCCTGATGAGGTAGATTGCGATGGTTGGTGGTGATCACTGTTACTTTACAGTCAGATTGCACCAATTCGCGTGCGATTTCATAACACACGCGCCCTCCCCCCCCGCCAAGAGGTGGAAATTCGTGACAGAGCATCAGAATATGCATGTTAAGGTGTCGCCACATCTAATGTTTTTGGAGAGAGTTCAATACGCATGAGATGAAAAGTGGGGTTTTTGTATAAGGATTTAAACAGATGCGGGTTGTGGGTTGTAAACTCTGTGAGTTTGGGATTGTTGGGGTCTAATATGAGATGTGTAACGCCCAAGCTATGGATGTGCATAATTTCTTGTGGTGTCCAAGGGTGTTCATTGAGGTTATAAAAACCGGCCGTGTGAACCCCGGTAAATAAGCGAAGCATACGTGGGCGCCAGAACAATACGCGTGAAATCTCGCGTTTGTGGTTGTTGATTTCTTGAAACAGGCTTTGCACGTCGGGGTCTTTTAATATGTTTGCTTCTACAGTGGTTGGGCGAAGTGTATAATGCCCCCAATAGGCAACAAAAAGCGGCATCCATAATAAAGCGGGTAGGATTATTCTGTAGCGGTATATGGGTTTGAGGAATGATTGAGAAATAAGGGGCCATATATTGGCCAATACGTATCTAAAACCGATGATGACATAAAAATGTGTAAAGGGCAATAAGGGCAGTAAATAACGTGAACGCATTGGATAGGGATAGATAAGAAGGGGGACAAGACAAAGAGGCCAATAAAGATCTTGCAGGTAGATGCCTCTTTTTTTGATGCTGCGAAAGATGCCCACACACATGAAGGAAAGGTAGGTAATCAGGACGGGTAAATTGATAATGGAATAGAGCCAACTGTCTTCATTGCGAGATGGATACAATGCAATCATTTGTGTAAATGAACGTTCTAATCCAATGGTATTTTGCCATATTGAGCTGGCGATAATGTAGGGATCAAGTGAAAATTGGTTGGCATATGATCCACCGGCTTCAAATGCGCGATTGATAAAGGCTATAGAGATATATGAAACAAGTGCGATACCGAATGCGTAGATGAGGTGCTTACGTCGGAACAATGCGGCGTAGATAACGGTTGTACCAATGATAACGATGCCCACGCTGCGAAAAGAACACGCCAGAATAAGTGATATGCTGAGGTAGAGTGCTTCTTTGATGTTGGGCTGGTTTTGAAAAAAACGGTGGCCCAAATAAATGGCAAGTAGAGATGTTGTGCAGTAGGGGATGTCGGTGAGTAAATTATTGGAAAATTTTAATATCCAAGGCGTAAATGCCAAAAAAGCCAATGTTCCCAATACCCACTGAGATGGCATTTCATTTTGAACATGTCGCCAGTAGATCCATAAGCCGAAGCCAAAAATAAAGGCCATCTGTACTTTGAGCACAATGAAATTTAACCCAAAGAGCGCAAGAAGTGGGGCAATGGTTAGCGGGTATCCTGGAGGGGTGCCTGCCTGAGCAACGCCATCAAGAGACAAAACACCCAAATCGGTATATGCTTTGCCCTGAATAAGGTTTTGGGCATGCATGATGTAT
>JAYODI010000060.1:0-37331 GCA_038279365.1 Candidatus Latescibacterota bacterium | reverse complement strand
TCATACTTTAACTCTCCCTTGAAATTTTGTCCATTCGTTTTGGGGGGCAATATATGCACTTTGCATATTCTCGAATAACGAACGGTAATGAATCTCATTTTTTTTAACTTTTTGATAGAGTGAAGCATGCTCTAATGCAATTCCCAATTGATTAAACACAGGATCCATGAACTGAAGATGTTGCAAAAAGAGATTTTTATCTTTGTGTCTGGTACCCGTTGCCAAAACAGCAACCACTTTGTCTTCGCGTTTAACTGGAATAAAATATGCTATTTTGTCATCCCAGTCTTGGTCATCTTCAAACTTTGTATCAAGACGTTGATCCGAAATGGAATCTGCAATTTGCATTTCTCCGGTTCGGGCAGTAAGTGGCGTAATGTTGTTTTCGCTCAAATGATAACGTGTGCCACAGGTTTTGGGATGATTTAAAATATGTACGGGGCCATCTGGTCCTTCTGGCAAGTTTCTCTGAAATGCTCTCACAATTTCAACGGTTTCGGTTTCGTGATCTACCAAGGCAATCATGAGGCTTCTTAAAATTCCCGATTGTATAATTTGCTTTGCAAAATTATCGATTATTTCATCTTGATTAAGATACGATAAAGAACGATGACTTACTTCTTGGAGAGCAGAAAGTAATTTGTCCTTTTCATTAAGTAAATTGTTGGTTTCCAGAAGTTTTTGGGTTCGCTGGCGCACTTGCTCTGCCATATTTTCGAGTAGTTTTGCTTGAGAAATTGCTATGGCAGCTTGCCTGATGAAGGTCATTTGTTGGTTGAGGTGTTTTTGTATAAGGGGGATTTGGGTGTAGTTATTGTCGAGGGAGATTTTTCCAACAATGATTTCTTGTCCATGTTGATGCACTTTAAGTGCAATTTCTGCCCATTCCTGATTACCTAAAGGATTTAAAATGCTCTCTTCTTGAATATGGTTAAGCCAGTTTTTGTGTTCTTGTGTGTTGGTCGTAAAAATTTGAGGTAGATTTTGGAGAATGGTTTGCTGCGTGTAGGGATCTGTGCGAAATGGATAGGTGCTTGTTAGGGGGATCAATTGTCCATTGGCAGTAATTTGAAGACGACCTATGAGACTGTCGGTGGTTTCATCATATAGATATACGCGAACCCGGTCATAGTGGAAGTGAAGGTGTTCAAGTATATGTTTTAAGATATCGTCAATGTGATTGGCTTGTTGAAGTTCTTGGGTGATTCTACCTATGGCTTGATTCTCTTGCTTGGCCAAAATTTTTTGGCTACTAAGGCGATAATATGTGTTAGACTTTGGGCAACATGAAAGTATTCTTGAGAATAAAACCCTGATTCTTTTTTGGAAAAATTAAAGGTGCCAATAGGTATATCATCCACGGTGAAAGGAATGATGATATCGGAATACATCTGTTCTTGTTGAAGATCTTGGTCATATTGAAATTGTATTTCATTGGAAATATTGTGTCTTAAAGTGGGTTCTTGATAGATAAAGGCATGTGTGCTGGCAGATGATGTTGCATTGTAGGGAGAAAAATCGCTTTTTGTCGTGACTTCTTGGTTTTGAAGAAAAAACCAATATCTCAATTGGGCAACACTGAGGCTAAAACGGTCAAAAGGTATAAATTGGTGAAGATGGGTTCCCACTTGTTGTAACAATTCTTCTGGAGATAAATCTTTGTTGAGTATCTCTAAGATGTTGGCAATTGTTTTGTTGAGTTTGGTTTGCATGGCAAGGCGTGTCCATTTTACTGGGCTATGCAGGGTAATTGAGTTATACGGAGTATGTTGTTTGGCCGAAAAAACGTCAAGTCTTAAAGTTGTTGGGGGTGTTGGGGTGGCGAGTTTGGAAGGAGAGAAGGCTTGACCATATGCCCATTCAAGCCTAGATTACGCCCGATTGTTTAACTTGTAAAAGAGTGCAAGGGAGAAGCGCATGCCAGTTTTTAATGTGGAAAAACTAACAAATGCTTGTGCATCGGTGTTTGAAGGTGCAAAGTTGGATGCGGTAGAAGCAAAACAAATTGCCCATTCGCTGGTTTTGGCCAACTTGATGGGGCATGATTCGCATGGCGTTATTCGGGTTGTACAGTATATCAAAGCACTGGGAAATGGGCAGGTTAAAGCGGGGCAAAAGATTCGAATCACCAAAGAAGCCGATGCATCTGCTGTTGTAGATGGTGGCTGGGGGTTTGGACAAACCATATGCCATCAGGCCATAGATTTGGCCATAGAAAAAGCGCGTGCCAGATCGGTGGCTGTTGTGGAAGTGTTTAATTGTAGTCACATTGGTCGGTTGGGCGAATATGTTGAAAAAACAGCCGAACAAGAGATGATAGGTATTGTGATGTGTAACAATCATGGGGGCGGGTTGTTGCAGCCACCATTTGGTGGAATTGGTGCGCGTATGTCACCCAATCCTATTGCTGTAGGCATTCCCACTGGAAAGGATTTTCCAATTGTGGTGGATTTAACAACCAGTGTCGTGGCCGAAGGAAAAATTAGGGTAAAACGCAACAGGGGAGAAAAATTACCAGAAGGTTGGGTGATTGATGCGGAAGGAAACCCTACAACAGATCCTGCCAAGTTTTATGGTCCGCCACGGGGGGCCATTTTGCCTTTTGGAGGCATTTCAGCACATAAGGGATATGCATTGTCTATTGTAGTGGATGTGTTGTCAGGCGCATTAGGTGGTGCGGGATGTAGCCGTGAAGGTGGGGCCTCGGGTGGGAATGGTGTGTTTGTGATGGTGCTTGACATTGGTGCATTTACGGGGCGTGATGCATTTTGTGAAGAAATGGATACGTTTGTAAATTTTTTGAAAAGCTCCCCATTGATGCCAGGTTTTGAAGAGATATTGATGCCAGGTGAAATGGAAGCGCGTATGCGTGCACAAAAAAATAATGAAGGTGTTTTTGTGGATGATGAAACGTGGCGACAAATATGTGAGACAGGTCATTCTGTGGGTGTAACGATAGATATATAGGAGTCTCGTTTGGCAGATATGGAATTGAACGCGGTTGTTACACGAAAATTGGTATTGAGTAAAGAATTGTTTGTCATTCGTGTTGCACCTTTGGGATGGGAGTTGCCAGATTTTGTGCCGGGGCAGTTTGCAGTATTGGGGTTGCCAGATACTGCACCACGTGTGGCTGAAAGTGGTTTAGAGTCAGCAAGCCCCAGTGGTAAGATGATTCGTCGAGCTTATTCCATTGCGTCATCGCCATTGGTGCGTGACCATTTGGAATTTTATGTTTCAATGGTGGCCGAAGGCGTACTCACCCCACGTTTGTTTGCCTTAGATATTGGTGATTTTTTGTGGTTGGGGCCCAAAATTACGGGCCACTTTACGCTTGAAAGTGTGCCAGATGACGCACATGTGGTTTTGGTGGGCACGGGAACGGGGCTTGCGCCTTATATCAGTATGGTGCGTACGCATTTGCCTTGGGCAAATGGAAAAAAGCTGGCTATTTTACAAGGGGCACGTCAATCTTGGGACTTGGCTTATCTGGAAGAGCTGACATCTATGCAGCGGGTATATAAGGATTTGATTTATCTGCCTCAGATCAGTAGGCCACAAAATGAGCCTGTGCCTTGGCCCGGTTTGACTGGGCATGTTCAGAAATTATGGACCGATGGGGCTCTTGATCAAGCTTGGGGTGGGCACCCTTCTCCAGAAAACACACACGTGTTTTTATGTGGAAATCCTGCTATGTGTAAGGATATGAAAGCATTGTTAGAAGAAGAAGGGTTTGTGGAACATTCGCGAAAGTCTCCCGGACAAATTCATGTTGAACAATATTGGTAAAAAATGAAATGGCCGATTTTGACGCCATCTATGATGGCATTATTATAGGGGCGGGGCATAACAGCCTGATTCTGCAAGCCTATATGGGGCAGATGGGGTTGCGCACGCTATGTCTTGAACGTTCTGATCGACCCGGAGGGGGGCTGTCTACGGTAGAGGACCCGCGTCATCCGGGTTTTTTGCATAATACCCATTCCTTTTTTCATCGGGGGGTAACACACCTGCCCTGGTATCGAGATTTGCTGCTTGAAAAATTTGGGGCAACGTATCTTGAACCCGAATTGAATGTGGCCTTGGTGCTTCAAAGTGGTGATATGTTGGGTTGGTGGACTGATTTTCAAAAAACGGTTGATTCGTTTGCGCAATTTAGTCAAAAAGATGCGGAATCACTTAAGAGGTGGCGAGACGCATTTTTGCCAGTTGTAGAAAAAATTTTGATTCCCGAAAGCCAAGCGCCACCCATGGAGCCTCAAAAACGACGGGAATTGTTGGCACAAAGTGAAGCAGGACGGTTGTTGTTACAAACAAGTGTTTTGTCTCCGTTGGAGTTTGTAGAACGAGAATTTGAAAGTCCCATAGTGCAGGCTGGGTTGCTTTTTTTTAATGGTCTACGGGAAGTGGATCTGAGATGTCCTGGTTTTGGACACCATATTCCTGCTCTGTTGGCCAGCACGGGCAAAGCTCAAATGTGTGTGGGTGGTTCGGCGGGGTTGGCACGCGCATTGGTAAAAGCTGTGCAAGCTACAGGGGGAGAGATTCGGGTTATGTGTGAACCCGATGAGATCCTTGTTGAGGCAGATCAGGTGGTGGGTGTGAAAACCACAGACGGTTTTCGGTTTGGCGCAAAGTTATTTGTTGCATCGGGATTGAACCCGCAACAAACATTTTTAAACCTGTTGTCTGATGATGTATTACCCCATAAATGGAAATCGCGCGCACGGGCATTTGAATACAATTTGATAGCACCTTTATTTGCTTTAAATCTCAATTTGGAAAATCCACCTCAATATCGTGCGGCATCTCGAAACCCAGAAGTGAAAAATGCGCTGATGGTGATATTGGGGCTTGAGCACATTGACCAATTCCCAGAAATTGTGGCCCACCATCAAAAAGGTACGATTCCGCCAACGGTGATGTGGGGGGCATGCCCGACGCACTTTGACCCATCGCAAGCACCTGCGGGCAAACATACGGCATTTATGTGGGAAAAGTTGCCCTATCGTTTGAATGGAGACCCTAAAAACTGGGACAAAGAGCGAGCAGCACATGGTCGGATGATGTTGGATAAATGGTGTGATTATGCACCCAATTTAAAAGATGATGTGATCGATTGGTTTGTAAGAAGCGCCTTAGATACGGAGCGGTCTTTGCCCAATATGGTTGGTGGAGATTTGTTGGTGGGGGCATTTACCAATGGGCAGGTTGGGTATCACCGTCCATTTATGGGGGCGGGGCATTACCGTGGGCATTTAAAAAAATTATATTTATGTGGTTCGTGTTGTCACCCTGGTGGTAATGTGACTGGATTGCCTGGTTATAATGCTGCACAGGTTATCTTGAATGATTTGGGTATGCAGGCCGATTGGGTACCCGATCCTTTGGAAAAAAGAATGGGGTATGTAAAATGAGTGAAGCAAGTTTGGTATTAAAAAGAGGGCGGGAAAAATGGATATTAGAAGGTCATCCTTGGGTTTTTCGGGCAGCGGTAGCCAAAGAACCTAAAGGCATGCCCATTGGTGAAGTGATTCAGGTTTTGGATTGGCGCGAAAAATTTGTAGGCAAAGGTTTTTATAATGCCCATTCATCAATACCTGTGCGCATGTTAACGCGTGATGAAAATGAAAAAATTGATGCAGAATGGATGTTTCGACGCATTCAACAGGCTGTGATTTTGCGTTTGCGTGCTTTTGACGAAACGATAACCAATGCCTATCGCCTTATTCATAGTGAAAACGATTTTTTACCGGGCTTGGTGGTGGATCGTTATGGCGATTATTTGGTGGTTCAAATTCATACGTTGGGCATGGATCGGTGGCGCGAAATTATAGTGGATGCCCTCATGAAGCAGGTTGCACCCAAAGGGATTTTTGAACGCAGTGATGTGGGGGCGCGTGAAGGGGAGGGCTTAGACACATTGCCAGTGGGTGTGTTGGCTGGCGAAATGCCACCTGAGCGGGTTCCTTTTTTAGAAAATGGCTTAAAGTTTGTGTGTGATGTGCATACAGGGCAAAAAACGGGTTTCTTTTTGGATCAAAGAGACAACCGATTGGCAGTGGCTTCTTTTTGTCATGAAGCGGATGTGCTCAACTGTTTTTCTTATTCGGGTGGTTTTTCTGTTTTTGCTGCTTATGGTGGGGCAAAAAGGGTTGAAAGTGTGGATGCTTCAGAACCCGCATTGGTGCTTGCAAAAGAAAACTTGTCTCTCAATGGCTTTGACCCTCAGGATCACCCTTGTATTCAAGAAAATGTATTTGACCATTTAAAAGCATGCAAAGAAACCGGGCGTCTGTTTGATGTGGTTGTGGTGGATCCACCCGCATTTGCAAAGTCATTGGGGGCACTCAAGCGTGCTTCACGTGCATATGTGCGGCTTAATAAAATGGCTCTGGAAGTGTTAAATCCTGGCGGCATATTGGTAAGTGCGTCTTGTTCTTCTGCTTTAGATTATGAAACATTTTTTGGGTATATAAGATTGGCTGGTGCCGAAGCCAACCGAAATTTACAAGTGATCAAAACCCATTTGAATTCTGTAGATCATCCCGCGTTTGCTGCATTTCCTGAAGGTCGATATTTGAAATGTTTTTTTTGTATTGCTGGATAAGTTTGGAGGTGTCATTTGGCCATTGAATTATGGGAGGGGGTGGCCCCGCCGTCTGAGCGGTTTCCATCGTGCCATTGTTCGGTTATTACAGAATTAGACAATGGTGATCTTTTGGTAGGGTATTATGCAGGAACCGGTGAGGCACGCCCTGATGCCGCTTGGGTTATTGCACGGCGTGTGAGTGGGCGAGATCAATTTGATCCATTAGAAACCGTTGCCGATTCGGAAAGCAAACCGGAAGGCAACGGTATTTTGTTTCAAGATCGGGAAGGGAAAGTGGTCTTGGTTTACAATACCATGCACGGCCGTTTAGACGGTCGGCATGGTCCAGGTGTTCGATGGCGAACATGTGATCTGCGAATGAAAACATCGGATGATCGGGGCAAAACGTGGTCTAATGTGATGATGGTGGATGCAAAGTGGGGGCATGTGCCGAGGTGTAAACCGATTCGGTTAAAATCGGGACATTTGATTTTTGGTACGGAATATGACGATGGGCACTCGCGGTTTTGGATCAGTGAAGATGATGGTCAATCGTGGTTTATGACTGGGCCCATTATGGGGGAACCCAACCAACATCCGACTCTTATAGAGCGAAATGACGGATCATTGTTGGCTCTTTTGCGCCCATCTGGTAGCCAAGGGTGTGTGCTGCAAAGTGAATCTTTTGATGGTGGGCACACTTGGTCTGATGCGACAACCACCGACTTGGCTTCTCCGTTTGCGGCACTTGATGCGGTGAAATTGGATGATGGACGCGTGGTGGTGGCCTGGAACAGCAATCCCAAGGCGCGAAATCCATTAACATTGGCACTCAGTGAAGACGATGGGCGGACGTGGTCACACCGGCGGGATTTGGTTACGGGTGAAGGTTCGTTTCATTATCCGGCCATTATTCAAACGCGAGATGGGTTGTTGCATATTACGTTTACAAACAACAGAGAAACCATAGATCATGTGGTTTTACATGTAGATTGGATATTGGGTGATGGGGGAAGTTTGCCCGCTTGGGACGGAACTGGAAAGCGATTGAGGGCGTCGGTGTGAACAAAAAATGGGCGTATTGATTAAATAAATAACGGGAGATATGTCCAGATGGACAACGCAAACCCCAAAATGGTGAGTGCCAAACAGAGTAAAGCGAAGAGGATGGTGAAACGACCTTCTCTGCGACCTGATTGGGAAACTAAAAATTGTGCGGCAATCCAACCACCCGCAAACCCACCAAAATGTGCCCAGTTGTTTACGCCACTCATCAAAAAACCGAAGATAAACATCAGAATGGCCCATTGCCATATCTGTCGGGTCATCATGGCACCCATGCTGCTTTTTGAATTGCGACCATAAACAATGAGGGCTGCTAAGAGGCCAAAAATAGCCCCAGATGCGCCTACGGTGGGGTAGCCCGAAAATGCGTTTGACAGTAAAAAACCGACTGCACCTGATACGGTATAGATAATGAAATAACGTGCTGGGCCATAAAGATGGCCAACATCGGGGCCCAATTGCCGAATCCACATCACATTAAAGATGATGTGTAACAAACCACCGTGCAAGTATGTTGCTGTTAGAACGGTCCACCAAGGCGCACTGCCATGGGTCATGCCCAACAATATGAGTGGTTTTCGCCCTGGGCTGAGCATGCCAAACAAACCGCCACTGACGTTGAGCGCAGCTCCCAAGTCCAATATCAAACTAAGGACATAAAGCCCAATGCACCCTGTTGGTATAAGCGTGAGGACATCAATGCGACCACCAAACAATCGGTTGAGGGTGGGGCCTATCCCAAAGAGATTGGGTTGCCAGGCACCACAATGTGGGCAGCTTTTTTCGTCTGTATTGATGAGCGTGCCACAGCTTGGGCACACCATGGATGTGGGATATGACATAGTTTTTATGGCAAAATGAAAATGGTCACTTGCTATTAAGCGTTTAAAGCGTCCCAGTTTTCAATGATGAGTGAAAGGCCTTCGAGTATTTGGGCCATATTGGCTTCGGAAGTATGGCCCATGGCCGCAATGCGAAATGCGGTGTCTTTTGTGGCACCATATCCGGGGCCAAGTTGTACATTGAGATGTGTTTTGGCCAAAGAGACAAAAGCTGGGCCTTTGATGTGTTCGGGCAAAACAATGGCGCTTACCGTAAGGCTTTCGTAGCCGGGTTTGGCAATGAGACGAAGGCCATGTTTTTTGGCCCAATCGTGTTGCATTTGGGTCAAGTTTTGATGCCTGGTAAAACGGGCGGAACCTTCATTGCGCATTTCTTCCAACCGAGCTGATAAACAAAGCAATGTCAAATCGGCAACTGTCATGGGCGTTTGGTAGGTAATGGCTTTGGCGTGCCATTCGATCAGGTCGAGCACATAGCCCCGGTGGGGCGTGTTTTTGGCAACTTCGAGAGCTCGGTCTGAAACAATCATAACAGAACCGATGGTGGGACAAGAAAAATCTTTTTGTAGGCTCCATAAATAGTAGTCGGGGCGCAATTGGTCGATGGGAACATTTGCGGCTCCGGCGATGCTTACGGCATCAATGGCCAAAAGCGTGTTGGGCGATTGTGCTCGGGCTGTGTCACATAATTCTTGTATGGGAAGCATCACGCCCGTGGCTGTTTCGTTATGGATGATAAGACCCAAATCATATTTGTCTTTGCCAAGGGCTTCTGACCAAGTCTTTTTGTCAAAACCATCTCCCCAAGGTGCAGATAAAACGTCTATCTGGCGGTTTCGGCTTTCAAAGACTTGGGTCCATTTTTGGGAAAATGCACCAATATCCATCCCGATTGTTCGGTAATTGGATGGGGTATTTGTCACCACCATTTCCCAGTTGTAGCTGCCCGTGTGTCCAAAGATAATGGGTGTAAAACCCTCTGGGATGGAAAAGACTTCTCTGAGCAGATCATAGGCCTTTTGGTATGCTGCTTTAAAGTTAGATGACCTGTGTGAATAGGTTGATTGATACGACTTTAAAACGTCTTGTACTGCTGGCGTAAGCATATGTGGGCCGGGTGCCCACAGTGAAAGCTCTGGGAGTGCCAGATGGGTAAATTGCTTTTTTAAATGATCAGAAAGGGGCATAATCTTGTTCCTTGTGTATACGATGTGGAAATACAAAACCCCGTTAAAAATATCATTTTAACGGGGTTTGAATCGCATAAAATGGAGCGGGAAACGGGATTCGAACCCGCGACCTTCTGCATGGCAAGCAGATGCTCTAGCCAGCTGAGCTATTCCCGCTCATATTCAATCATTACAGGGACAAAAATTACACAATGCCCAACCTTTTGTCAAGGATTTATTCAGGTGAGAATGCCATTCTTTTTTTATTTTGTTTTTACTTGTAATGAATTGACAAAGGAAACCTTCCTGCCTATAATTTAAAGTATGAATTTTAAAATGTTTAAGTGGATTTTGCTCGTACAAAATTTGTGAAAGGATTTTAAGAAATGAAGCTGCGTTTTATGTTTGCTTCGATCATCACTTTGACATTGTATTTTTCTGTCAATGTCTCTGCGCAACAGACTGTTATTGCCGATTTTGATAGCAATGGAGCTGTGGATTTTGTTGATTTTTCCCGTTTCATTTCCCAATTTGGGCTAACATCCGATTCTACCAGGTATCAGCGTGCAGTAGATTTGAATCAAGACAATGCCATTGATGGGTTAGACGCCTTTCTTTTTGCGGATGTTTTTGGCAATGACAGAACATCAGCGAGTTTGACTGTTTCAACGGGCCCCAATACCAACAGTCGTGTTGAACTGGAACCAACGGACAATGGTTTTCTGGTGTATTTGGATGATGTGTCTGGCATTGGGGGATATCGCATTGTATTGACCATGCCCGATTCTGTAAAAGTACGGTCTGTAGAAGATCATTTTGGCATAGGTTTGTTGCCCATACGCCGCACTTCTTCGGGCACAGAGATTGTTGGATTGGTCATGGGCAATCGCAATCTCAATGCTTCTGGTTTGCTCGCCGGAATCACCTTTACTGGGGATACCACTGGGGTGTCTGTTGCATCGGTTTCGCTGCGTGGTAAACGAGTTAATTTGGGAAATCAGCAGTTCTTAGGGGATCGAAATACCATTTCTGCCACGAATATCAAGCGGATTCCTGTTGGAGATATTGCATTAAGGCCGAGATATTTTGATTTGGGCGAAGTGTCATTGGGTGACACGCGAACGCGCAGTTTTGATATTGTAAATACTTTTAATAATCAAGCGGTGTTGGGCACTCGACGCAATTTGGCATTTGAAATTTCGTCTTCAAACAGTGCCTTAACTGCCGACCCAAATGTATTTGGCGTTTTGGCAGATACGACAACGGGGTTGGCCACGGGTGGAACGCAAAAAGTAACTTTAACCTTTAAGCCGACTCAGGCAGGTCTTTTCCAGGGCATATTGTCGGTTAAAACAAATCGCCCAGAAAGACCGATTGTACGGGTGCATGTTAAGGCAGATGTAAAAAGCAGTTTTGTGGGGACGCGTTCTCGGGTTGTTGCCAATTTCGATACACTCAAGTTGGTTGATTATGGTGACTTTGATGAATTGATTACCCGTTTTGGTACAATACCTGACTCAACCAAATATGACTTGGATAAGGATGGTGTGGTCGATGGCGACGATGCCTTTTTATTTGCCGATCTTTTGGGGGGCTTTGAAGGGCGTGCTTCATATGACACGGTGCGTGTGATAACGGGGGCCAATTTGGCATCTGCTGTGCGCGTGCAAAGTGCAGGTGAGGAACTCACAGTTACTGTGCGCGACTTGGCCAACATGGGTGGGTATCGACTGAATTTGAGTTATGACACTCGGGTACTTGATGTGCGGTGGGCAAAAGATTTGGCAGGCGGTGGGATGATGCCTATTCGAAGAACCAGTACTGGGGCTGAAGTGGTGGGGATGGGATTTGGAGGTTTAATCGAAAACCCTGGTGATTTACCTTTGGCGCAGATTGGTGTAAGGCCATTGAGTGGACAAGCCAATGCGGCTTCTTTGGTTCGGGTAACCGGTGTTGTATTTCGTGGGAATAAGGGTGAGCGGGATTCGGTGGGGGCGGTTTACATTGGTGGCAATGGATTGGATGCAAGCCCGCGCGTGGTAGATTTTGGCAACTTGCGCATCGGAGCAACCCTGCAAAAAACATTTCGGGTGTATAATTTGGGCACAGCATCAACGGCATTTCAAATCAAGTCGTCGGATTCACTTGTTACCACAAGCCCAAGATCTGTGGGCAATTTAGGGCCTGGACGGACGTGGGATGTCACCGTTACCTATCGTTCTGTTGCACCTGGCCCATTTGCTTCTACGCTGACTTTATCTGCCAATGATGCCGATACCTCAGCCATTCGGATTGGGGTCAAAGCATTTGGTGCGGTGGTCAATGTTTCACCTGATTCGCTTGTGTTTGCAGATACATTTATTGGTCAAAATGTAAAGTTGCCCATAACCGTTACGAACCCCAATCTCACACCATTTGAAATACAAGATTTGCGTCTTTCTCGTGGTGATACGGTTTTTGTTGTGGATGCCAAACCGTCATTACCACTTTCGGTGGCACCCAATGGTGGTACACAACAACTCACAGTGCGCTTTAACCCATTGGCACAAGGAAATGTAAGAGATACGCTGCGTATTGTGGGCAAAGACACTTCTTTTGTCATTCCTCTAACAGGAAAAGGCTTGCAACAAAAAGCAACGCTATCTTCGGCTGTTTTAAGCTTTGGAAACGTGACTTTGGGCAGAGACACAACCCTTTCTGTGGTGGTGGGCAATGCGGGCAATGTGACGTATCGCATAGACAGCTTGAAAGTGGGGAAAAGGGACACCAGTTTTGCCTATGTGGGCGCTGTAAAATTTCCCGATACGCTTGCTGTTGGTCGATTGGATACTTTGCGTGTTCGGTTTCGGCCCGACACAACAGGAGCAAAGCGCGATACCCTACGCATTTATGGTCAAGATACCACCTGGGCGGTTGCATTAAGTGGAACGGGTTTGCCTCGCCCAATCATTCAGCCGCCACCTTTGGAAGATGTGGTTGTGGTGACTTTTGGGGGGAGTGTGACCAAATCGCGCAATATCATTCATTTTGGAAAAGTCGCTTGGGGGAAATCTGATACGGCAAAAGTGCGCGTTCAAAATCGACGCAGTGGCAATTTGACATTTCGGTTTTCTACCACAGATTCACAAGTGGTGGTGAAGCCCGATTCTGTACAAAATTTGCCTCCAAATCAGGAGTGGGATGTGGTGTTGACCATCACACCCAAGCGTGCGCTTCAAACTCAAAGTGAGTTTCGGATTACGACCAATGAAGTGGGCGATGGGGTGACATCTATTATTTTGAAATCGGGTGGCTCTAATCCGGTCTTGTCTGATTCTGTTCTCAGTTTTGGAAAAATAGGTTTGGGCAATCCGATCACAAAAACTGTCACACTTACCAATACGGGTTATTCGCGCTTGATATTGGACTCGTTGTCGTTAAAAGCAGACAGCAATTTTGCATTGGTCAACCCACCCACATTGCCGTTGAGTATTGCTGAAGAAGGTGGCAAACAAACCTTTTCGGTGCGGTTTACGCCTCGCTCGAGAGGCACTTTGGCAAACGCGATTCGGTTTTCTGGATTGGATACATCCATTGTTTTGCCCCTTACGGGCATTGGAAGAGAAACAAAACTGACGCTTGTGCCAGATAGTTTGGCATTTGGATTGTTGCGTATTGGCAAACGCGATTCATTGAATTTGGAGTTGACCAATGCAGGTGGTGATACGGTGATCGTAAATGCATTGGGGTTGCTTGGCTCGGGTGTACCCTATACCTTGGGCAAGGTGGTTGTTCTACCGGATACATTGGTCCCATTGGCTAAACGTCAGATGTCTGTGGTTTTTGCGCCAATAGTTGCAGGAACTATTCGCGATACCTTACAAGTTGTTGCCGGATTGGATACTTTAAGAGCAAAAATCTCTGGTATTGGTACGGTTGCTCGGGCGACGATATCCAGTCTTGTTCGACCTTTTGGCGATTTGCCTGTTGGTCGATCTCGTTTAGATACCGTAACGGTTCGCAATGCTGGAAATGTTCCCATTGCCATACAAAATGTAAGTCTTCAGGGTGGCAATCGGGGGTTTGCTTTGATTCAGGCTCCAAATGATACCCTCGGTGTCAATGCAACACTGCAATATGTGGTACGTTTCCAGCCTGATACAACGGCGGTTGGTGCAGATACTTTGCGTATTCAAATGGTGGATACCACATTTTCTGTGGCGATGACGGGGCGCGGGATTCCATCCTTGACAATCACGCGAACAGATAATGGGATTTCTTATGCGCCCAATCAGCTTGACTTTGCAGATTTGTCTGACGGGCAAACCGCTCGGCGCATTGTTCGAGTGACCAATTCGGCATCCACGCCGTGGACATTTACCACACAATCACCCGCGCCGGGGCTATCGGTCAGCCCTTCTTCATTTAATGGTTTGCCTCCTGCACAAAGCTGGGATTTGGTGGCCTTATGGAAACCGATTGTCAATGGCCAAAAGTTGACGGTTTTGAACGTCACCACCAATACGGTAACGCCTGTACCTATTGGACGCAATGGTGCGTTTGTTCGTTTGTTAACCGATTCGCTCTCGTATGGTTCTTTGCGGCTTGGGACAGACAGCACACAGGTGGTGCGTATTCGCAATGGAGGGCAAGGAAAGGTTGTTATCCAGGCTGTGAATGTGAAAGGTCAAGTAGGGTTTGGATTGGTAACGCCACCCAGTTTGCCCGTGTTGTTATCAGAAAATGACTCTTTATTGGTTCGGGTAAAGTTTGCACCGCAAACGGCAGGTGATATAACAGACACGCTCCGGGTTGTTGCTGCAGATACAGCTTTTTCTGTGCCAATAAAAGGACGTGGTATTGAATCTGTGGTATCGTTGAATCGGGCATCTCTCGATTTTGGAAGCGTGGTTGCCAATCGTGATTCAACGCTGTCGGTCATTTTGAAAAACACGGGAAATGGGTCTTTTGTTTTGGACAGTTTAAAACTGGTTACACCTACAACGGCATTTGCCATTACGGCTGCACCGCCCACGCCGAATACAATTTTGGGTGGTGGAGATGCCGATACGGTTGCCATTCGGTTTAGACCTGCAGACTTGGGTGATTATACGGGGACATTGTTCTTTTATGGAGCAAAACAAACCTGGACCGTGCCATTGATGGGTAAGAGCACACAAACGGGTGCTATTTCTTCAGGCATTGTCATCTCATTTGGGCCCAATGTGACACGCAGTGATTCCATTATGGATTTTGGCAATGTTCCCTTTGGTTCCACACGGCGATTGAGCTTTGATGTGACCAATCGTCGAGACAGTACCTTTACCTTTTCTGTTGTCTCACCCCATGCACAGGTTAAGATTGAAAGTATTTCTGCCACCTCATTGCTTCCCAATCAAAATGCAACCATTACGGTGGCATTTGCACCTGTTGTAGGGGGCGTGACGGCTGTCGATTTGAATATTACGACCAATGCACCCGCCGATGGTGTGGTTAATTTGAAAGTTCAAAAAGACAGACCACCTGTGCGCATGGAACCTTTGGCACTCAACTTTGGTACCGTGTTAACGGGACTTCAGGACACGCTAAAGACGCTCATTATAAATCCACAAGTTTTAAACTTTTCTGTCACTCAAATAAAATTGGCACGTGGTCAGGCGTTTTCGGTGGTTGATGGCCCATCTCTACCAGACACTGTAAGAGCAAATGGGGGAACCCGTATCTTTACGGTGCGCTTTGCACCTACAACAAATGGCACATTTAGGGATACTTTGCAGGTTGTGGGGGCAAGTCAAAGTTTTCATGTTGCATTGGTGGGACAAGGCGTGCGCGCCCAGGTGGCATCCGGTATAGACTCGTTAAAATTCGGTGTTGTGGGCGTTGGTAAAGATTCTACACTTTCGTTCCAAGTTTCAAATACGGGAGATGTTGCTCTGCGATTCAATGGCGTGACGGTTGAAGGCGCGAATTTTGCCAAAACAGATACGTTGGGCTATGTGGACAGTTTGGGTGTGGGCAAGATGCAAGTGTTTAAAATCCGATATGCTCCTACTTCTGGTGGGGCACATAGCGGACAGGTGCGCGTGATCTATGGATCGCAAGTCGTGGTGGTTGCTTTAAGAGGAACGGGCTTGGCCCCGCCTCGGGTAACTGCAGGTCCGATTGCCTTAGACATGAACCTGGATGTAGGTGACCAGCGCAAACGTGAACTCGCCGTGACGGGCAGACAAATTACGGTTGATTTGGCAATTACTGAGGGTGCGTTGGGAACCGCTGGGGTAAATATTGTTTTGGCATATGATACAACGGCTGTGGCTTTTTCAGAATTTTCTTTGGTTGATTTGTATGCAAATGCAACACCCATCGTGACCAGGGAGGCAACAGGTGTCAAATTTAGTGTGGTCTTTTTGGGTACCACCACAGCTTCACGCGATTCGGGCAGTATGGGGCGTGCCCAATTTACGTTGTTAGGAAATGCCGGTTCGACTGCCATTCGAATTGAGCGGGCAGAATTTGCCAAGTCAGGTGTGATATTCCCATTGGATATTGGATCGGAAGGGGCGACGGTGACGGTGGAAGGTACTGCAGAACGCAGTGCCGATTTTAATGGAGATGGTGAGGTTGGGTTTGCTGATTTTATTCTTTTTGCAGCGAGATTTGGGACGCGCACTGGGGAACCGAGGTTCGATGAAGCGTTTGATTTGGACAATGATGGTTCCGTTGGTTTTCCAGACTTTATTACTTTTGCAGGCAAGTTTGGTACAAAAACTGGCAAACCCGTGTTGAGCAAACCTACTTCCAACTAAAGTTGACAATTTTTTATTTCAAGCGTCTTGCCTATTGGGCAGGGCGCTTGTTTTTTGCCAATTTGAATGTTATCATGAATATCTAAAATGAATGCAGGGAAGGGGATGGTTCATGTATACACTGGCCATTGATATTGGCGGAACGTTTACAGATATTGTGCTGAGAAACCAAACTTCGGGTGAATTGTTTGTTGCCAAAGTTTTGACGCAATACCCAGATCCTTCTTTGGGCGTGATGGTTGGCGTGCGTCAAATTTTTCAAGACGCAAAGCTAAATCCCAAAGAAGTCATGCGTGTGATTCATGGTACAACATTGGTGACCAATACATTAATTGAGCGCAAGGGCGCAAAGACGGCATTAATTACCACAGAAGGATTTCGAGATGCGCTGGAAATCGGCAGGGAAGGTCGATATGATATATATGACTTATTCTTGAAATTGCCCTTGCCTTTGGTGCCTCGGCAATTGCGATTTGAAGTGCGAGAGCGCCTTTTTGCACGGGGTGAGGTGATGGATGCGTTGCGGGAAGAAGATGTGGTGGACGTGTGTGAAAAATTAAAAAAATTACAAGTAGAAGCTGTTGGGATTGTTTTTTTACACGCGTATGTGAACCCTGCCCATGAGCGTTTGGCCGCTCAAATTGTAAAAGATAAATTGCCCCATATTTCATTGTCTGTGTCTCACGAAGTGGCTGCTGAGTTGCGCGAGTATGAGCGCACTTCAACCACTCTTGCCAATGCTTATGTGCAGCCTTTGGTGGCGAAATATTTGAACAGGTTGGAGCAAGAATTACAAGGATTTGGCATTGGAGCGCCATTGCATGTAATGCTTTCTAATGGTGGATCATGTGCAGTTGATACGGCATGTCTGTTTCCTGTGCGGTTGGTGGAGTCTGGGCCATGTGGTGGCGCACTTGCTGCGGCACATGCAGGTGAAAAAGTAAATGAAGATAAAATTTTGGCGTTTGATATGGGGGGCACAACGGCCAAAGCCATATTGAGTGAATCTGGATACTTTCCCATTACCACAGAATCTGAAGTGGCGCGTGTGTATCGTTTCAAACGAGGCAGTGGTTTGCCACTGCTTGTGCCTGTTTTGGATATGATAGAGATTGGTGCTGGTGGTGGGAGCATTGCCCATGTGAATGCATTGGGCTTGCCTGCTGTTGGCCCAGAAAGTGCAGGGTCTCAGCCTGGGCCAGTTTGTTATGGCCGAGGAGGTGAAGCACCAACCGTAACCGATGCGGATTTGATCTTGGGCTATTTGAATGCCAGCCATTTTTTGGGTGGCGAGATGGTGTTGGATGTGGCCCAAACCGAAGGTGCGATAGACGAATTGGCGAATCAACTGGAATTGACACAAATTGAAATGGCATTGGGTATTCATGATTTGGTTAATGAAAATATGGCCAATGCGGCCCGTGTTCATGCAGCAGAACGTGGCAAAGACTTGGATGGGTATGCTTTGGTGGCAACGGGCGGGGCAGGGCCTGTTCATGCTTGTGGTGTGGCCAAGCGGTTGGGGGTGAACCGTGTGATTGTGCCCCCTGTGGCAGGGGTTGGTTCTGCTTTTGGCTTGATGTTGGCACCCATTGCTTTTGATTATGCAAGAAGCTATGTGACCCGTCTTGAGATGTTGGATGTAAAAAGGGTGAATGGTCTTTATGATGAAATGGAGCAAGAGGGGATGGCCGTTTTGGCCAAAGCACACGTTGAAGCAGATGAAGTCAGATTGATGCGCAGTGCCGATATGCGTTATGTGGGGCAGGGGCACGAGATTCGCGTTGAAATTCCAAATGGTCATTTGGGGCCATTGGCCATTGTTCGCGTCCAAAAGGCATTTGATGAGGCTTATGCTCGGTTATATGGGCGGGTTTGTGAAGGGGTGCCCGTAGAAGTGATTCATTGGCGAGTGACAGTTTCTGGGCCAAAACCTGTCTTGGGTGAAGGGCAAAAAATAAAAGAAGAAAGACCAGGCAGCACGGCCTTAAAAGGGGTGCGTTGGGTTATTTTTGATGCAAAGGAAGGGGCCGTATCCGTTCCTGTGTATGACCGATATAACCTTCAGGATGGTTTTGCTTTGGGTGGGCCATTAATTGTGGAAGAAAATGAATCGACAACTGTGGTCCCCCCAGATTGGTCAATGGATGTGGCACATGGTGGTTATTTGGTGCTTTCGCGGGAGGGTGTGTAATGGGTGTAAAAGAACTCGATGCCGTGACTTTAGAGGTTTTGTGGAATCGCTTAATTTCTATTGTGAATGAGCAAGCCGCAGTGTTGATGCATGCATCTTTTACAACCGTAGTAAGAGAAGCGGGTGACTTATCGGCGGGGGTATTTGATCGGATGGGGAACATGGTGGCGCAGGCCGTTACGGGAACCCCAGGGCACATTAATACGATGGCCAATTGTGTTCGGCATTTTGTCACTTTGCACCCAATAGATACCTTGAAACCTGGTGACAGTTTGTTGACGAATGATCCTTGGTTGGCTTCTGGGCATTTGCACGACATTACGGTTGTGACACCCGTTTTTTATAAAGGCAAAGGAGTGGGATGGTTTGCCAATACGTGCCATGCGATGGATATTGGTGGACGCACGTTGGGTGCGGGGGCTCGTGAGGTTTTTGAAGAAGGTCTGCACATTCCCATTATGCGGCTTTTTAGAGAGGGAGATATCAATCGAGATTTGATTGATATTGTACGGGCAAATGTGCGTACCCCCGATGAGGTTGTGGGCGATCTTTATGCCCAACAAGCGGGTAACGATGTGGGGGCAACCAAACTGATTCAAGCACTGGAAGCCTATGGACTGGATGATATTGAAGGGTTGTCAAAACGCATCTTAGATCGGTCTGAAACAGCCACACGCGTGGCAATTGCTGACATTCCCAACGGTGTTTATGAAGATGAAGTTGAGATTGATGGTTATGACAAACCCTTGCGTATTTGTGCAAAAGTGACCGTAAATGACCAAGATCTGGTTGTAGACTATACAGGGACATCGCCTCAGGTGGATCGGGGTATCAATGTGGTATATAACTATACCCATGCTTACACAACTTATCCAATCAAATGTGCCATTAGCCCGCATATTCCAAACAATGAGGGCAGTTTTAGACCCATTACGGTAACAGCTCCAAAAGGATGTATTTTAAATGCACAATTTCCTTGTGCGGTTGGGGCACGACACCTGATTGGGCACTTTTTGGCTCAGCCATTATTTGGTGCATTGTCTCAAGCAATTCCTGAACGTGTGATAGCTGATGGTTCTGCGGGGTTGTGGAATACTCAAATTGAAGGCAAAGATCGCAACGGAAATCTGTTTGCTTATATCTTTTTTTCAGCAGGGGGGATGGGCGCACGCCCCAATGACGATGGCATTTCATCGGTGGCTTTTCCCAGTGGAATTCGAGGGGTGCCAGCAGAAGCTATTGAATCGGTGTCGCCTGTTATTATGCACCGTCGGGCATTGATTCCCGACTCTGGTGGGGCTGGTAAGTTTCGTGGGGGGCTCAGTCAGGAAATGATCTTGTCGGTTGATTCAAATACACCCGCATTGCATTCTTGTATGTATGACCGCACCCAATTTGCGGCTCGTGGTTTTCTTGGGGGGCAAAAGGGTAAAGCGGGTGAATTGTTTTTGTCGGATGGCACAAAATTGTCTCCCAAAGGGCGATATGATTTGCAACCTGGACAAAAAGTTACGTTGCGATTGCCCGGTGGAGGGGGATATTACGATGCTTTGGAACGAGATCCGAACGCCGTATTGAATGACGTGATGCAAGAACGCGTATCTATTGATGCGGCAAGGGCTTTGTATGGTGTGGTCATTGATACTTCATTGTGGGCCATAGATGAAGGGGCCACAAATGCGTTGCGGAAAAAGATGCGCGGGAAACCTTAGACAAATTTTCTTTTTGCCGAATTGAGCGCTTGAAAGGCGGCCTCTGTGGCTTTGAGGCCGTCATAACCAGACGCCAATTCGACAAGCTCGCCTTTGTGAACGCTTTGTGCAAACAGGTCGTAAACCGTTTCGAAATGCTTGCTCAAATCGGTAAAAGGCCGTTCTTCAGTAGTCTCTTTTGTGTAGAGGCGTAACACACCCGGTGGTGAGTCATAGCTGACGGTGCCATTGTCGCCAATGACATCTATGCGAAAAAGTGCAGCTTGGTCTTTGGTGCGTTTACAATAAAGCCAGCCGGCTTCTATGAGGGCGATGACATTGCCTGTCATCGTACAGGTGGATATGGCGTGTTGGGGGGCTTCATAGGGCTCTAAGGACACACCGTGAGCATCTATGTGGACAAATTCTTCGCCAGAAAACCAGCGTGCGCCTTCAAAAAAGTGAACCGCAGAATCTATTATGGGGCCACCTTCATTCATAAAAGCTTCGAGGCGTTCTGGGGGTTGCCACTGGTGACAAGACCAGTCAAATACGATGCGAATGACCCGCAAGGTGCCCAAGTCTCCAGTGTCGATGATGCGTTTGATTTCTCGATAGATGCTGCCACTGCGCGTGTTAAAATTGATCGCCAACAGGCGGTTTTTTTCTTGGGCGACGTCCACCATTCTTTGACATTCGTTTAGGGTTTTTGCCATCGGTTTTTCGCACAACACATGCAAATTTTGCTGGAGTGCATCGCAGGTCATTTGGCTGTGGGTGTCGATGTGTGTGGCAACCGTTACGGCATCTAATGCAACCGATTGAAGCATATCTTTGTAATTGGTAAAAGTGGGAATGGCACCATACTTTTCGCGCACCATTTCCAAGCGGGCTTCAGATTGATCGACCACGGCGGCTAATTCCCAATTGTTTGAAGCTGTAATGGTGGGCAAATGACCATATGAAGACACTGTTCCACAGCCGATAACGCCTATTTTTAACATAAAAACTCCCTTGTATATTTGTAAACGTGTGCGGCACAGTATAGTATTTGTTGGGGCAATGTCAATGAGAAAAGGAAGTATTTTTGAACGATTCCGATCCAAAAATAAAAGGCATTCATTTGTGGTTGGCGTGGAAGCGTATTTGGGTTTATGCTCGGCCTTATGTGGGACGACTGTGCGTTGGATTGGTGTTTACAGCGTTTTCTTCAGTGATTTGGCTCTCTGTTCCGCTTGGGGTAAAATCTTTGCTCGATTCTGTGTTTGAGCAAGAAAACCGTGGGTTGTTGCATCTGTTGGGGTGGGGGTTGCTTTTGCTGTTTGCCCTTCAGGCGACCATGTCTTTTTTGAGTGGGTATTTGATATCGTGGGTTGGGGAACGCATTGTGACCGATTTGCGTAAAGAAATTTATGGTCATTTGCATCGTTTGGGATTGCGATTTTATGCCGAAACCCGCTTGGGTGATCTGACCTCTCGTTTAACCAATGATGTGGGAGCCATTCGTGGTGCTGCCACAGAGGATGTTGCAGATGCCTTACGCACGCTCTTTTCATTGATGGGATCTGTGGGGGTGATGGTTGGACTCAATTGGCGGTTGAGTTTGATTGTGTTTTGTGCTGTGCCACCTGTTGCTATTGGGTCGCGATATTTTGGATTGAAGATTCGCAAACTTTCACGGGGTGTGCAAGATCGACTGGCCGATACAACTGCTGTTGCAGAAGAGGCCTTGTCGGCTATTCGGGTGGTGAAAGCTTTTGCAAGAGAGCCATTTGAAACCAAACGTTATCAAGATGCTGTAGAGTCTTTGTTTGATGTGGCGCGTTATAAGGCCGTGATGTCTTCGTTGTTTTCGTCAAGCAGTCGGTTTTTGTTTATGGTGGCTATGGTGGCAATTTTCTGGTATGGTGGCAGTGAGGTTTTGGCTGGGCGTTTGACGGCTGGTGATTTGGTGGCTTTTATTATGTATGCTTCCACGATAGCAGGTTCCGTGATGGGTGTTTCGCATTTGTATACGTCGCTCAATAGTGCCGTGGGGGCATCTGAGCGCATATTTGAATTGATGAACACCCCTCCTGAAATTGTGGAAACGGAAGATTCAAAACCATTGCCCCTCGTAAAAGGGACTGTGGTGTTTGAAAAGGTATCTTTTTCGTATGAAACCGATCAGCCTATTTTAGATAAGATTTCATTTACCGCCCAAGCAGGAGAAACGCTTGCCCTGGTTGGGCCAAGTGGGGCGGGTAAAACGACATTGATGAATCTCATACCGCGTTTCTACGATGTTACGGATGGAAAGATATCTATTGATGGCATAGACATAAAAACGGTGCAAGTTCAATCACTGCGTGAACAAATAGGCATGGTGTCTCAAGATGTTCATTTGTTTGGTACGTCAATTCTTGAAAACATTCGATATGGTAAATTGGATGCGACCGACACTGAGGTCAAAAAAGCCGCCAAAGATGCCAATGCACTCGAATTTATAGAAGCTTTCCCTGAAGGCTTTGATTCTTTGGTTGGTGAACGGGGTGTCAAATTGAGCGGAGGTCAGCGACAGCGTGTGGCCATAGCGCGGGCACTTTTGCGCGATGCACGTATATTGCTCTTAGATGAGGCGACCTCGGCTTTGGATTCTGCATCGGAAGCATTGGTTCAACAGGCACTGGAACGCTTGATGATTGGACGAACCACATTTATTATTGCACATCGCCTTTCAACCGTGCAACATGCCCATCGGATATTGGTGTTAGAGGCAGGTGAATTGGTGCAGGTGGGTACGCACGATGAACTTGTTTCTCAAGATGGGTTGTACCAGAAATTATGCCAGTTGCAGTTTCGCAATGTGGATGAAGGGGCAATAAAACAACTTGTAAGAGAACAACCATTTACCAATTAATGTAGATCAAGCTTGTTGTGTTGGGAATTGTGAAAGGATGATATGCTAAAAAGATCGCGTTTGTTTTTTGTTTGGTTGGTTGTCATCTTGGTTTTGTGGTTGCCCATACCTGGTGAAGGGACTGATTTTAATGGGGATGGGAAAGTCGATTTTTCTGATTTTATCTTATTTGCGCGTGGATATCAAGAACAGGATGAGGCCTTTGATTTGAATGCCGACGGTGTGGTTGGGTTTGGCGATTTTTTGGTTTTTGCACGGGCATTTGCCCAATCAGGTCGCGAAATCAAAGTAACGGACGTACAGGCCTTAAATGCCGCCATTGCTTCGGCTCAACCTGGTGATCGCATTGTGATGGGCAATGGGATTTGGCGCGATGTGGATATTCTTTTTGCGGCAAAAGGTGATGCAGGACGTCTGATTACGCTTGTTGCTGAAACACCAGGAAAAGTTATTTTGACGGGGCATTCTCGTTTGCGATTTTCGGGGCAATATTTGGTTGTGGATGGTTTGTGGTTTAAAGATGGTGCGCTTACAGAAGGACATGTCATTCAATTTCGCAGAGATTCTGCTTTTGAGTCTCATTATTGTCGGTTGACGAATACTGCCATTACAAATTATAATCCACCCACAGATACGATTGAATACAAATGGATTTCTCTTTTTGGTACGCACAATCGGGTGGATCACTGTTTTGTATCGGGCAAAAATCATGATGGTGCAACGGTGGTGGTTTGGGTGGGCGAGGGCCCCAATGATCATTTGATTGACCACAATTATTTTGCAGACCGGCCAGAGTTGGGTAGAAATGGCGGGGAAACGTTGCGGGTAGGTACCAGCACCGTTTCAATGACCACATCACGAACGGTTGTGGAATACAATTTGTTTGAACGGTGTGATGGCGAAATAGAGATCATATCGAGCAAGTCGGGTGGGAATATTTATCGGCATAATACTTTTCGCTCGTCAAAAGGCATGTTGACCTTGCGCCACGGTAATGAAAATGTGGTGGAAGGGAATTTCTTTTTAGGAGAAGGGGTTTTGAACACGGGTGGGGTGCGCATTATTGGTGAAGACCACCGCGTGGTGAACAATTATTTTGAAAACTTGTTGGGCACAGGAGGGCGTTCTGCATTGGTTTTGGTGGATGGCATACCGGACTCGCCCTTAAGTGGATATTTTCAGGTAAAGCGTCCTTTGGTTGCATTTAATACCTTTATCGATTGTACACAGGTTTTTGAATTGGGAAATGGGAAGGGGAGTTCGAATCGTTCTTTGCCGCCATTGTCTCCTATATTTGCCAATAACTTGGTTCGCGGTACAGGTGACAGAGCCATTGTGAATGTGGTGGACATGCCTACTCAAGCCAAATGGGAAGGCAACGTGTTTTTTGGGGGTGAAATGGGGATTGATGTTTCGGGGATTGAAACAAAAACTGTTGCACTTGAAAAACAACAAGGCCTTTTTCGGCCCGTTGATGGAAGTGTGAGCATTGATGCTGCCGTTGGGGTATATGGTGATGTTGTTGCGGATATTGATGGTCAAGTTCGCTCAGGTAAATGGGATGTGGGATGTGACGAAAAAAGTGAAGCACCTATTGTCTATCACCCCCTTGCAAAAGGCGATGTTGGGATAAGTTGGTGATGTTTGATATGTGAGCAATTATTCAATTGATTGGGAGGTTAAAATGAAATTGGCTTTTACGACATTGGGATGTCCAAATTGGGATATTGATACAATTTGTCAAAAGGGCGCTGCATTTGGGTATGATGGTGTGGATTTTAGAGGGTTGCAAGACGAGATTGACATTACAAAAACGCCAGAATTTACCACAAGACTGTCTGAAACGAAAAAAATGTTGGCCGATGCAGGGCTTGCAGTACCCAATATCAGTACCAGTATTAGCGTGTGTGTACCTGAGAAGGTGGACCAATTTATTGAAGAAGCAAAGCGCACCATTCCAATTGCCAATGAATTGGGCACCGTGTCTTTGCGCGTTTTTGGCAATGGGGATGTGAAAACGCATACCAAAGAAACCTTGGCAGATTTTGGGCAAAGTTTAATGGAAAAATTATTGGCTTTGGATGGGGGGAGTCGTTTGAAATGGGTGTTTGAAACCCACGATCATTGGATTGCTTCACAAGATTGCAAACTGCTTTTGGATCGCATACCCAACCCAGCTTTTGGTGCGCTTTGGGATATGGGCCACACAACACGTGTGGGGGGCGAAGCCCCTGCCGAGACATTGGCGGCTTTGGGCAATCGGGTGTATTATACGCACATTAAAGATGCCATTTATGACACGGCACACCCCGAGGCGATGAAAGACGGATGGCGTTATGTTTCGCCAGGACAAGGACAATTGCCATTATCCGAAGCCATTGCTTTGCTCAAAAGCAATGGATATGATGGTTGGGTCATGTTTGAGCACGAAAAACGGTGGCACATGGAATTGCCCGAACCTGAGGAAATATTTCCTGAATTTGTTTCGTGGTTTAAAAGTTTGCCACAATAGACTATGAACGATGTGTGTTGTTTAGAATATCATTTTAAAAAGTGAAATGAGGATAATGATTTGGCACCCGTAACAGCAATGATCGTTGGGGCAGGGCATCGCGCAGTGACCTATGCCTCTTATGCAGAGCATCACCCCGAAGAACTCAAAATTGTGGGTGTGGCCGACCCCAATGTGCGCCGACAAAAAGAAATGGCCAAGCGGTTTGGATTTGGTGAGGAAATGTGTTTTGACTCGGCAGAGGCATTGGCACTAAAGGGAAAGCTTGCCGATGTGGTGATTAATGGCACCATGGATCACCAGCATGTGGATACCGCAATACCATTGTTGGAGGCGGGTTATGACATGCTATTGGAAAAACCCTTTGCGACCAGCCAAGAAGAAATGTGGCGTTTGGCCGATGTTGCGAAGGCCAATCAGAGCAAAGTGATGATCTGCCACGTTTTGCGCTATGCGCCGTTTTATGCGGCCATAAGAAAAAAGGTGGCAGATGGCGAAATTGGGCAGTTGATGAATGTGCAAACGATAGAACACGTGAGTTATCACCACATGGGGGTGGGGTTTGTGCGGGGCAAGTGGAATCGCAAAGACTTGTGCCATTCTTCTATGTTGATGGCAAAATGTTGTCATGACTTGGACTTGATTATGTGGATGATGAGTGGGATAAAACCTGTGCGCGTTTCGAGTTTTGGAAGCAACATGTATTTTAACGAAGCACATGCCCCAGAAAATGCAGGCACAAGATGTATGGTCGATTGCCCCATTGAAGCAGACTGTTTGTATTCGGCCAAAAAACATTATGTGGATCATCCCAAGCGTTGGGCCTTTTATGTGTGGGATACGCTTGAGCACATTGAAAACCCAACCATAGAACAAAAAATAGAATCGCTCAAAACCACCAACCCCTATGGCCGATGTGTGTGGAAATGTGACAATGATGTGGTCGATCACCAATCGGTTGTAATCGAGTTTGAAGATGGATGTACGGCCACACACAATATGGTGGGTGGAACAGCGAGACCTTCGCGGGCCATTCATTTGTTGGGCACCCATGGTGAAATCCAAGGTGTTTTTGAAGATTCCAAATTTATCTTACGGCACATAGACACGCGCCCAGGACATGAATATTCTGAAGAAGTGATTGATCTAAATGCGGGTGGCGATATGCACGGTGCATTTGGTGGACATGGGGGCGGAGATTTACGGCTCGTGTCTGACTTTGTGGGATTGGTTAGAGGCAAAGAAACCTCTCTTTCATGTACGGTGATTGAAGATTCGATCAATGGTCACTTGGTGGGATTTTGTGCAGATGATGCCATGGCGAAAAGGCAAGTTGTTGAGTTGGGGATGGATTGAGTTTTGCGTTGGGGCTTAAAATCAGTTGATGGGCTGAATGAGGAGGTCGTGTGACTGCTCTAAATTGGGGCGTATTGGGTGCTGGCAGTGTGGCACAGCGGCGTGTTATTCCAACCATGCAATCTCTTGGTGGGCACGAGGTGTCTGCGTTGATGGTTCGAGACATGAAGCGGGCGCAAGCTATTGCAGCACAGTTCAATGTGCCAAATGCATATGACCAGGTAGACACTCTGATTGATGATAGGAATGTAAACGCAATTTATGTGTCAAGCCCTGTTCATTTGCACCGTGATCACGTTTTGGCTGTGGCCAAAGCGGGTAAACATGTGCTTTGTGAAAAACCAATGGGCTTGACGGTTTCTGAGTGTGAGCAGATGGTTATGGCATGTGACAAGGCCGGTGTACATTTGCAGGTTTGTTTTGTCTTGCGTGGATGGGAAATATATCACCGCATCAAAAAAATGATAACAAATGATACGTTTGGAAAAATTGTTGAGATACGGGCGCACTTGGCAAAGTGGACGCCATTTGATGACGGCGGATGGCGTTTAGACCCTTCCCAAAGTGGTGGTGGTGTGTTGATGGATATGGGGGCACACTATTTGGATTTGTTTCGTTTTTTGGTGGGGGATTTTACCCACGTGTCTTATATGGGCAGTTCGGACGTATTTGGTTGGGATATTGAAGATACGGCTTTTGTGACGACTCGGTTTCAAAATGGCACACATGGTGTGTTGGGCTTGTCATTTGCTATTCCACACAATGGCAATGTATTGGAAATTTATGGAACCAAAGGTTCTCTCTTTTTGGGAAGCTCGATCAGGGTCGTTACCGAAAAAGGCGAAACCACTGAGTCAATGACTTTTCCCGATTATTTTAGTGGGCTTTTGGCCAATTTTAGGGACTGCATCAATGGGAAGGGTAAACCGATTGCTTCTGGATGGGATGGTCTGCGCAATATTGAAGTGATTGAAGCGGCTTATCAATCTGGGCGTGATGGGCGAACGATTGCTTTGTAAGGGAGTTGTCTCAAACAAAGGCAGACCATTTGGCCTGCCTTTGTTTGAGATTTCTTTGTTAAGGATTAAAGCGTCCAAGGCCTTTTGTATTTGTCTTCATTTTCCAGTGTGATCATTTGGTCGTATACTTGTTGAAGGGGAATAAGAGAGGCAAGGGCTTCTTCGGCATTACAAGACGGTTGTCGATCTTGGCGAATGGCGTTGATAAACTCGCGGTTTTGGGTCAAAATGGCCCCTTCGGCGTTTGTTTCGGTTTCAAAGATGGTTTCACCGTTGAGCGTAATGGTTTTGCCTGTGTGGTGGATGGTGCCTTTTTCGCAAATGAACAGATTGCCACGGGCAGATTGGGCCGAATTGTAAGAAAGGCTGATGGTTGCAATGGCCTCGTTTTCGTAGCGCAAAAGCAAACTCACATCTAAAGACGTGCCAATTTGGGGGTGTAATGGTGAGAGTTCGCCACGAGCACGGCGCACGGGCGCATTGATTATCCAGCGTGAAAAATCGACCAAGTGGCAACCGTGGTGAAACACCACATCGTCTGTCCAACTGCGTTGGTAGCCTGTCCAACCCACATTGTGGTGGCGTAACCAAAATGAATAATGTTGGTGTTGAATGATTTTGCCGGCTTTGCCCGCATCTACAAAATCTTTGAGGAATATCCCGGCAGGGTCAAACCGTCGGGTATGTGCAACCATCAATTTGGCCTGATTTTTTTGAGCCATGCCTGCCAAATCACGCGCACCTTTGTGAGACAGTGCCAAAGGGATTTCGACCAAAACATGTTTACCAGCGTTGAGTGCTTTGGCCGTTTGTTCGTAATGGGCTTCGCTGGGTGAGCCGATAATGACGGCATCAATTTCTTTGTCGGCCATAACAGCATCGTAATCAGTCGTTGCTTTTTTAAAACCGTGTTTGGCCCGAAATGCTTCGGCAGGTTCTAAGCGTCGGCCCATAACGGTATGTAACCGAATGCCTTCGATTTGTTTGAGGGCATCAACGTGAAACTCGGCAATGCCACCGTAACCGACAATACAACAAGAGAGTGTGTCCATAAATATCCTTTCCTGTTCTTTCGGAGATTGACAAGGGGATAGACAATATACAATGGACAATGTAAAATTAAAAACGGACACAGAACATAGGTAATCAAAATAGGAGTTGTTTATGGAAAAAATTGGATTTGTTGGGTTGGGGATTATGGGTAAGCCCATGTGCCATAATCTTTTAAAGGCTGGTTTTGATGTGACTTTTTATGCCAGAAAAAAAGAGGTCGTTGATGAAATGACCCAGGCTGGGGCAACGTTTGCCCCTTCATCAAAGGCGGTTGCTGAAGCGACTGATATTGTCGTAACGATTGTCACGGCAGATGCAGAGGTGCGCGAAGTGATATTGGGTGAGGAGGGGGTATTGGCAGGGGCTTCTGCGGGTAAGTTGATTGTAGACATGAGTACCATTTCGCCAATGACCATTCGAGATGTGGCCAAAGAAGCCAAAAAGAAAGGGGTGGGTGTGGTTGATGCACCCGTAAGCGGAGGGGATACGGGAGCGATAGCAGGCACCTTGACCATTATTGCGGGGGGTGAAAAAGCAGATTTTGAACGGTGTGCTGGTATTTTTAAGGCAATGGGCAAAGAAGAGAATATTTTTCACGTTGGCGATGTGGGGGTGGGGCAAACTGTAAAAATTACCAATCAATTTATTGGTGGCATTACCATGGCGGCTATTTCTGAGGCACTAACGTTGGGTAAAAAGGCAGGGGCAGACCCAGAGGTGATGCGACAAGTTATCAGTGTCAGTACAGGCGGATCGCGTTTGTTTGATGCCCGGGTTGCCGATTATTTGTTAACGGGAAATTTTGAACCGGGTTTTATGTTGGATTTGATGAAAAAGGATTTGGCCATTGGGGTAGACATGGGCCGAGCCATGAATGTGCCTGTGCCCATTGGAGCGGCGGCTTACCAAATGTATGCAGCAGCAAGCAGTTTGGGAGCTGGTGGAGAAGATTTTTCTGCAGTTTGTCGGGCAATTGAAAAACTCACAGGCGTACGTTTGTCTAAATAAGATTATTGCTGGACAAGGCGTTTGTGTCGGGTTATTTTAGCGCCAAGGAGGGGATGGTATGAACAGTGATCAAAGACGGCACCCACGTATGATTGTCAACTTGCCCGTGCAAGCTCAAGTGGGGCCAGAAGTGGTTCAAGATCTGCGCGTTACAGATATTAGTGCAACTGGGATGCAAATTCAAAGCCCAGATTTTGATACATTAAAATCTGGTTTTGACACGGTTGAAAATCAAGCCCACTTTGAGTTGCAAATTGATGCAAGAATGGCTTGGGTGCAAAATGCTAATGACGGGGCATTTCTAACGGGTTGGGAATTTGTATTTGGTCACACGGAAGCAGAACGTGGGGTTGTATTAAAAGTGGAGTCAGACGGCAAGCGTCGGCATGATCGTTTGACACTCGATTTGCCGATTCAAGCACAAGTGGGCAATGGTGAATTTGAAAATTTGCAACTGGTAGATATCAGTCCTTCGGGTATGCAACTGCGTTGTGCAGACTTTGATCTGATTAAGACTGGGATGGGACCACACGGAAATCACGCCCAATTTACAATTTTATTGGAAGCACGGTTGGCTTGGGTGCAAACGGCTGAAAACAAAAACTTCCTGACGGGATGGGAGTTTGGAATAGATGAAGATGAAAAAAGAATTGGGTAATGGTTTTGAGTGTAAAGGGGACTAAAAGAATCAGTATCCGTTATCCATAAAAACCCATTTATCTATCTCTTGACAAACCGAAATATAAAGATTACTATTTTTGAGCAGATGAAAAAACAAATCTAACGATTTTGAGGAGGCGTAATGGCCACACAGACTGAAGATTATTTGGGTATAACAGACTATAAGGTGGTGGGCACCAGGCCCGTGCGCCATGATGGTGTAGATAAGGTAACGGGGCGTGCTATTTATGGTACCGATTTGAACTTGCCAGGCATGTTATTTGCCAAAGTTTTGCGTAGCCCTCATGCACATGCACGCATTAAGTCTATCGATACGAGCAAAGCATTGGCCTTACCCGGTGTAAAAGCTGTTGTGACTGGGGCCGATTTGGTGGAAAGTGCCGAAGACGAACTGGCTGATTTGGGCGAAGAAATAGTACGCATTAAAGATTTGACGGCTGCCGTATTGGCTCATGATAAAGTCTTGTATCAAGGGTATCCGGTAGCGGCAGTTGCAGCAACCAATGTACATGTGGCCGAAGAAGCTTTGGATTTGATTGATGTGGTTTATGAAGTGTTGCCTCATGTGTTGGATGTGCGTGAAGCTATGAAAGACGATGCCCCTAAGGTTCATGAAGATCAAAAAACAAAATCATTGGGTGAGCAAACCGACAAGGTAAGCAATATTTCCTCTCATTTTCGCACCGAGTTGGGGGATGTGAAAAAAGGTTTTGAAGAGGCAGACATTGTTGTTGAACGCGAGTTTAATACCGAAATGGTGCATCAAGGTTATATCGAACCTCAAAATGCAACGGTGCTTTGGAATGCAGATGGCGTGATTAATGTGTGGTGTAGCAACCAAGGTGCTTTTGGTGTGCGCGATCAAATGTCCAAGATTTTGGGTGTGCCTGTTTCAAAGATCAAAGTGGTTCCGCTTGAAATTGGGGGTGGGTTTGGTGGTAAGATTAAGGCCTATTTGGAACCCATTGCCGCCGTTTTGTCTAAAAAGACAGGTCATCCTGTGAAGATGATTATGACACGCACCGAAGTTTTACAAGCCACTGGCCCAACATCAGGTTCTTGGATACGCGTTAAAATGGGCGTGACCAAAGATGGAAAAATGGTGGCTGTTGAGAGTGAGTTGGCCTACGAATCGGGTGCATTTGCTGGCAGCCCAGTGGGTGCTGGTGCACGCAATATGTTGGCACCTTATAACATTCCCAATGCGTTGGTTGATGGATATGACGTCACGGTGAACAAACCATCGACATCTGCTTATCGCGCACCCGGCACGACCAATGCCGTATTTGCCGTTGAGGTGGTTGTGGATGAATTGGCCGAAAAATTGGGCTTAGATCCAATAGAATTTCGGTTGATGAATTCGGCCAAAGAAGGTACACGCCGTGCTGATGGCCCAGTAAACAAGCGGATTGGACACGTGGAGTGCTTGGAGGCTGTTAAAAAGTCGGAACACTACAACAGCAAATTAGAAGGCAAAAATGTGGGCCGTGGTGTTGCTTCTGGTTTTTGGGGCAACGGGGGAGGCGTTTCGAGCGCATCTGCAAGTGTTAATGCCGATGGCACCATCAACTTGGTAGAAGGTTCGACCGATATTGGTGGCACGCGCACGTCTATTGCAATGCAAATGGCCGAAGTTTTGGGTATTCCTGTAACAGATATTCGCCCACAAGTAGGGGATACAGACTCGGTAGGATACACGGGGGTGACGGGTGGTTCACGCACCACGTTTGCGACGGGCTGGGCAGCTTATAAGTGTGCCCAAGATATCAAAGAACAAATGTGTGCCCGTGCGGCCATTATGTGGGAAATTTCGGAAGATGACATCGAATTTGATCAGGCAGTCTTTCGCTCAAAATCCGATCCTTCCAAATCCATCACGTTTAAGGGAATGGCAGCCAAACTCGATTCAACGGGTGGCCCTGTGATGGGGCGCGCAACCGTAAAGCCTTCGGGAGCTGGTGGCGCATTTGCCATTGTGTTGGTAGATGTTGAGGTAGACGAAGAGACGGGCAAAGTAGAAATTTTGCGGGCCTCTATTTTTCAAGATGCTGGTAAAGCCATTTATCCACCTTATGTGGAAGGTCAAATGCAAGGTGGTGTGGCACAAGGCATTGGTTGGGCATTAAATGAAGAATATGTTTATGATGAAAAAGGTGTGTTGCGCAATTCGAGCTTGTTGGATTATCGCATGCCAACATGTTTGGATTTGCCCATGATTGAAACACATATCATTGAGGTGCCCAACCCCGGTCATCCATATGGCGTGCGTGGTGTGGGTGAGGTACCTATTTGTCCTCCGCCTGCTGCTGTTGCCAGTGCCATCTATCGTGCTGTGGGTGTGCGCATTAACGATTTGCCCATGTCTCCAGGACGCGTGCTGAAGGCATTATGGGCCAAAAATGGCAGCAATGGATCTGCCTAAAAGGATTAAAATATGCCGCAAGTGTTTATTCCCTCATTGATGCGAAAGTTGACAAACAACCAAGAAATGGTTGAAGTTGAGGGCAGTACTTTGCGAGAAGTTATCAACAACTTGGAGGCGCAGTTTCCGGGGATTAAGGAACGGGTGTTGTTTCAGGACACCCGATTGGCACCGGGGTTGGCAGCTGCCATTGATGGTGTGGTGACCGAAGATGGGCTCAGAACACAGGTGTCGCCAAACTGTGAAATTCATTTTGTAACGCAAATTGCTGGTGGGTGATGCGCCTATCTCGTAGGACAAAATAAAAGCCGCGGTCTATAAAAGATCGCGGCTTTTATTTTTTTGGGTAAAAAAGAAACCCGTAAGGTTAAGAGTGTATGAAATTTCAAAATGTTATATTCTTTGTATTAAAGTATTGTAATTATTTTAAATAAAATTTTTATAAAAAATTATTTTCGTAAACCAAGTTTTTTACAGAAAAACCGATCCATCCTCAGATTCTTTGGTATCGGTTTTTCTGTTGTGTTATTCAGGATTTTCAATGCAAAAACGGTTCAACATTTTTGAAAAGGTTTCAACGCCTTTGTGAAGTTGATCAATCTCTATCCACTCATCAATGGTGTGGGCTTGTTTGATGTCGCCAGGGCCTAAAACGACCAATTCCATATTTTGCCCAAAAATCATACCGTCTGTGCCGTAGGCGACACTTTGGGGTTTGCGTTTGCCTGTTACTTGGAGGGCTTCTTGAACAATTCGGGATTCAGTGGGGGTGTCTAAGGGCTTAAGGGCGTCGTAAATTGAAATTTCAACGCCGTGCTTTTTTGCAGATGCTCGAATTTGTTTGAACAATGGGTTTAAGTCTTGCCCAGGCATTGCGCGAAAATTGATGGTTGCACCGCTTTCGGGGGTGGTAATGTTTGAGGCTTGTTCACCTCCGTGAATCACCATGTTGAGTGTGGAGTGTGAGGGGGTAAAGTTTTTATTGAGATATTTGGGATTGGTTTTAAGCTCGTGATCAACTGCCAATATGTCGTTTAGAAATGGAACCAACTTGTGGTTGGCGTTGATTCCGATACCCATTGAACTGTGTGCCGCACGGCCTTTGGAAGTGACAGATATTTTGACCGAACCTTTGTGGGCTTGGACGACATTAAGGGAGGTGGGTTCACCAATAATGCCGTAACGCACCTGTGATTCTTTTAATACTTTTGATTTTTTGAAAACCACATCGGCCCCAAGGCAGTTGACTTCTTCGTCACCAGTGACCACCACATAAATTGGCCTTTTGAGGGTTTTGGCATCAAATTGGGCAGCCGCAGCAATCATACACGCCACAGATCCTTTCATGTCGGCCACACCGCGTCCGTAAATACGCGATCCTTTTTTTACAACTTTGAATGGGTTCCACGCCCAACCCGTTGCGGGGACAACATCGTTGTGCCCCATGAGTGCCAGGCCCCCTTTGCCACGGCCTTTTTTGCCAACAATATTGAGTTTGGGCACACCGTTGGGATCTTTGTAGGGTATGCGTTCTACCGTTAGACCTGCTTCGCGCATGCGTTGGGCCATGGCATTTGTAACGTCTACATTGCTGAGGTAACTGGTTGAGTTGTAAGATACAAACTCTTTGGTCAGTTCAACGGGGTTCATAGAGAGACTCCAAAAGAGAAAAGATAGGGTGAAGGATCTACGAGTTGAAAATATACGGTGGGGAATGAAGAACGTCAACGCTTTCGATGAGCCGTAATGTGTTGTTAGGTGTTGCCAAATTTTGGTCGTGGGTTTAGATTGTTAGAGTTCACATTGGCCTTCACCTTTTAGGGAGTTTACAATAATGGATGTTTACGAACGTGGTCCTCTGGTGAAGATGTTGTTAGATGTTCCGCTGTTTGAGGCTTTGGATTATACCCAAATAGGTGCGATGCTCGATATTGCGGAGACACTCAGGCCAGAACCTAGCACTGTATTGTGTGAATCGCGCTCGGTAGACGAGCGGTTGCTGGTTCTCTTAGAAGGCAGTTTGCGCCTGGAATCGGCCAGCGGTGAGTTTCTCGACGATATGGAAGGGTTGCGCGTGATTGGCGAAATGGGCGTGTTTACGGGGCAATTGCGTTCCTCCCGTGTGGTGGCTCGAGAAGGTGCCCAACTCTTGGCCATTCCAGCTGTTGAATTAGAAGCGCTTTTGGAGGAAGATGGGCAATTTGCACATCATATGTTTAGCAGTTTGATTAAGCTTTTGTATACGCGTTTGCACGATATAAATTCCGAAGTAATTGATTTGCACGATAAGGTGGATAAACTCAAATCGCGGGTTTCTGCTTTGTCACCTGAAGATCCATTGTTAACGGAGTTGTTTCCTGAATAATTCAAAGTACAAGTTTTATTGCCACCGTTGCGTTGTCATCGGTGGCATTTTTTTCGTGTTGATCGGATAGGAGTATTCTCATGCCATTTTCTAATCAAGGCTTGGTACATCGATCTACTGTAACCGGAACCCGTGGCATGGTGGCCAGTGCGCATCCTTTGGCCACACTGGCTGGGGTAAGAATGTTGTTGGAAGGGGGCAATGCGTTTGATGCCGTGGTGGCTGTTGCGGCAGCGCTTAATGTGGTTGAACCCTATATGTCGGGCATTGCAGGTGTTGGATATGCACTTGTTCGCAGTGCAAAAGACAAAAAAATACGCGTTTTGGATTATTGTGGGCCCACACCTTATGGGGCGCAGGCCGCGCTGTTTGAACACGTAACCCACAAAGATCACGGATCACGATCTTGTTTGGTACCTGGTGCTTGTGCTGGGTGGTTGGCCTTGTTAGATGAGTGCGGCACCATGCCAGCATCCAAAGTTTTTGCACCTGCTATCGAACTGGCCGAAGGAGGGTTTGCCGTAACGGTTAAGAATGCCACTTTTATGGCCGATAACGGTGGGCGTTTGTATCCTTCAGGGGCACACGTTCTTATGGCACGTGGGCGCGCTCCATTGCCGGGTGAAGTTTTGGTGCAAAAAGATTTGGCGCAAACTTTTCGGCGGGTTGTCGATGGGGGTGTTGAAACTTTCTACCGCGGTGATTTGGCAAAAGAAATGGTATCTTATATTCAAGGTGAAGGGGGTTGGTTGTCACTCAAAGATTTGGCAGACTTTAAACCTGAGTGGGTTGACCCCATATCTACCAATTATCGTGGATATGATGTCTATGTGCCACCGGCTCCAAGTGCTGGGTTTCAGATTTTACAGACCTTGAATATGTTAGAAGGTTACGATTTGGCCCATATGGGGCATCATGCCGAATTGCCCTTGCACTTGTTTATCGAGGCCGTAAAACTGGCCAATGCAGACCGAGTAGAATATGCCGCCGATAAAAATATAGACATGAAGGGTTTGTTGTCCAAGGTGTATGCAGCCAAACGCCGCGGTCTTATTGGCGAGCGTGCAGGTGTGCATCGGGGGGAGTATTATCCTGCCCAAAAGCTGCCAGGAGAAATTGAGCCGGGGCAACCCGGAGACTGGCTAAATGAGTGTACCACGCACTTTGATGTGGTTGATAAAGACGGCAATTCGGTGGCGATTACTCAAAGTTTGGGTTCTGGATTTGGTTCTGGAATGGTGATGGGCAAAACGGGTATGTTTTTAAACAATTTTATTCGTTGGGGCGATTTGGTGCCAGGAAGCCCAAATTGTATTGAACCGCATAAAAAAATTGATATGTGTTTGTCTCCTATGCAAGTTTTAAAAGATGGCAACCTGTTTTCCGCTTTGGGAACGCCAGGAAGTTGGGGAATCCAACAAACAAGTGTACAATTTTTGACCAACGTGCTTGATTATGGTATGAACATTCAGGCTGCGATTGAAGCGCCCCGTTTTCGGTTGGCATCAGAAGGAACATCCCCATCCATAGAATCGCGTGTTTCTCAAGCGGTCTTAGATGCATTGGAAAAGCGTGGGCACGATGTGATTCGCTTGCCAAATTGGTCACCCCTTGTGGGCGGTGCGCAGGGCATTGTTGTTGATCCTGATTCGGGGGCAATGATGGGGGGAGCAGATCC
>JAYODI010000008.1:0-125424 GCA_038279365.1 Candidatus Latescibacterota bacterium | reverse complement strand
TCATAACGTATAAGGTTCAAGAACCTGCCAGTGGTTTCTTGGCAGGTTGTGGGTGGTTGGGGAGGGTGTGGCACTTGAACCTGGTGTTTTGCGCTTTTATCGCATTTGAAATCAGTCAAATCCATCAGGGGGCGCCATACCTCTGCTTTTATGTTTTTATGCTTTTAGGTTTTATTATTTATGTCAATCAATCAGATGGGATTTTGAGTTGATTGCAAGAAGGTATGAATCACAGCGCAGCGCACGATTCCAGATGGCACAATCATTCATAGTATCATAAATCCTCGTAGGCCACTGCCCCAATTGAATCCACAAAGGGTATTTGCGCTGTGCATGGGCACCGCGCCCAGCGGCGACTTTTGGTTACTTTTCGTCGTTGAAAAGTAACACGCCGTAGGCAGGGGAGGTTGGGTGTTTGGGGTGAAGTTTCGTGTAGATTTTGGGTGTGGCAAATCGGGGTTGTTTTTCGGGTTTCGGGTTCAAATGATTTAAGGTTTATGCCTTGCCCCCCTTGACTTTTAAGGTTGAGGACAAGTGCGATAATTGCGCTAAAACTATTCGATTACTGAACTACTGTAATATGCTAAAATTTGATATATCTCTGTTGTTGAGGATATCTCTGCTTGGTGCATGATCTCTGAAATAGTTCAGGTTATAGGTCTTTTGGGGTAATTTCCTGCATGGCGTATAATGATATAATTATGGTTTATTCCTGAACAGGTGCGCAGATATACCCTCTAGTGATAGAGTTAGATAAATAATACATGAATTATAAAAGTTAATAGCTTTTCGCTACGGCATTTATTAATAATTGAAAAATATTGACATCTAATTTACGTGAGAAGATCATGGGAAATACACTGCAAAGCCAACAGCCCATATAATTTGGAATGAATAGAATGGATGTCATTTTTTGATAAATATCAGACAGATCTGTGGCTTATCAATTACGAAAAAATCGGATCACCGCTTATACATTGGGTTTTATACGCGTGTCATTTATGAAACAGACCGTCCATTCATTTAGGTTGAGGACAAACACTTTTGGTGGCGTCATTTTTTAAAAAGGATTACATAAACGTGTTGAATTTGGACACCGCTGATTTTTGAACAACATCTGGGCTGTTGTAGATTGGGTTGCCTGAGGGTGTCCTTTGGGGGGCTGGCAATGACTTGTGGTGGCAACTCAAGCGCCATCCCAAATAGGGTAGCTAAAGGAAGTGGGCTTGTGGCCTTTTTTTTATTTTTTTGTAGCACGGGCCATATGGTGTGGAATCAAGGGCATACTCTTTTCGGGTATGTCCTCTAATTTTTGATGTGATAAATGAAAATAGGCCTAATTGAGAATATTAAAATAAAAGATGTCTCACTTTAGGATCACAATAGTGGGTGAGGTTATTTGGGGCTTGTAAGTGAGGGCCATAAAAAAGTGTGTCGCATACGCGCATTTCATCCTATCTTGGGTATCCATCTTACACGCAATTGGCGGGAGGCTTTGTATTATGAATCTATCTGATATCATTAGGTTGCCATCGCATTTAGACCGTTTGACAGATACCCAATTGGATCTGCGCCGTGTACGAGGTATTGTACGGGTGGGTGAAGAAACATTGTTTGTGGCACTCAGTGGACGTGGGCGAGATGGTTTTTTCAAATTGGCTTTAGATGGTGGCCCTTTAAAGCCTATGGGGGTGTTTGATTTTGTAGATGACATCTTTCCCGGTGATGACACGGGGGCTTTGGTCGAAGCCGAAGGGGCTATTTGGCGGGTTGGTTTAGATGGCCAAAAAGGAAGGCTGATTTCCTTGCCGCAGGGGGTTATTTCCTACGATGTGAAATGGGGGGAACATGGGTTGGTGATGGGCGCGCTGGTAGATCGAGGGGAAGAACGCAACAGCAAAGACCCGTGGTTTTACCCTGTGCCCCGTAAAAAAGTTACTTTGTGTCGATATGCCTCCACCGAAGGCTGGCACGATTTGGCAACCGTAAACGCTGGGTGTGGGGGTTTGTCCATGTCAGCAGATGGTCAGCGGTTGGTATGGCGAGAGGCCATTAACATGGTGCCCGAAGAAGCCCAGCGAGGCGAATTGTTGGGATATGATTTGGCTGATGGTGTTGGGCGGCCCTTAACACAAGGTGCGGGAAAGTTAAAACGCGTGTTGTTGGCCTCTGATGGTGAATCATTAATTTATGAAGCCAACCATGAAAGTGAGCGTCCGATTACCACACATACTGATTTGTGGTGGATGAACTGGAATGGGTCTGAGCAGGTCAATTTAACAGAAGGTGGGCGTTATATAGATCAATTTGGTTGGGGGCCAAAAGAAAAGACGGTGTGGGTATCGTTTATTGAGGGGTTAGACCTGCAAACAGAAGTGTTGGCCTTAGATGGTACACCTGAAGGGTCATTTGCCGATTTAGACGCCTCTTCAGCAATTGCTTGGATGGCCGATGGGTTGGCAGTGTTTGAAACGGAAGATGCAGAGCGTTATCCGGCCATATGGACGGGCACACGCCGTGTGCCATTGCCACAGCACGAAAATTATGAAGATTTGCAAGTTTCAGATTTGGAGTGGGAATCATCCGATGGGTTGGGAATTGCGGGGGTGGTATACGAATCTGAAAACACACGTGGGCGAGGGCCATTGTTGGTCAATGCACACGGTGGGCCTGCTGCACCGGTAGAAAATTTGAGAAGTGATGCGGTGCGATATCGGCATTTTTTGAGAGCAGGATATCGTGTGTTTCGGCCCGCATTTAGAGGGTCATTGGGCTTTGGTGATGATTTTGCCCAAGGCAACATTGCCAGCCAAGGACGAGATGACTTGGCCGATATAGTAACCGGCATAGACTTTTTGGTCGATGAAGGGCTTGCCGATGCCGATCGGGTTGGCATTTTTGGCGGGTCATACGGTGGGTATATGACGTTGCGGGCTTTGGCCGTGACCCAACGCTTTCGTGCAGGTGTGGCATTGTATGGGTTTATAGACAACCGCCGCATGACATTGGAAACGGGCGATTTTACATATGAAAATGAATATGTTGCACCCCTTGCTTGGCCCATTACCGATGCCGTTCGCAAAAGCGATGTGTTTCCGGTGTTGGGCGATATTGCTGCGCCGCTGTTGTTGATGCATGGCGACAAAGACCCCATTTGCCCCGTGTCGGAATCTCTGGTTACTGGGCGGGCCTTAGAAGCCAAGGGTGTGCCTGTGGGGGTGGTGGTTTATCCTGGCGAAGGCCACGGCTTTCGCCGCCGCCGAAATCAGCGAGATTGTGCGCGTCGTATGTTGGCGTGGTTTCTCAATTATATTCCCGTTTAGGCTTTGGGATAATGGTTGTAACCGGCCATATCAAAAGGTTGTGAGGCTTTTGCCCACGTTGTTGCTTGCAGTTCTGAAAGCAATTTCTTTTCCTGAAAACTGCGATCCAAAAGTTCATCCATGTTTTTAACCACATGGAAAATGTCGCCATTGCGATCTGTGGTTTCAACGTGTTCTTTGGCAATGGTGGTAATTTGAGGGCAGCTTTCGTGTGCGCCGTTGATGCACAAGGTTTGAGCACGCGCCACTTCTGGGGGGCACTGCGGTTCGGCTTGGTTGCGCAACACATCAATGGCATTGTGAAATGGTCCATTGTGGTCTCGGAGGTTTTTTTCATCAAAGGTTTCTTGGGTGCCATCGGCATACCGAATAATGGCGTAGCCCCGCGTCCATTCAACCTCGCCTTTTTCACAATCGAGCATCATAATGGGGTTGAAGTTTTCGCGCGTCGAATGAGACAACCCAATAATCACCTCAACACCATTGGCCATAATGCGCAGTGAGGCGGTGTCGAAGGTTTGAATGTCTCGGGCGCGATACAATTCGGCCTGCACAGAATCTGGGTTTGCCGACGTGTGTTGTGAGGTGCCACACAAATACATGGCGTTGTTCACATCGTGGGCCATGGCATTGTTGATGGGGCTGTCAAGCACATAGGTGCCGTCATCCAATTGCAAACGCCCAGCCCAACCGTTGCGCGTATAGTAGACGCTCCCGCGAGGCCAACCGCCTTTGATGCGAATGGCATTGAGTTTGCCAAGGCGTCCTTCGAGAAGGCGTGTTTTAATGGTTTGGGTGCTGGGGGCATAAATGGATTGATAGCCAATTAAAACCGTTTTACCTGTTTTGTTTTTGGTTTCAATCAAACGGTTTGCATCTTGCACCGTGGCCGCAATGGGTTTTTCACACACCACATGAAAACCCGCTTCCAAACTTTGTATGCTTAAGGGCACATGGTGGTGAATACCAATGGGCAAGGTGATATAATCGACCCCACCGGCCTTGATAAGTGCGTCAATGCTGTCATATACACGCACCTTGCGCGTGGCAAATTCGGCCAATTTTTCAGGATGGTTTTCGGGGTCAATCACAACGGCAGCGTCTAAGCGTGCACGGCCTTCCGTTTCGAGGGCTTCAATGGCGCGTACATGGGTGCGCCCAAAACCACCAATGCCCACAATACCAAATTTTACGGGTTCCATAACAACTCCTTAGAGAAATCAAAATGACAGGCAAAAACGCGTTTAAAAGTAAAGTTTATGATGCGTAGAAAGAACAAAAAATGATATCGCGAAGCAACAACTATTCTGATAGATGGGAGAAGCAATGAAACACGAGTTAACCAATGACCAGGTAACCTGCTTTCAGGAAAATGGTTTTTTGATTGTCGAAGGGTGTTTAAATGCAGAGGAATTGGCGCATTGGCGGCGGGTGACAGAAGAAGCCGTTGCCCAACGATTGGGTTCTGATGCGCTCAACAATCAAAAAGACCCCGATGCCTTTTATTCGCAGGTGTTTACGCAGTGTTTGCGTTTGGCCGATATTCACGAAGAAATGCGTGCATTAATTTTTGACAAACGCATTGGCAAAATGGCCGCCACCCTTGCCGGTACAGATGGCATACGCATTTGGCATGATCAGGCATTGTTTAAACCGCCTTTTGGCAATGCCACCGCGTGGCATTTGGACAATCCTTATTGGTCATTTTCAAGCAAACAATCGTTGTCGTTTTGGATCGCTTTAGATGATGCCACACCCGAAAATGGATGTATGTGGTATATACCAGGCTCACACAAAGAGGCGACGTATGAAAATGTGGGCATTGGGCAAAATCAGGCCGATTTGTTTAAGGTTTATCCGCAATGGCGCGAAGTGGAACCCGCCTGTGGGGCCTGTTCGGCAGGGTCTATGGTTTGGCACAATGGTTTAACGGCACACGGTGCGGGTGCCAATATGACACGGCATCCACGAAGGGCCATGACCTGTGCGTTCATGCCCGATGGGGCCACGTTTAATGGCAACCGCAATATTTTACCCGAAGACTATTTTAAAACCCTCAAAAAGGGTGATGTGTTAAACAATGACGAACAAAATCCGCTGGTGTGGCACAACTCCTGGGAGGGAGCATCGTGAGCATATTGATGGGGCTTATTTCGTTTAGTTTGTCGGTGTTTTTGGTGGCCATGTTTTTGCCTTCGGTGCGGGTGAAGGGTTTTACAACGGCCTTAACGGTGGCAGTGGTGTATGGTGTGTTGAAGTTTTTTTTGTATTGGATATTGGTTGTCGTATCGTTGCCTTTTATTGTGGTGACATTGGGTTTGTTTTTGATTGTGATCAATGCCTTTTTGTTGTGGATTACGGATAAGTTGATTGATGGTTTTGAAATTGAATCGATTTTTAGCACGATTGTTGCCTCGGTGCTCATTTCTATTTTGGATATTGTTTTACGGTGGGTGTTGCCGTTTGTGTAAAAAGAATGTTGTGGTCAATGGAACCGTGATGCCAAAGGTTAGTTTTTGAGGAGGGATGGGATGGACAAACCCAATGTTTTGGTCATTATGTGTGATCAAATGAAAGCCACTGCGAGCCACTTATATGGCAACACATTTTGTCACACGCCGTCTTTGGAGCGCTTGGCAAAAGAGGGGGTGTTGTTCAAACACGCCATTACACCTCACCCGTTGTGTGTGCCTGCACGCATTTCGTTTTGGACCTCGCAATTTCCTCATTCGCATGGAGGGAGGCGAAATGAAACATTGATGCCTCCAGATGCGGTTCATGCATTTAAGTTGTGGAAAGAGGCGGGGTATCACTGTGGGCTGATTGGTAAAAATCATTGTTTTCAAACAGAAGAAGACTTGGCATTGTTTGATACATATTGTGAAATTACCCATGGGGGGATCCCAAAAGGTGCAGAACAAACCAAAGGGATGGCGTGGTTTCGGAGCATTGATCAAATCTATCAGGGGCATGCAGGACGTCGCAATATGCCAGCCATTACCCCTCAATTTTCTTATGCGGTAACAGATGCACCATTAGAAGATTATTCTACGGGGTTGGTCTGTGGGCAAACGGTGCGGTTTTTGGAAAAACATCAGCACGAACCATTTGCACTTTGGTTGTCTATTCCAGACCCACATGCACCTTATGAATGCCCTCAAAAATATGTGATTCCCCCCGAAGATGTAGAACTTCCGCCTTGGCGCGATGATGAATATACCGATGGCACAACGTCTGAACGCAATCAGGTGTTACACGCCATGATTGGTGTAAACAACGACCCCATCAACGAAGTGAAAGCGTGTGTGGGGGTGTATCATGGGATGGTGCGGTTTTTGGACGATGGGATTGGGCAGATATTGGATGCGTTGGAGCGTTTGGATTTGCGCAAAAACACCATGGTGGTGTTTTGCTCCGATCATGGCGATTTTTCAGGTGAACATGGTCAAATGGCAAAAGGTGGGTCTTTTTACGATTGTTTAACGCGGGTGCCATTGATTGTCTCGTGGCCCGGGCAAGTCGCTCAAGGTGTGGTCGATGAGAGCATGGTCAATCTCATTGATATTGTGCCCACGCTCATGCAGTTGCAAAAAATGGATGTGCCGCGATCTATGCACGGGAAGGGGTTGCCCACGGTGACCGGTGCAGAACCGCGAGAAGCCACATTTTCAGAATATGGTGCGGGTGGGCCAGCTTTTACCATGGCCGATTTGGAAACATTTGAAAAGCCGTGGGGCCGACGCGCCATTGGCAAGTCATTGCGGTGGCGTGAAGCCGAAGGGCGTCGCAAGATGGTGCGCACAAAAACATGGAAATATGTACATGATCCCATGGGAGACAAAGACGAGTTATACGATTTGGAAAATGACCCGTGGGAATTGTACAATGTGATCGATGATGCAACACATATCAATGTGTTGGCCGACTTGCGTTTGAAATTGGCCGATTGGAGCATTGAAACGGAAGATGCCAAACCTGTGCCATTACCTGAATGAAGATGTGTGAGGAGCGCCTGTATGAAAAAGCCCAATATATTGGTGATGATGTGTGATCAAATGAAGGCAACTGCCAGTCATTTGTATGGCAATACATTTTGTGAAACGCCCTCAATGGCACGTTTGGCAAATGATGGGGTATTGTTTAAACACGCCATAACGCCACACCCATTGTGTGTACCTGCGCGCATCTCATTTTGGACATCGCAATTTCCTCATTCACATGGGGGCAGACGCAATGAGACTTTGATGCCACCTGAAGCAGTCCACGCTTTTAAGTTGTGGAAAGAGGCTGGATATCATTGTGGGCTTATCGGAAAAAACCATTGTTTTCACACGGAAGAAGATGTGACATTGTTTGATACATGGTGTGAGATGGGGCATGGCGGTGTGAATGAGGCGATGCTTAAGACCAAAGGATTGGAGTGGGTGCAACCGCACGAAGCGATCTTAGAAGCCCATGCAACACGTAGAAATTTGCCTCACAAAACACCTCGGTTTGCCTATGGGGCAACGGATGCACCTTTGGCGTGTTATTCGTCGGGGTTGTTGGCGGCACAAACCACGCGTTTTTTAGAAGTGCATCAAGATGAGCCTTTTGCATTGTGGTTGTCATTTCCTGACCCCCATGAACCTTGGGAAGCACCTCGGAAATATTTTGATCGATTTTCTCCCGACAAGATCGACTTGCCACCTTGGCGAGACGGTGAGTTTACCGATGCACGTGCGCCAGAACGCAATCGCATTTTGTATGAAATGATGGGGGTAGAAGAAGATTCTGAAGCAGATGTGTATGGCGTGATGGCCGCATATTATGGCATGACCCAATTTTTAGATGACAGCATTGGGCAAATATTAGATGCATTGGATCGGCTAAAATTACGGGAAAATACAATTGTGGTATTTTGCTCTGATCATGGCGATATGATGGGCGAACACCGTATGCAATGCAAAGGTGGGGTGTTTTACGATTGTTTGACACGGGTGCCATTAATTGTGTCTTATCCTGGCCAAGTCCAATCGGGGGTGGTGGATGAGAGCATGGTCAACCTCATTGATATTGTGCCAACCCTTTTGCAATTGCAAGGCATGGATGTGCCGCGATCTATGCATGGTGTGCCACTGCCCACAGTGACCGATGCCGAACCAAGAGATGCAGCCTTTTCGGAATATGGCGCAGGAGGGCCTGCTTATACCTTAGAAGACTTAAGGCAATTGGAAAAACCGTATGGACGCAAAGCGTTGATGCATTCTTTACGGGCTCGTGAAGCCGAAGGTCGGCGCAAGATGGTGCGCACAAAAACGTGGAAATATGTACACGATCCTATGGGTGACAAAGACGAGTTATACGATTTGGTAAATGATCCGTGGGAGTTGTACAATGTGGTCGATGATGCAACACATATCAACGTGTTGGCCGACTTGCGTTTGAAATTGGCCAATTGGAGCATTGAAACTGAAGACGCAAAGCCCGTGCCTTTGCCATAAAAAATGTGACAGTGAGTTTTTATCCAATCAGGAGGTTGTGAAATGGGGATGAATATTTCTTATACGGTTTTTACAAAACCTTGGCCCAAAAAGTCATTGTCTGAGTTGGGCAAGTTTGTCAAAGGTTTGGGTTTTGACGGGGTGGAATTGCCTGTGCGCCCAGGGTTTCAGGTGGAACCCGAAAATGTGAGCAAAGGGTTGTTAGAAGCGGCCAAAGTTTTAGGCGATGAAGGCGTGCGCATTGGCACGGTGGCTGGGCCAACAGATGAGGCCACCATCGCCGCGTGTGGCGAAGCGGGAATTCCCATTATTCGCATTTGTCAAAAGGTAGATCCCAAAGCAGGATATATGGCCGAAGAGGCAAAAATACAGGCCGAATACGATGCGCTTGTTCCTTTGTTAGACAAACACAATGTGGCCATTGGGGTACAAAATCATACAGGTTTTCAGGTGAACAATGCCATGGGCATAAGGCATTTGATTGAGAAATATGACCCCAAGCATATTTGTGCGGTTTTGGACCAGGCCCATTGTGGGCTCAACGGTGAACCGCCTGAATATTCGATTGATATTGTGTGGTCACATTTGCGGGTGTTTAATTTGAAAAGTGCTTATTGGTTGCGCACCAATGGGCCGGATGCTGCTGTTGCCGAATGGAAACAGTTTTGGACAACAGGGCCACACGGTTTGGCCTACTGGCCACGCGCTGTTGCAGAACTTAAAAAACGCAACTATGCGGGCGATATTTGTTTGACTGCCGAATACAGCGATCATGACCGCGTGGATGTTTTGATTGCACAAGATATTGCTTATGCCAAATCGCTTTTTGAGGCGGCTTGAGGTGGGTGTTTTGGAAAAAGTAAGGGTGGCAGTGGTGGGGGCAGGAGGGATGGCCAATCAGGTTCATTACCCTTCATTGGCGTCATTTGATGATGTGGAGATTGTGGGCATTTGCGATTTGGATGAGACGCGTTTGACCAAGACCGCAGATCAATATGATATCCCAAACCGATATACCGATTATAAAAAGATGGTTGAAGCCCAAGCACCCGACGGTATTTATGTGATTGGTCAACCCCATTATATGTATGACATTTGGGTGTGGTGTTTGATGCAAGGGTTGAATTTGTACATTGAAAAACCCATGGGCATCACGTGGCATCAGGCTTGTATCTTGGCCGATTTGGCCGAACAAAAGGGCATCGTCACACAGGTGAGCCATCAGCGGCGCAGCAGTCCGTTGCTCAAAAAGATGCGCGAGGCATGTGTGGCACGGGGAGAAATCACCCACGCCGTATGTGAATTTTACAAATCGGATATGAAGCCTTATCGCAATGCGCGCGATCATATGATGGATGACTGCACCCATTCGATAGATACGGTACGGTGGATGTGTGGTGGTGAGGTTATTGATCTGGAAAGCCATTGTAAACGCATTGGCACACCGGATATCAATTGGATTGGTGCCACGTTGCATTTTGACAATGGATCGACAGGGTTTGTGATCAACAGTTGGTCCAGTGGACGGCGTGTTTTTCGTGTGGAAATGCATGCCCCCAATATTTATGTGGATGCAGAGGTTGAAAAAAATGCTGTTTTGTATGCCGATGGTGATTATGATGGGGTTGTGTATGATTGTTTTGAGGTGGCACAGGCTACGACCAAGTGGGAAGCGTTTGGTTTTCGCGATAAAAACAGAGAGTTTATAGATTCATTAAAGACGGGAGAAGATGTGACCACATCTCCCTTTCGAGATTGTATCAAAACAATGGAAGTTGCCGAAAAAATTTTGGCATTGGCTTTGTTAAAGGGAGAGTAGGGAGTTCATCATGACTGAAGAACGTCACGCGCACCCACACCGAGATCCGCGTCAGCCCAGAAATGCAAGCAAACCAGGTACGAATCCACCCGTTTTTGCGTGGAAACCGGTTCAAGATACCAAAGCATTTCACTTGGAAATAGCAAAAGACGCCCAGTTTAAAGATGTGGTTTTAACACAAAAGGATTTGGAAGACCCTGTATTTTTACCCGAAAAAGCGTTTGTGGTTGGTTCCTATTTTTGGCGATGGTCAGATGGCTCATTTACATCACCCATTTTTGAATTTGAAATAACAGATGCGGCAGTGGTGCTTGAAGTGCCCCCTGCAGAAGAATGGTTGCGGCGTTTTCCAACTGGGCATCCGCGCATTTATTTGCGCCCAGAAGAGGTGGACGATTTTCGCGATAAATGGAGCGATAATGACTCGCCCATGTATCGCCGTTTTGAAGCCAGTGCCGATTCGGAGTTGGCAGACGATCATCACATGGATGAGCCTGAGTTTTTGTCGGACAGAGCAACAAATTATGCAGAATTTTGGAAAGTGTGGTATCCCACCATGTGGGGGTCTCGCCGTTTTGTAAAGGGGGCAGAAACGCTTGCTCTGGCTTGGTTGGCAACGGGCAATGAAGCATATGCCCGAGCGGCCTGTGAACGATTGGTGTCTGTGTCAAAGTGGGATCCCAAGGGGTCGAGTTATTTGGGGCATAATGATGAGGCGCACATGTCGGTGATATGGCATGGGGCAAATGCGTGTGATTTTGTGTGGGACCAATTTACAGAAGAAGAGCGGGCGTTGGTGATTGAGCAATTTCGCCAGCGTGGTGAGATTACGTATGAACATATGCATGATCATGGGTTATATGGCATTACCCGATTTGATTCTCACGCAGGACGAGAGATTGTGTTTTTGGCCCATGTGGCACTGGTGTTTCACGAGCATATTCCTGAAGCCAAAAAATGGCTCAATTGGTTGCGCCCGGTGTTGTGCGGGCTGTGGCCCAGTTGGGCGGGTGATGATGGTGGTTGGGCACAAGGGCCATCTTATGGGTTGGCGTATGTGACCATTATGACCATGTTTTGTTCTGCGCTTAAACGGGGTGCGGGCATCGATTTGTATCAACGTTCGTTTTGGAAAAACCATGCCCGATGGCGCCAGTGGATTGTGCCGCCTTATATTGAATGGCTTGGGTTTGGTGACCATTCTGAGCGGTGGTCCGATTCTTGGCTTAATGGTGCCGACCTGGTTGCGCTCATTGGCCGTGAAACGGGCACTAAGGAATTTGATGAATATGTGACAGAACTGCGCGAAGAAGCCAAACTCATGGACACACCTGACGAACGCAAGATGCCGGGGGTGTGTACGCAGCTGTTTACGGCCAAAAGTGTGAAGGGTGATGCCTTACCTGATGAGCACAAACAAATGTTGCGTGTTTTTCCGGCTGTGGGGTGGGCGGCAATTCGAACAGATTTAAAAGACCGAGAACGTGACGTGGCCATGATCTTTCGGTCTTCGCCATTTGGTTCTGTGAGCCACTCACATGCCAATAACAACGATTTTATTTTACATGTGGGCGGGCGTGTAATGGCCATGCCCAGTGGGTATTATTCGGGTTACGGTTCAGATCATCATGCCCATTGGGTGTGGCACACCAAATCACACAACTGTGTGACGCTTTCTGATGCGCCCCAACTTATGCGTTCACACGATTCGTTAGGGTCAGTGGACAACGCCTTTGAAGATGACCGCTTGGTTTATTTTAGGGGCACGGCAGATCAAAGTTATAGCGACCGCGCCAAACGTTGTCGCAGACATGTCATTTTTGTAAAAGAACAGCAATATTTTGTGATGGTGGATGAGTTTGTGGCAAAAGAAAATGTGGCTTCTTCCTTGCAGTGGAATTTACATTCTTGGAATGAATATGAAGTCAATGAAGAGCGCAGGCTGTTTCAAATAAGGCGTGGAGACAGTGTGTTGCGTGGGCATTTTATGCATCACAAAAACAGTTTTTTCTCGCTAACAGAAGGTTGGGACCCGCCTCCAATGAAAGGCAAAGATCATGCCCAGTGGCATCAGCAATACCACTTGCGCTTTACACCTTCGGGCATTGAAACGCCTGTGCGCAATTTGGGTGTCATTTTGAGTATGGGGCATGAGCATTTGGATGTCCCCGTTGTTGACACCGAACGGGTTGGTGAAACGGAAGTGGGCCATGTGGGTGATGATCTTATATTGGTCAACCAGGGCAATGGTATTGCATATGAAACGTATCAAAATGACGCATTGGCGTGTTTGGTGCTCAATGGAAAAACCTATGCCGTGCACGATGGGGGCATTGATATTGGATAACAGGATTTTAGATGGCACAAATTGAGGCATATGATGTCGGGCAAGCCCCTTTGTTGGGGGGGCACGAAAAAGTAACGGGGCGCACATTGATATTGGGTGTGCTCACTGTGGTGTTTAGTACGTGGTATATGACGTACTATGCAGGTAATTTGGTCAAGAGCTTTTTCCCAGTGGCAGTGTTGATTCCTTTTGTGGTGTGGGTGGTGATCAATGCAGCACTTAAGGCGAGTATGCCGCGTTATGCTCTGTCGCGCACCGAGTTGGTCACGATTTTGGCTATGGTATGGGTGGCGGGCAATTTGCCTGCTGTGGGGTGGGCACTTCATTCGGTGAGCCTAATTCCATCGCCTGAGTTTTATGCCTCGCCAGAAAACCGATTGCGAGAAACCGCCATTCCGTATTTGCCTCAATGGTTGTTTTTGGATGCCCGCATTCCGATTGTGAAGCAGATTTATACGGGGTTGCAAAAAGGAGATTCCATTCCTTGGTTGATGTGGGTGCGGCCCTTTTCATGGTGGTTGGTGGGCATTTTGGGTGCCCTGATGGGTGGCTTTTTTGGTAGTGTTTTGTTTTTTAAACAGTGGCAAGAAAAAGAACGTTTGGTGTTTCCGATGGCAGAGTTTCCTGCGGCTTTGTTGGAAGAGCGCGAGGGCGAATGTTTGCCTGTCATTTTTAAAGACCGTTTGTTTTGGATGGGCTTTGGGCTTGTTGCCAGCATTATTTGTTGGAATATTTTAGGATATTTTGCCATCAGTTTGCCACGCATCACGCTGTTTGATGTGTTTACCTCAAAGGCCATTCATTTAGGGTTGTATTACCCAGACATTTATTTGCGTGTTCAGCCCTTAATTATGGGATTGGCCTATTTGTGTCCTGTGGATATCCTGTTTAGTTTTTGGGTGTATAACCTGATCAACATTTATAAGGTTGGCATCATCAACCGCACGGGGTTTGCAGTGGGCCTTGAAGGGCAAACGGCCACGGGTGGTGAAATTGCTATGTTGGAATCGCATGGGGCGTTGGTGTTTTTGGTGTTTTGGTCGGTTTGGGTGGCGCGAAAGCATTTGAAGACCACTGTTGAAATGGCGCTTTCGCAGGTGCGAGAAGATGACGATGGAGAACCTGTGTCTTATCGTACGGCGTGGGTGGGGTTGTTGTTGTCTTCAATTTGTATGGGGGGGTGGTTGATGTCGGTTGGGTTTACCTTTGTGACAACCCTGCTACAAATGTTGTTGATGTTTATTTGCTATTTTGGCATTACAAAATATGCGGCGACCACAGGGTTCACATTTTTAACCCCTGCTGGTGGCAAAGGGCACCGCATCATAATGTCTTTGTTTGGCACTGAAAATTTACAACCCAGTACCATGACCATGATGACATCGGTCAATCGAAATACTTTTTTGGGTGAGGCCATGCGCACCACGTCCTTACCTTCTATTGCACACGTATTTCGGTTAATGGGCAGCCATCTGACACGCCATCCCGGCATTGCCATTGCCATTGTGATGGCATTTGTGGTTGGGTTTTATGGTTCGGCGGGTATTAAGATCTATCGGTCTTATATGGAAGGGGGCTTAAATGGGCATTTGGTGTCTTGGCCCATGGATCAGCTGATTAATGAGATACCGTATATTGAAGGCAGTAAAGTCACCGTGTTTGATATGCAAAAATGGGGCGTGTGGGGTTTTGGTGCAGGCACGGCGGCTGTTTTGACATATTTGCGTGCTCGGTTTGCGTGGTGGCCTTTTCACCCTGTTGCCATTGCATTCCCGAACAACCGCTATGCTTTTTGTGTGTTTTTGGTGTGGATGGTCAAGGTTGTGGTGCTTCGTTTGGGTGGGGTGTCTTTGTATCGCAAGTCCAAGCCATTTTGGTTTGGGGTGATTGTGGGGTATTTGTTTGGGATTGCATTTTCAAGTGTGATTGATGCCATTTGGTTCCCAGATGGTGGGCATTTTGTGCACGGATGGTAAATAAGGAGATAAGTGATGGACGTTTCTCGGGTATCTGCCTGTAGTTTTCCTTTAAAAGAAAAAGATTTGGATTATACATTTAAGGTGATTTCTGAGGCGGGTTTTGATCGGATAGATTTGGTGGGGCGCATGCCACATTTTTCGGTAACGGATTCCGCTTACGATATTCAAGAATTAAGACGTGTGGTGGATAAATATGGGGTTGGCTTGGCCAATATTGGGTCTTATTGTGGGCGTGGGTTTTCTGATGCGTCTCAAGATGTGCGTTTGGCAGCAATGGATGAGATGAAAAAGACGTTGGATGTGGCCAAAGAGTTTGGGGCCAAGTCAATTCGGATTTTTCCTGGAGATGGTACCTTGTCAGCGTTGGACGTGGTTGTACCTTATTTTAAAGAATCGGCAGAATATGCAGAACGGGTTGGCGTTTATATGGGGATTGAGAATCACGGCGGTGAAATTTCGGGAAACCCTGAGGCGTGTAAAGAAATTTCGGAAAAAGTGGGGTCTCCTTATTTTGGTATATTGTATGAACCATGTAATTTGATGGCGGTGGGCACCGAATACAAATCTGCTTTTGAAACATTTAAAGATCATATTGTGCATGTACATGTAAAAGATGGCAAATACAATGCCGAAGGCAAATGGGAACGGTGTATGTTGGGTGATGGGGTGATTGACTATAAATGGGTATGGGATCATGTTGAAGCATTGGGCTATGATCGCGATTATGCACTTGAGTTTGAAGTGGGCAATATCGAACCTGTTGAGACGGGTTATAAAAAATGGTTGGATACGTGGGCAAAGATGTAACCTTTAGAAATGGATGTGGATATGACCCCCGATGAAATTTTAAAGCGCGTTTGTCAATCATTGGATGTGTTAATAGGTTTGGGAGATCAATTTGAGGGTTTGTGGCCTTCTATTGTCGATTTGTCTACAAATCAAATGATGATGACCATGCCCCAAGGCATTGCGGGGCAACGCGATGGTGATCGCTCGCATTTGGGGTGCAATCTCATTCACGACCAGGCCGCATTAAAGACACTTTATGGGTTGGCAAAAACATTGGAGAGACCAGACTATGCTTTGGCCGCAGACCGTTACATAAAACGATTTGCCACCCATTGTACGGACACACCCACAGGGATCTTTCCTTGGGGCGAGCATGCGTATTGGCATTTGGCAGAAGACCGCGTTGGAGACAGCTATCAGTTGCGAAACGATGGGCGACAAAGTCAAACCACACACGATCATTTGCGCCAAGCGCCTTTGTGGTTGTGGGAAAAAATATGGGCATATCACCCAAAAGCGGTAGAACAATTTGCCGAAGGGATAAATGGACATTGGACGGAAGGGGAACCCTTGGAATATATCCGACATGCCTATATTATGGAAAAACGCTCTTATGTGCGTGGCAAGCGGTCTTGCGATTTTCCAAGGCATGGTGGATTTTATATTTTTGATTGGGCGTTTGCATATGTGCAAACGGGGCGTGAAGATTTTGTAGAACAAATACATCGTATGTTGGATTATTGGTGGCATCGTAAAGATGCATTGGGTTTGTTGTTGATTGAAAGCCGATGCCCTGAGGATGACGAAAACTTTTATCAGGTTAATGCACCGGGGCAAACACTTTCTTTGGGTGTAAGCTTGTTGGAGTCTGCCAATTTGCTGGAAGAACGGTTGCCTGATTTGGCCCAAACGATGCGAGAGCGGGCAGCGGTTTATATTCAAGGTTTTTTTCAGGCGCCACATCAGTTGTCTGAACATGTTTATGTTTTAAGTTGTAAACGTGGTACAAATGAGATCAAACAAACCATGCCTATTTGGGGCAGTAAATATGGGGTTTGGCCTGCATCTTATATGGCCCTGACGTGTTTGTGTGCCTATCGTTTAACCCAAGACGAACGGTTGTTAAATTGGGCCGCTTCTGTTGGCGAGGGATATGTGAGTGAGGTTTTTCCTCAAGATATTCAAGCACCGGCTATGGATGCCGGATTGGGCATTGGTGTTTTGGCCGATTTGTACGATATCACGGGTGATCAGAAATGGTTGGATGCGGGTTTGAATTTGTCTGAACGTGTAATGGGTTTGTACTTGGACAACCCTTTGCCGCGGGGGGCTACGGGCATCGATTGGTATGAATCACAAATGGGGCCAAGTTTTTTGTTGCATGGGTTGGCACGTGTGGCACTTTTGGCCCGTTTTGGCAGGCCGTGTCATTTGGAAGCCGATTACACGGCACGGTAATGATTTTTTTGGTTTTTTGTTTGAAATTTGTTTTCAAGTTTGGAGAGTGAATAATGGGTGCACAAATTACAGATGATCAGTGGGCAAAGTTTGAAAAAGATGGTTTTTTGCACTTGGGTAATGTGATGGATGAGGGTGAGTTAGAGGGTTTACAAACGCGCATGGATGACATTATGCTGGGCAAAGCATCCATTGATTATGATCGGGTCATGATGCAGTTGGACAGAGACCCTGCGCGCGATAACAAACCGGGGCCACAAAGTAAGGGCCACAAGGGGGCCACTTTGTTGTATCGCAAAATTCAAGACTTGGAACTGGACCCTCTGTTTTTGTCTTTTTTACAAAAGCCTATTTTTCGAGCGGTGTGTGATCGGGCATACAAAGGGGCCTCATCCATAGCTTGTTTTAGAGCCATGTTTATGAACAAACCTGCTCGTGAAGGTACGGACTTGGGGTGGCACCAAGATCGATGGACCGATTTGGATAGAGATCCGATGATTACGATTTGGACGGCATTAGACCCAGCCACGCTTGCCAATGGTTGTGTTCGGTTGATTCCTGGGTCGCATCATCGGTTGGTCAACCCAGAACATGGATCGGGTTTTTTGACAGAAGAACACATTGATCAGATTGTATCAAAACATGAGCCTTTCAATTTGGAGTTAAAGGCTGGAGATTCTGTGGTGTTGCACAATTGGACTTTACACAGTTCTGGGATCAATCAGACAGATATTCCCCGACGTGCTTTTAGTGTGTGTTATATGGATGGGGCAACGCAGTCAACACGGAGAGAGCAATTTTCGTTGGTTTTTGGCGAAGGGGCTCTCACCGTTGATGATTTGGTTTCTGTGGGGTAGATATGAATGTTTTGGTAACAGGTAGCAGTGGACGCATAGGCCATTATGCCGTACAAAATCTCCAAGATGCTGGGCATCGGGTTTTGGGTGTTGATATTGTATCAGGCCAAAAGACGGGATTGGTTGTTGATCTGACAAAGTCGGGTGAAATTTATCAGGCACTGGCGCGGGCAAATGCTGAAGCGGTTGTACATATGGGGGCATGGGCAAACCCGGGGGTGGTGCCAGATACGCGCACCTATGGCGAAAATGTGCAGGGCACGTTTAATCTGTTTCAAGCGTGTGCAGAATTGGGCATTAAGCGGGTCATATCTGCTTCCAGCGCGCAGGTCTATGGTTTTGCTGGTGCGCCTCCAGAATTTGTGCGGGTAGACGAATCACACCCGACCCGGCCGATCAATTGTTATGCGCTTTCTAAAGTGGCGGGTGAGCAAGCGGCAGATTATTTTGTAAAAAACTTTGGCTTGGAGATCTTGTCGTTTCGATTTATGGGCATTCGATCTCCCGACGAGTTGAACCGGGAAATTGATGTGTTGGTGGCACACCCAGAAAAAGGTGGGGCTTTGTTGTGGACGCGCACCGATGTGCGAGATGCCGCAAGAGCCTGTCGTTTGGCGGTTGAAGCCGATGCACCTGCTTCTGGGCCATATAATATTACGGGTGCGCGTGTGTTGTTGGAGATGGATGCTGGTGAACTGGTGCATCAATATTGCAAAGATGTCGCAGATCATGGCAATTTGATGGGGGTAGAATCTCCGATGAGTTGTCTGCATGCCCAACGCGAATTTGGTTATGAAGCACAATATATTTGGTCTGTGAACAATCGGTATTTGGAAACCCCATAATAAATATTTTTGGGAAAATGAATGCAAGAACCCATTGTTTTGTTGGAATCGTATCTGGGAGGCCATTCTTATCGGTTTTGCGATTTGCAAAAAGAAGTGGTGGCATATGAGCCACATGAAGTTAAGGATGCGTTGTGTATCATAGATGATGCGGTGGCACAAGGTTTTCACGCCGCAGGCTTTTTGAGCTATGAAGCCGCCAGTGGGTTGGATGCCAAGTTGGTGACCCAAGAGGCCAATGGGTTGCCTTTGATTTGGTTTGGGATTTTTGCCCGCAGAGAAATATGGCACGCCAAAGCTGAAAATGAGGGCAAATATACATTATCGGATTGGCAAGCATCTGTCACACGGCCAATGTATGACGATATGATGCGTAAGGTTCGCAATTATATTGTGGCAGGTGATACGTATCAAGTTAATTATACGTTTCGCTTGCGTGCCAAGTTTGATGGGGATGCACGTCGGTTTTATCGTCATTTGTGCCAAAACCAGCGTACAGATTATGCGGCTTATTTGGATATGGGCAAATACCAGATTCTCTCGGCATCCCCAGAGCTTTTTTTTCAATTAAAGGATGGGTGTTTGACCACGCGCCCAATGAAAGGTACGGGCGCTCGGGGGCGTTGGTTGGCAGAAGATGAAGAAAATAGAAATAGGCTTCAACGGTCTGAAAAAGATCGGGCCGAAAATGTGATGATTGTTGATCTGTTGCGCAATGATTTGGGGCGGGTAAGTCAAGCAGGGAGTGTTTCTGTACCTGTTTTGTGGGAAGTGGAACGGTATGAGACCGTTTTACAGATGACTTCTACAGTAACCTCTCAACCAAACGAAGGGGTTTCTTTTTCGCAGTTGATGACGGCCATGTTTCCTTGTGGATCGGTAACGGGAGCCCCCAAGTTGCGCACAATGGAGATTGTTGCAGAGGTTGAGCCCGACCCGCGTGGCATATATACAGGCAGCATTGGTTATGTGTCTCCACATGGTGAGGCGTGTTTTAATGTGGCCATTCGCACTGTGTGTATCAACCGAGAAACGGGACTTGCAGAGTTTGGCGTGGGTGGGGGCATTACATTTGATTCGTCAACAGATGGTGAGTATGATGAGTGTTTAACCAAGGCCAGGGTTTTGACATCGGGACGGTCTGATTTTGATTTGTTTGAAACGTTGCGCCATGATCCAATCGGTGGGTACTTTTTGTTGGACCGCCATTTGAGTCGGTTAGAGGCATCGGCCATATATTTTGGTTTTTGTTTTGACCGCAAACGCGTTGTAGATTGTTTGCGCGACAAAGCCAAACATTTTGACAAAGAATCGCACCGGGTGCGTTGTGTTTTAAAACGGTCAGGTCAGGTGTTGGTTGAAGCGGTTCCATTATCACCCGCTCAGGCACACGCTTGGCGCGTGGGGTTTGCCAAGACACCTGTGAGCAGCCAAGATGTGATGTTGTTTCACAAAACGACGTCGCGAAATGTTTACACAAATCGGTTGGCTGAACGCCCCGATTGTGAGGAAGTGATTCTGGTGAATGAGCGTGGCGAAGTGACAGAATGCAGCATTGGAAATATTGTGGTCAAAAAAAAAGGTGCGTATATGACGCCACCTGTGGACTGTGGTTTGTTGGCGGGTACTTTTCGTGATGAATTGTTGGCTCAAGGCAAGATAGCAGAACAGATATTAACCGAGGCAGATATCAAACAGGCAGACGCACTTTTTATGATTAATTCGGTGCGTGAGTGGGTGCCATTGACTTGGGTTGAATAACCTGGAGGTGACTTGTGTATCGCATTGGAGAAGCAGAGGCAAAACGCGTTGAAAAACTGTTGGAAAGCGGTGAAATGTTTCGGTATGGCAAAGCTGGAGAGTGTGATCAGTTTGAGGCCGATTGGGGCAAACGGTTGGGCGGGGTGCAAGTGCGCATGACCACCAGTGGCACTGCTTCTCTTTACTGTGCGTTGGTGGGTATGAAAATTGGTCCAGGAGATTCGGTCATTGTGCCTGCATGCACGTATATGGCTACGGCATTGGCGGTTGTGGCTGCCGGAGCCATTCCTATTATTGCAGAAGTTGATGAGTCGATGACCATTTCTCCTGAAGATATTGAGAAAAAAATAAAACCCCATACCAAAGCCATTATTCCTGTGCATATGTGGGGGTTGCCCTGTGATATGAAGGCGATTATGGAAATTGCAGATCGTCATGGTATTTTTGTTTTAGAAGATGCATGTCAGGCCGTGGGTGGGGGATATGAAGGTAAGATGTTGGGGGCCATTGGGCATGTGGGGGCATTTAGTTTTAATTATTTTAAGAATATGACCAGTGGTGAAGGTGGCGCATTTGTCACGCGAGATGAATCTATATTTAGGCGTGGGTCTGTATCTACAGATTGTTGTTCTTATTATTGGAATGCCGAAGACCATCGGCCAGATGAACAATTTGCAGGTTTGAATTACAGAGCCACAGAAGTTTCGGGAGCCATTTTAAATGCACAGTTGGAACGCATTGATGAAATGTTGGATCGTATGCGGAGTCACAAACGCACGTTGTTGAAAGTGGGCGAAGAAGCAGGTTTGACATCTATTACAAATCACAGCGTTGATTACGAGTGTGGTACGCATTTGGGTTTTGTGTTTGAAAGCGAAGAAAAAGCCAGACGTTTTGCAAGCAGCATGAAGGAAACGGTGGGCAAAGCCTTTTTGCCCATTGATACGGGCAGACATGTTTATACGCGCTGGGATCCTATATTGCGCAAGCAAGGTGCGCATCATCCGGCATTAAACCCATTTAATTTGGCTGAAAACAAAGCCCTCAATATCGAATACACCGAGGATATGTGCCCCAAGTCATTGGATATTTTAAGTCGGGCGGTATTGATTGGGATGCACCCCGATAACGATCAGGAAAAGGTGAATGCAATTGCAGATGCCATTCGTAGGGCAGCTCAAAAAATTTAAGGAACAAGCTTGGAGGGAAAAGGAGCGTTAAAATGTGGCGATATGGTTTGGTGGTGGTTGGGGTGTTGATTGCTTGTTGTGTAGAAGCAGCACCGGGTGGGTCGGCACCGCGAGTGCCACGAACGGGGCAAAATCAGGCGGCAGAAAAACATTATAAAGAAGGCTTGCGGCATCGCGATGCGGCTTGGGTGTATGAAGAAAAAATGGCGGGTACAAAAACAGAAAAAGACCGTGCGGCTTATGCCAAATTTATTCAGCACACCTATCTACGAGCCCTTGCAGAATTTGAAAAAGCTGTTGAAAATGATGATCAATTTTATCAAGCCTATAGCAGTTTGGGATATGTGCGGCGCAAAACGGGCAACTTGGTCGATGCATTAACTGCTTATGATAAAGCTTTGGCTTTAAGTCCAACGTATGCAGAGGCCATTGAGTATCGAGCAGAAGCTTATTTGGAGTTGGACCGTGTTGAGGATGCACAAAAGGCTTTTGGTATTTTGGCAAGCTTGAATAAACCTTATGCGGCTCGGTTGTTGGATTTTACCGAAAAATGGGCGCAAGCCCATGCTGATCAAGAAGTGGGGCATACCATGCTCACGTGGGTTGAGGAGAAACGCGAGGCGTTGGGAGAAGTAAAAGACTGGGTGGAGAAGTGGTAGCACTGGTGGATTAAACGAGATGGCTCTCTGTTTATTAAAAAAGCGACATCCAATGGATGTCGCTTTTTTTAGGGTACAATACAAAATGAAACTTACTCGCTTTCACCATCTTCTGGGGAATAGAGAATCACATCGTCGAATGAAGGCAAGGCACTGCCTTGTGCCCACAAACCTATCCAACCCTTAAAATCGAGTTGTTTGTCTTGTACGGCTATTTTTGATTCGTTGTCAAAGAGAATCTCGATTTCTTCTTCATTGTGAATCACATCCATTTGGTGCCAAGTGTCTAGATCGGCTTCAATCGATACGGATTCGAGCAGAGAAGGTTTGCCGTTGATATAAACATAAAGCCGCAAACTGTTGGAGGTGGCATTCCATTGGGCAAGGTAATAGTGTTTATTGTCTATTATACGCCAAATAAGCCCACCACCAGCATCTTTGCCTATGGTACCAGGTTTGATCTTTGTACTGACTTCTATGTTTTTAAATACGCCAACTTTGGTAACTAGCAAATTGCCCATTTCACCGCGATTGGGGTTGTTGGTGATACTTAGAACGTTTTTATTGAGCGAACGGGTGTACGTATCATCTTCTCGAACTTCCCAATGGGCGGGTGCGTCTTTGCCATTGGTTTCCATTTTTTCCCAATTTTCGGGCAAATCCCCTGCTTTTAATTCTTCAAATGTCCAGTTTTGTTGTGTTTCTGCACCCGAGGTGCTCACAAACAAAAAGAGCATCAACAAACCGTACAGATTGATTTTCATGTTTGTCTCCAATGGGTAATCAGATGATTTCGGGATTAAAGTATTTCAAGGAAAAATTGCTATATCATATATAACTGTTTCGCTTGCAAATGGTTCCTTGTAAATCTGTTTAGGTATAAATTTTGGCGGTTGCGAAAGATGATGGGGAATGCTTTGGTACATTGCCACGTGAAGTGGACATATTGGGGCCTTAATTTAGAGTAAAATACTGGTGCCGAGGCCAATGAGCCCACCAAACACGCCGCCCCATACAACCAACCAACCCAGATGCTTTCGGATCATGTCTTGAATGATCATTTTGACAATTTCTGGTGTTAACTCGTTGAGGCGATGAATCACTATGGCGTCTACTTTTTGGATGATTTCTTCTGTGTGGTCTGAACCGCCTATTGCATTTTGAATGGCATCGAGAAAGTTGGGAGAGGCCAACAGAATATGAATTTCATCTTGTACTTTTTCTACAAAGGGTTCTTTTAGCGGTTGCAAAGCAGATGGCCCACCAACAAAACTTAGCATGCTGCCAAAGGGTGAGCTGACAATGGCCTCAACAAGCCGTACAAAAATTCTATCGAAGTCTATGGCGTCAATAACGGGTTGAGGATCAAAGGACTTTTTCATGTCTTCTGTTTGGGCGGCAAAAAAATTGGCAACATTTTCGGCCGTAAAAAATTGTTTCATAATTAAAGTGTGGATTCCAGCCTTAAATTCTTCAAAACGACTGGGAATGACACCTGAACCATAAAGACCTGGCACTTTTTCAAAAAGCATATGAATGGCAAGCCAGTTGGTGATGGCACCCGATGTGGCAAAAAGACCTATGGCTAAGATATGATCAGAATAGACTGGGCTGATATAGCCTATGCCTATAAGGGCAATGGTGATGAGGTTTGTGGCAAGGCTTTTGTTCATAAATGCACTTTCAAACGGGTTGTTTAGAAGCGAGAGGTGGCAATGAGACGCACTTAAGGGGCGTTGGGTGTCTTTAATGTGCGTTTGTTTTCGATGCGGGTCAATTTTTCGATTGAGCCATACCAAGTGGGTTTGAGCCGCCCCTTGCTGTATAGCAATTGACCTTGGTCTGTGTAGTGAGCCGAGTTGGGGTGGTTGCTTTGGCCAAAGGGTGTGGCACTATATGAGATGATGCCATCTGGTTTGAGCAATATCACAGTGGTACAAAATTGCCCGCCTTTGGCATAAGAGATACCTTTTTCGTTTGGGGCAAAGCTGTTAACGGTACGCAATGTGGTGATGCCATCGGCAGACAAACCGCCAATGGGCCACGATTGGTCACCCCGTGTGCCACGGTGCAAGTTGCCCCAAGGAATATCGATTTTGCCAGCCAGTTTTTTAAGGTTTTCGGTGGCTGCTTCGAGGGCTTTGAGCAAATTTCGATGTGCTCCCCCGCCAAGAGGTTGGCCTTCTTGAATGTGTGAAAACGGGACGGAGGCATTTTTGTCGCGGCAGGCACGTATCCAAAACCGGAAGAGGGTTGCACCTTGAGAATCTGTGTCCATGCGACCATTCCATTGTGTAATGATATTGACTGCTTCTTGCAGGTGCGTAAATGCTGTGGCATGTTCTTCAAATGCTTGGGTGAGTGCTGCTTGCCATTTGTCGCTGTCAATGACATAGGTGTCTAACGCTATTTTTTGTGCTTCATCTAAGGTGACACTGTCATCTGCGTCGAGCATTTGCAGTGCCCGACGTCCACGGGTATTGGTGCGATTTGCTTCGTCGTTATAAATATAGGCGGGGTAGTGATTGGGTTGGAGTGGGCTGTTGGGCATCATTGTACCAGGAGAGATGTTGCAGTTTTGCATATACCCCACACCTGGGTTGATTATTTGAACGAGATCGGAAATGGGGTGAATGCCTTTCCATTCTGTTTTGGATGTCCAACCCGGAACTGGTTGATCCCACACATAATCGAGAGATCTCATTGGCACACGTCCGGCTCTCAAATAGTAGGTGTTGCCGTAAATGTCTGCATACATGATGTTTTGGGGCAGGAGTTGATTGGCCGATAGGGCATTTAAAAAATCGCCAATGTTTTGCGACAATAAGATGTTGAGCAGTTGATCGGCAAAGCCTATTTCTGAGTCGTAGGCGGTCTTGACCACAAATGCGCGGTCTTCTAAGCGCTTGATAATGGGGCCGTGGTGTGTGCGTTCTATGGTGTGGGTTTGTTTCACAATCCCTTTTTGGGTAAGCACTTCAATTTCAACTTCTTCTTTTTGAATATTCAACCAAGCACCGTCATACTGGTATTGAGAGGGATTGGTTTTATTGAGCCTTTCTTCATAAATGTCTGCACAATCGGGGCCACCTGTCGTAGCGGAAATAGAAAAGATGTTGGTGTGTCCCAAAACCATAAGGGGGGTACCTACGATTGAAAAACCATAAAAATTGATGGCACCACCATGAAAATGAGATTCGTAAAAACGATTGGCAGGTGTCCACGACAAGTGGGGGTCGATTAATGCGATGGCTCCGCCTTCTGCAGAACGACTTGGGCTGATCGCCCATTGGTTTGACCCGCGTCCGTCAGACACGTGGGAGCCTGTGCGTTGGAGATCGCCACGGGCTTGCCCCCAGGGCCAATCCCAAATAAATGCGCGATAGAGAGCCACAACGTGATAGGGCTTAGGGATGGGGGCCCAATCGGGTTTTGATCCTGGGTTGTCTTTAATAAAATCGAGAAGACCTCGGGTATAAAATTCTATTATACGTCTCATGCGTGGTGATAACGTAGGGTATTGTTCACGTGCAAGTTGGATGTGACGTGCCAAGGTGGCTTCATAGTCTTTTTGAACCCAATCGGGGCCAAAAGCACGTGCAGCTTTGCCTTGAACGACAGTATAGAGCATGAGAATGTCGTCTAAACGGTCTTCAGCTTGGGCATATCCGTGGCCATAGGCTGCGGCTTCTTCGGTATCACCATAAATGTGTGGAACACCCCAGGCATCGCGATAGATGGTGACATTGTCTGGGGCTGCAATCGTGTGGGTGACGCAGCTCATGATAAAGCCTAAAATGAAGAGAGAGTAGCGCATATGTTTGTCCAATATCAATTGGCGAGATATTTAAAAAGGGTTTTGATGAGATTGTCAAAAACGCTAAGGCGTGCAATTTCGTAACCGTGAGAATTTTCGCGTGGATAACCAATGGTGGCCCCACGTGGTGCATGGCCTGCATCTAAAACACCAGAAGCATCTGAGGCTGCCCGGTCATAAACGGCATATTGCAGGTCTGTGCCAGCTTGTTGTGCGGCTTTTGCCAAATCTTGTATGAGCCATTGGTCAAAGTGCATGGTGCTGTCTTTTGACCAAATGGCCGGCCTGCCGTCGAGGGTGAGGGTTTGGTTGCGTGGCATGGGGGAAGAGTCGACGGCGATAAAAATTTCGACAGGATTGCGCGCCGCCCACCCGCGCGCGCCAATGAGCCCGGTTTCTTCTTGCACCATAAAACACAGACAGGTTGTTTGTTTGGGGCTGAGGTCGGTTTGTGAGATTTGTTCGAGCAATTTGAGTAAGGTGAGGGTGCCGCCTCTGTTGTCGAGTATCCAGGCAGAGATCAATGGGTCTTCTTCTGGACCAAAAAGATGAGGCCCTCGCATGCTTGCCGTGGGAACGGCTGTAGAGCCGACACGAACACCGGCTTCTATGAGTTGGGCTGGTGTGCGACCCGTGATGAGATATGTGTTGGGCCACGTGATGCCACGTGCCCCTGTTGCAAACTGTGTAATGGGGTCACTGGGGTCTGTGGTATGGGTGGAGCCAAAACAAAGATGTGCACCGATGGTATGGGGGCCATCACATACAATTTCGACGGGGCATTCACCGAGTTTCCAAGGATGTAGGCCCCCGCTTGGCCGAACGGTGAGGGTGCCATCTGGACAGATGTTGGTAATGACCATTGCCAGTTCATCCATATGACTGGCCAGGGCGATTTTGCCTTGGGTGGGGTCTTGGCCTTGAATTTCAACCCACACATTTCCTTGGGGATCTTGTTGGGCCTGAAAGCCCAAATTGGAAATATATTGGCTGATAAAGTTTGCCATGCGTTCTTCTCGGCCTGAGGGCGATGGAATCGATAGCAATTCGGCCAGTAAAATAACATTGGGATGGTCGGTTGGATAAGGCATTTGGGTGTCTTTTGCAAAAGATGGGTATTAAGGATTATGTGTGTTATATATAAACATTTAGACGCAAATCTCAAGTGTTTTTATTTGGCTCAGGCATAAAAAAATCCCCACTCCAATTCGGAATGGGGATTTCTTGGATTTTTTTGATTGTTTAACAAGCTTTTGCGTGTACCAAGGATATAATGTCTGCGGGTTGTGTGGGTTTGAGCAAAATACGACAAATGCGAAATGCAATCAGCTCTTGAACCATTTCACGGGTAATGTGGCCAGTGAGAATGGCAATGGGGGCATCGACACCACTTTTGCGCAGGGCATCAATCATATCAAAACCATCTAAACCGGGTAGCCAGAGGTCGGTTAAAATAAAATCAAAATTGTTAAACAAAGTGGCTTCGTATGCCTCGCGCCCATTGTGAAAAACGGAAACCTCAAATCCTTCATTTTGCAAGTGATTTTTTAGGTTTGTGGTTAAGGTGGCGTCTGTTTCAACCAGCAAAATTTGTGGCTTGCTGTGAAGTGCCAATGATTCTGGCAGTTCGATGGGTGATTCAGATGCCATGGGTGGGGAAAAAGAAGATTCTTCAGGCGGAAGGGCAGACATGGCATCGGTAAGGTTTTCGAGCAAATCGGATTCTGCATCTAATGCAGGCAAATCGGGTAGTGTAGGACTGGCAAATGGATCATCTTCAAAAGATTCTATGGGCATGTCTTTGGCCGCATCGGTTTTGCGTCTTTGTGACAATGCTTCCACAGCTTTAATGAGTTCGGCATAATCAAAAGGCGATGGCAAGAGGTAATCGACTGTGCCATCTGCAAAGCCCAAGGGTGTTGCCCAATCGGCATCGGGGGCGGTGCCGATGATGGGTGTTTGCACGCCATATTTTTTCATGCGTTCAACCAGTTGACTGCCGCTGAGACTGCCATTGAGCGCATGATTGACAATGATGAGGTGATAGTGAGCCGAAAGGGCTTTGCCCAATGCTCTGTGACCGTCTTTGGCTTGGGTAACCACATAGCCAAGATCTTGTAACATTTCACGAATTACGTCGAGGATTAATTCATTGCGGTGAACAACCAGTATTTTCCCCTGCATCTGCCACTCCTTGGTTACGCCAAGAGCCGGAAAAATGACCCCCAACGTTTTTATATACTCAATGGTTTTTAGGTTTCTTCTTTAAAGCTATCCAGAACACGGCCTAATTTGGCATAGTCGGTGTCGAGCGATTGGGTTTGTACGGCTTGGCCACCGTTTGTGGGGCGATAAGTAAATTTGCGTGTCATCGTGGTGATACGCTGTCTTAGCCCTGCGGTCCATTGTTTTTGGGGTGGCTCTTGGGGGGCAGTTTCTGCTGCTACAGGATGATAAACATGAGCAGATATGCGTGCAGGCAATATGGCTGGCATGGCCAAACCTTCTGTGGCCAATGCGGGCATGCCCGCTGTGGGATTGGGTAATGCAGATGGGGTGTTGTCTTTTTTATCTTTGATGCGCATCAAGCCTGAAATGGTGAAGTAGGCGATGGCACCACAAACATCGAGGATGATAATGATTTCGAGTGCTGTTGTTAAAAAGCCAGGTAACATTGACGAGGCTCCTTGCTCTATGGCCGTCACCTGGTCGAGAGGTGGTGGCACGTGATACCGACGGATGAATTGTGAGCGTTGCCTTCGTCCGTGATTATATCAACACGTTTCGTCCGTGAAACGCGGGGTTAGCGAACCCGTCTGAGAATCATTTTTACACGGGCTGCCAAAACATCGAGATCTACAGGTTTGTTGAGATAGTCATCGGCGCCATATTCAATACCCCGAACCGTATCATTAGCCCCAGTCAAAAAGGCGGTGATCATAATAATTGGGATTTGAGATGTGGCAGGGTCAGATTTGAGGCGCTGACATACTTGGTAACCGTCTAAAACGGGGAGTCTCAAATCGAGAAGGACGATGTTGGGGTGTTCGGACCGAGCCAAATCTAAGGCTGTTTGGCCATCGCCGGCTTGAAGCACACCATATCCCGAACCTTCAAAGAACTCCGTCCAAGTTTCTCTTGTTGCTTCTTCGTCTTCGACAATGAGAATCTTGTCTGGACCAATAGGCAATTTCTCGGTCATACTTTCGAGTTGGTCGGCAATTTGTGAAAGTGAGAGGCCCTGACGGACCTGCATATCTTTGACCAATTGCTTTTTGGCAATCACGTCATCAAGGGCAAATAAGTCTTTGTTGCCAACTTTGTCTGCAACCTTTAAGATGCCGTAATTCTTGTACTTACGGATAGACTCAACCGATTTTTCAAACACTTCTGCAACTTCGTCGATCCCAATGAGTTTGGGTGTATCGCTCATAGGAGGCCTCCCTGAGTGGTCCATCTAAAAACTTTACGTTAGCTATCGTGCCTAAAGTATACGGAGTGATACCAAGTTGTGTCAAGTATTTTTTTCCGGTATTTGGGAGTGGCCTGTACTATTTATCGGAATAACAGCAGTTTATCTACAGAAAAAAATTCATACTGGAGCGGAAAAAATGTCTTCGGTATGCTTGTTTGGTGATGGTCGGGGATGAGGCATGTAAATATTGCGGTATGTTGCTCGCTTTTTAAGGCCCAAAAAGCCACCCATATTTGATTTGGGATATTTGCTAAATTGGGCAAGACTGATTTTTGAACATGGACTGAAAAAATAAGATTTATAAAAAATGAACGACTGATAAGAATTTGTTTTTGGAAGCAAATTTTGAAAACACTATGTAATAAAATAAGATATGGGGATACATAAATAACATTATGATTTTTTAAAGACGACTGCTGCAAGGGGCGGGATGGTGACGCTTATGGCGTAGTTGTGTCCGTGACTGGCGATCTTTTCTGCGGTAATGCCCCCCATATTGCCTTTGTTGCTGCCCCCATAGAGTTCGGAGTCGCTGTTCAATATTTCGTGATAATGGCCTGGGAATGGTACGCCGATACGGTAATTTTCGCGGGGTACGGGTGTAAAATTGCAAATAAAGAGCAGGGTGGACCCGTTTTCTGCTCGGCGTTGGAAAGAGATGACACTGCTGTCTCTGTCTCCAAAGTCGAGCCATTCGAATCCTTTGGGATCAAAGTCGTGCTCAAAGAGTGCGGGTTCATTTTTGTAGAGGGTGTTCAGGTCTTTCACGAAGTGTTTGAGGCCCGCATGATCGGGTTCTGCAAGCAAATGCCACGGAAGACTGTCGTTTTCGTTCCATTCTGTCCATTGACCAAACTCACTGCCCATAAAGAGCAATTTTTTGCCAGGATGGCCATACATGTAGGTATAAAATAGACGCAGATTGGCAAATTTTTGCCAACGGTCTCCAGGCATTTTGTCTAAAAGAGAACGTTTGCCGTGCACCACTTCGTCGTGGGAAAGCACCAAGATAAAATTTTCGTGAAAAGCATAGACCAAACCAAATGTGAGGCTGTCGTGGTGGTAGCGACGGTGGATGGGCTCTTTTTCGATATATGAGAGCATGTCGTTCATCCAACCCATGTTCCACTTAAAACCAAAGCCCAATCCGCCCAAATAAACAGGACGAGAGACACCCGGCCACGCCGTGGATTCTTCGGCAATCATGAGAATGCCTGGAAAACGGCTGTAAATGACTTGGTTGACTTGTTTCATAAATTCGATGGCCTCGAGGTTTTCTCTGCCCCCATATTTGTTGGGAATCCATTCGCCATTTTCGCGAGAATAATCGAGGTAGAGCATCGAGGCCACCGCATCTACCCGCAGGCCATCAATGTGGTATTTTTCAGCCCAAAAAATGGCGTTGGCAATGAGAAAATTGCGTACTTCGTTGCGCCCATAATTAAAAATGAGGGTGCCCCAGTCGGGGTGTGCACCTTGGCGTGGATCGGCGTGTTCATAGAGGGCCGATCCGTCAAAGTAAGCCAACCCATGCGTATCTTTTGGGTAATGTGCGGGAACCCAGTCGAGAATGACGCCTATGCCGTTGTTGTGGCAGTGGTTAACGAAGTATTTAAAATCATCGGGTGTGCCAAATCGGCTGGTGGGGGCAAAATACCCTGTAACTTGGTAGCCCCACGATTGATCAAGTGGGTGTTCCATAATGGGCATGAGTTCTAGGTGGGTATAACCCATTTCGAGCACATAATCTACCAGTTCGTGGGCCAACTCGCGATAGGTGAGTGACCGGTTGCCTTCCTGGGGATTTCTGCGCCAAGAACCCAAATGGACTTCATAAATGGACATGGGGCGGTTGTGCGCGGGTGTGGTGTCGCGTTTTTGGATCCAGGCCTCATCTGTCCAACCCTCGTTGGTGAGGTCGTAAACAATGGATGCCGTTTTGGGGCGGTGTTCGGCATAAAACGCGTAAGGGTCGCTTTTGGTGATGAGGGTGTTGGATTGGGTTTTGATTTCGTATTTGTAAACCGTGTGTGGCCCTAAGTGAGGAATAAATATTTCCCATACACCTGTGTTGCCTCGATTGCGCATGGGATATTGACTGCCATTCCATTGATTAAAGTCGCCCATTACACTTACGCGTTTGGCATTGGGTGCCCACACGGCAAAAGATACACCTTGAATGCCGTGAAATGTAATGGGGTGTGCACCTAACTTGTCAAAGATGTGGTGGTGGTTGCTTTCACCAAAAAGATGAAGGTCGTAATCACTTAAGATGGGGGGAAAGGTGTATGGATCGGGGGTGGTAAGCGTGTGACTAAATGGATAAGTGATTTCAAGCTGGTACAAAAAATGTGTTTGTTGATTGGGCACAATGGCTTCAAAAAAGCCTGTTTGTTGATGTTGTTGCAACTCAAGGGATGCGTGGGCAGATAAGACAACGATTTTTTCGGCACCTGGGCGATAGGCCCGAATGGCGATGCCTTGACCTTGTGTGGTGCGCACGGTGTGCATACCCAAAATGGAAAACGGATCGTGATGATCACCATAAAGAATGCGATCAATATCTTGTTGTGAAATTGTGGGTGTCATAGGCCTTGTCGGTTTGGGTGGCAGTCACAATGGGTGATGCAAATAAGGCGATTTATGTGTGTAAAGGTGCCGCTTATTGCACGCATGAAATGGGTGGAATGTCTACCATGGTATGTAAGCCTGGTGTTGCATTTGCAACCACCGGTATGGCATTGGTGATGACCGAGCAGGTTGCGGTATCACCATTGATGCCACCGGGTATGGTGAGATCAAATTCGGGTGACCCGTAAACGTGAACCCGTTCTTGTGGGTTGGCTTGGCCAACTGCGGCACAAAATTCGAGGGTGATGATTTTTTTGTCACCCACATATCCATAGCCCATTTGATGAACGCCTGTTGCATATCCTGGGGCTACTTGCCATCCATCTCCGCGCACTTCTGTTTCGGTGATTATGGGTTCTACAATGTCTTCTGTGCGGTCTAAAGACCACCCCAATCGCGATGCAATCATGTGCATGGATTCGGTGAGACCTACATGCCGAATTTTTTGGGTTGCAACGCGTTGTTTAAATTCTTCTACGGTTAGGCCGGCACCAATTTTTTGGCGAAAGGGCAACCGACGAAAGGAGGCATCTTGAATGCGATAGACGTGCAGGCTATCTACTTTGCGACACACGCCTGTGATGGCGGTGGGTAAAAAATCCATCAAAAAACCAGGGTTGATGCCGGTACCGAGAATGGATACTTTGTTTTCTTTGGCGAGGGTATCTATTTTTTGAGATAATTCGGGCAATGTTTTCCACGGATAAGAAAGCTCTTCGCAGGTTGAAACCACATGCACCCCTTTGGCACAAATTTTTTCGAGTAAGGGGGCCAGGCGTTCAAATTCTGAAACGGTGGTCACCACGGCCACATCGGCATCATTTAAGGCGGTATTCAAGTCGTCTGTAATGGTGATGCCAATGGGGCTTTGATTGTTGTGTGTGCCCAAATCGGTGCCCACTATGTTGGGATTGACATCGACTGCACCTGTGAGTTTTAGAGAACTGCGTTCTAAAATAAATGGGGTTAACATTTGACCGAGGGGGCCCAAGCCAATTTGAACAATGCGTAGTGGGGCAGACATGATAGTGACTCCTTTTTTTGTGTGAAGCTATGACCATATGAAATATAGAGTGACTTCTTGCTCTGACCAAATGAAAAACAAGTGGTTATAAGGGGGGCGTGGTCAACATGCAGGTTGGCAAGGTTTTTGTACAGGCATGAGGGCATCTCAATGTTAAAAAAAAACCTCGGAAAACACCGAGGTTTTTGTGCCAATGATTGGGTGATCGCGATCATTTAACCGGATGACAATGCCGATAGGAACGAACTGGCATTGTCCAATTCTTTTTTGGCCAGTTCTTCAAGAATGGCCAACCCGCGTTCGCCCAAAGCAAAACGGTCCAATACGGCAAGGTGAAGTTCGGGCACCTGTTCGTCTCCCCCCGAACCATAGCCAAATTTTCGGCACAAATGGTCTGCAATATGAACAAGGCTTGTGAGGCGCTGATATCGGATTGTGGCTTCGGGATCATGGTGATATAAAATGCTGTATAAGTACTTCTCGGCAAATTTCCACTCGGTTGCCAGTTGTCCACCCACTTCGGCGTGGGTGAGGCTCAAGAGTTTGTTTTCGGCATCACCAATCCAAAGTTGTTTTTCTTTACTTAGGTCAATCACGGCTTTGTAATAATCTGTAAAACACCGATCTAAGACCACTTTGCCCAGGTCGTGTAACATGCCTGCCAAAAAAGCAGATTCAACCTCGGTTTGCAATTTTTTGGATATGGCTTTGGTAATAAAGGCTGTGCCAACAGAATGTTTCCAAAAACCGGCCCGATCAAATCCTGATCCACCGTTGTAATCACCTAAGTTTTTGAAAACTTGAGCCGTCATAACAAGGTTTGCAATTTCTTCTAAGCCCAATAAGGTAACGGCCAATTTGAGGGAATCGACCTTTTTGGGAAACCCATATGCTGGAGAATTGACCAGCTTAAAAACTGTGGCCAAGAGGCTTGGGTCCATTTGCAGCTGTTCGGCAATTTCATCACTTGATGAGATATCACTGTTTGCAAGTTCTAAAATTTGGGCATGGGTGGCAGGAAAGGGGGGCAAGCCTTCAATTTGCTTGAGCCGGTCTTTGATCATTTCTGCTCTGTTTTCACCTGATATTTCGTTTGGCTGTTGAGGGGCTTCTTGGGATGGCGGGATGGCTTCGAAGATGGCATCAATTCTATTTTGCAATTCACTGGGTCGAAATGGTTTGGCCAAATAGGTGTTTACACCTGCTGCACGTGCCCGTAAAATGCCATCAGAAGATGGAGAGACAGATAAGAGAATAATGGGTAGTTTTGAAAAGCTTGGGCTCATGCCCATTATTTCACAAAAGCGAATGCCATCTCCCGGAATGCTTTCTTCAATAATGAGCAGATCTGGGCGACTTTTTTTGAGCCATTGAATGGCATCTATTCCATTCGTGGCCGTTTGGGTGGCAAATTTGCCTGATAACATCTTGGCAATAAGCGTGGAAAATCGCTCTTGATCGACGATTAAAATGCTTTTTGGGGGGCGATTGTCTATGGTATCCATGTCTTGGGTCTCTATAAGAATGAAAAAAAACGGGTATATAGTACAATAGAATGTCAAAGGTTACAACTATTTCTTAATATGCTCAAGAAAAAGAAGAGATTTCTGGACTTGCACATGAAATTAGAATGCATTTTATTAAAAAATATATTCGGAGCAGTGGTTATTTTTTTAAATAAAAGGTTTGGCCGGGATTAAGGGGGCTATTGTGACACAACCACGTGTGCTTATTGCAGATGACGAACCTTTAATATTGTCTGCTTTAAGTGGTTTCTTAGAGGGGCAACCGTGGCATGTTGAGGCTGTTTCTGATGGGCACATAGCCTTAAACCGTCTAATTGAAGGGTCATTTGATGTTGCAGTTTTAGATATTCAAATGCCACAATTGGATGGTTTTGGTGTGCTTGATGCACTTATAAAGAAAAAAATAAATACCGATGTTTTGATTCTAACGGCTTTTGGAACGGTGCCTCGGGCTGTTGAAGCTATGCATAAGGGAGCCAAGGACTTTATTCAAAAGCCAATTAAAAAGAAACAGTTTATTGAAAAAGTGGCATCGTTTATTTCTGCGCGTCAGCCAGTAACGACACATGTATTGGCCGATCGCTTGGATGCCTATTTGATTGCCAATTTGACCCGAAAAGATTTGACGCTTCAGACCGTTATGGGTCACTTTGGATTGTCTAAAAGCTATATTTGGAAATTGTTTAAGGACTTAGGGGCAACATTTACTGACCGATTGGCCCATCATCGGGTTGAAAAAGCAAAGAACTTGTTGTTGTATACCAATGAGCCAATCTATGTTGTGGCAGAGTTGTGTGGGTTTAAAAATCAGAGTCGGTTGAGTGAAGTGTTTCAGCGGGTGGTCAATGAATCTCCAAAGCGATTTCGTCAATTGCACCGCCCCGATGATATCATTTTGTAGACGAGAGCGGATAAAGTAGACCTGCGCGGAATATTTGAATCTTGCATCATGGGTGCTGTTGGGCGTATTCTAATGGAGGTTATTTTGAATGCTGTTTATGGTGCATTTTTCATCTGAAGGGGGCTCAGATGCAAGATATGAAGTCTGGAAGCGTTGTGGTTGGGGAACACCCACTGATAAAGGAAACTTTTAGGCTTGCTCGCAAAGTTGCTCACAGCGATTTGCCCGTTCAAATTTTTGGTGAAACGGGTACGGGAAAAGAACTGTTAGCACGTTTTATTCATGCCGAGAGTCATCGCAGAAATAGACGTTTGGTTGTGGTTGATTGTGGCATTTTGGCCACCGAAACAGCGCGAAGTGAGTTGTTTGGGCATGTGCGAGGTGCTTTTACGGGGGCGCTTCAGGCCCGGCGGGGTTTGGTGGCCGAAGCCGATGGGGGCACCCTTTTTTTAGATGAAGTGGGTGAATTAGACTTAGACTTACAATGCCAGTTGTTGCGCTTGATACAAGAAGGGGTGTATCGTCCCTTGGGGGCCTCTCAATTACAGCGGGTGGATGTGCGTGTGATCGCCGCAACACATCGCGATCTTGCGGCTTTGGTCCAAGAAAAAAAATTTCGTGCCGATTTGTATTACCGCCTTCAAGTTGTCCCCCTAACGATTCCACCCCTTCGCGCCCGTTTGAGCGATATTCCATTGTTGGTGAATCATTTTTGCTCTCTTTATCAACGGGTAGGACGTTGTAAAGCATTGACGCCTTCTGCATATGCTGGGCTAATGGGCTACGATTGGCCAGGCAATGTGCGCGAATTGCAACATGAAATTGCGCGTTTGCAGGTGATGGTAGATCAAGAAAACATAGATGAAACGTGTTTGGCCCATCACATCAGAGAAGCAAAGGGTGGTGAAGATGTATATGGCTTGCCCTTTAAAGATGCACGTAAATTACACTTGCAAAAGTTTATGTATGAATATTTGCACCGACAACTGTTGCGCAGCCAAGGGAATGTAACTGTGGCCGCACAAGAAAGCGGTTTGGGGAGGCAATATTTTCAAATGCGAATGGCCGAATGTGGGTTGTATTCTAAGGCCTATAAGCGGAAGGATGCCATTGTAGATGGATCTTAAAAAGCAAAAAGGCGACATCACAACGATGTCGCCTTTTACTTTAGGCCAATCCTTTTCGGTGGGTTTTGGCGCGGTAGAGTTTGCCATCGGAAGCTGTAACATAAAGCGATGAGAGATCGTCATCACCAAAAATGCAGTTGGTGGGGTTGATGGGGAAGGGGTGTGTTTCAAGCACACGGCCTTTGGGATTAAAGACATAGATCATGGGCCCTGGGCCACTTGTTGGCCATCCTGCACTGGCCACAATGTTTAAGTTTTCATCTAAGGTCATGCCATCAATGCCGCGATGGGGGCCAAAGTTGTGAAGCACTTCATATTTGCCCGTTGATCCATCGTCGTTTATGGGGTAAGCACGCAGTTCGCGAATGGTGGTTGCGCCAACGTCACTTTGGGCCACATAGAGGGTTTTCATGTCGGGGGTGACAATGAGGCCATTGGGGCGCGTGGTGTCAAAGGTGACGCGAGAGACGTGATAGGTGCCATCTGATTGAGGGTCGGCACGATAGACCGATTCATGATCGAGTTCCATACAAGAACGATCTTCCCCATAGCGAGGGTCGGTAAACCAAACCCGGCCTTTGGCATCTATGGTGAGGTCATTGGGGCTGTTGAAGCGTTTGCCTTCAAATGTTTCGGCAATGGGTGTGGTACTGCCATCAGATTCATAGCGCGCAATGCGACGGCCTGGGCCATCTACAAATTTTTTGGCCGTGGGAAGAAATGTGCCTTCTGCCGCATAAACCCGATTTTCTTTGTCCAATGCCAACCCATTGGCGCCATTGGTGCTGGTGCGGAATTCGTCACACTTTCCCGTTTTGGGATCATAGCGCATAATGCGGCTGTTGGGAATGTCTGTAAATAAAATACCACCCTCTTTCCAAATGGGGCCTTCTGTAAAAGCATAGGGGCCAGCAACCACTTCAAATTTCCATTCCATCTTTTGCTCCTCATCTGTTTGAGATTGATTGTGAACGCCCTAAGATGGGGGGGGAAGAATGGGCGGTCAATGAGTTTTTGACCTGTGCGCTTTTTGGTTTGAAGAATGGGTGAGCAGATTTATTTTGCCATAAGAATGACAACCACCATTAAAATGAGAGGGATGTTATGTTTGACGGAAAACCCCATATTGTCATGATAGTGACTGATCAACAGCGTTTTGATACCATTCGAGCTTGGGGATATGGTCATATGATCACACCCCATATGGATCGCCTGGCCTCTGAAAGTTTGTCTTTTCGCCAGGCCTTTTGCCCAGGAGCTACATGTGTGGCCTCTCGTGCGGCAATTTTTACAGGGATGTATCCACATACCACTGGTGTTTATAGTTTTGACCATTGGGGAGAGCATCGCAATTGGGTTCAAGATTTGTCAGATCATGGGTATTGGTGTGTGAACATTGGCAAAATGCATTTATCACCACGCGACATTCCGGGTGGGTTTCAAGAACGGGTTATTGTTGAAAACCCAACCAATAAAACCCATGCCAATGGTGGGGCAGATGATGATTGGGGGCGTTATATGAGTTTTTATGGCATTACGCGCCCCAATGATCGCAATCAGGCAGACCCCGATTGGCTCAAGAAATGCCAAGGTGTGGTGTGGCATGAAGAAGAACGGTTTCATAGCGATGTTTTTATTGGCGATTCGGCAGTGAGTTGGATTAACAATTATCGAGGTCAGAAACCGATCTTTTTGGAAGTTGGCCTAACGGGGCCACATGAGCCTTGGGACCCTTTGCCACGGCATTTGGATATGTATCGGGACAAGGAGATGCCACCATGTGTGAAGCGAGAGGGTGAGTTAGATGAAAAACCCCCTCAGCATCTGGCGCACTTGGACATGCATGCCACCACAGCTCATGAGTCTCAAATTGATTTGCGTGGGCGCACAGATGAAGAAATAGAGCATATGAAAAGACACTATTTTGCAAAGATTACAACGGTAGATGAACAGGTCGGACGGGTGATGAACGCATTGGAAAGTCGTGGATGGTTGGAAAATTCGATGGTTATATTTTGTTCAGACCACGGCGAAATGTTGGGTGACCATGGGTTGGCGTATAAGTGGTTGATGTATGATTCGATTGTGCATATTCCGTTGATGATTCGTTATCCCAAATCGGTTCAAAAACCAGGCGAAACAACCGATTTGGTTTCATTGATGGATTTGGGGCCCACGATATTGGAGGCCGCAGGAATTGATGTGCCCACGTATTTGGAAGGGCGCTCTTTAATGCCTTATCTAAAAGGTGAAAATGTAAACCCTCGTGAGTTTGTTTTTTGTGAGGACAATTACCAGATCATGATGCGGTCACAAACGCACAAATTGGTGTATTATATTGGGCAAGAAGAAGGGGAGTTGTATGACTTAGACGCAGATGCTGGTGAACTCTGGAATTTGTGGAACAAGCCTGAAGCGTTTGAGGTGAAGTCGGGTATGTTGATGCGCTTGCTCAGTTGGATGGCCACGAGCAATTATTACAATGCAGGTTATAAACGCCAAAGAAGCCGTCACTATGGCATGCGCTGGCCCACTGAAGGGGATGCGTATTTACACGGTGGCAAAGGCAAACAACAACCGAGGTTGGTCGATCTTTAGTTGATAAATATGGAAACCTGTTCCACACATAAAAAAGACGCATCGAATAACTGTGCGTCTTTTTTGTTTTGATGATTGGCAAACCTGATAGGACTTGTGTTATTCAAAATCGATTGTAAATGCACCTTTTTCATAAATGAGTTTGCCGTCGGCAAACAGTTGACCTTGTTCGCGCATTTCACAGACCATATCCCAGTGGATTTGGGAATGGTTTTTGCCACCACTTTCAGGATAAGACATGCCCACGGCCATATGAACGGTGCCTTGGATTTTTTCGTCGAAGAGGGTGTTGCGGGTGAAGGTTTGGATGCCTGGGTTGGTACCAATGGCAAATTCGCCTAAAACGCGTGCACCTTCATCGCGGTCGAGCATTTCGAGGAGAAAGTCTTCCCCTTTGTCTGCTTTGGCTTTTACGACACGGCCCTTTTCAAACCACAACTGGGCGTTGACGACTTCATTGCCCATGTGAACGGCAGGATACGTGAAACGCACATGGCCTTCTGTTTTGTTTTCGATGGGGCCCGTGAACACTTCGCCGTCAGGAAAATTTTCGTGACCCGAGCAATTGATCCACTTGCGACCTTCTACTTGGACGGTTAAATCGGTATCTTTTGCTTTGAGGCGAATTTCTTTTACGGAGTTGAGAAACTCAATTAACCGGTTTTGTCTGTGCTCCATTTTTTGCCAAAAAGCAATGGGGTTTTCTCTGTCGGGTAGACAAGCATTAAAAACGAAGTTTTCATAATCTTCTAAGGCCATGTCGGCATCTTGGGCATGGGCCGGAGTGGGAAACAAGGTGGCACACCATTTGAATGTCCCTTGGGCGGAACGTTCAAAAAAACGATTTTGCAAAGGCTGGTTTGTTTTGGAAAGCTTGGCGAGTTTGACGGGGTCAAAACCCGTACCTTCTCGTGTGTTGCTTTCAGACTGAATGGCAAGCAGGGCGTCAAATTCTTCGGTGACTGTTTGTGAAAAAGGACTGATCCAATTGAGCTGATCATCGTTGGATTCGTCCATAAATATTTTTTGAAGGCCAGGAAGCGTAATTAGTGTCACGACATGGGCACCTGCTCGAATGGCCGCACGATAGGCTTCTTTGATGAGGGGTTCGGCCAAACTGTTGCCCCGAATGGCCAATTTTTCACCGGGTTGAATGTTGAGCGAATAACGGATAATTACCTCAGCAATTTGTGCAATGCGTGGATCTGTCATTTCACATCCTTTGTGGCCAAACGCGTGTCTTCTATTTCTGTGTGGAGGTTTCCTGATAAATCATTTTCTTCGAGGGTAATGAGATCGGCCTTTTCACCAATAAATATGCCTATTTTTTGATGGGTAGAATTTTTGTTGCCGATGCGGTTGTTGGTAAAGGTCAGGTCATGGGTTTCGCCTAAAATGCGAACTCCATAACCTTCTTCTTCGGAGCCATTGTCAACAATTTCATTGTCAATAAATGTATTGCGGTGTCCTGCCATGGCTTCAGATTCGTTGCGAAAGAGAATGCCTTCACGCTTGTTGCCTATGGCTTTGTTTTCTCTAAATGTGTTGTCTGTGTCTTTGTGCCCAATCGAAATGCCCGTTTCGCCGTTGCCGATGAGTGTGTTGTTTTCAAAAACACCATATTTCACGCGCCAGCACAGAAAAAGCCCAATGCGTCCGTTGTTTTCAGAGTGGCAATTGCGAATGGTGGGGTTTTGGCTGCCACTGCCTGGATGAAGGCCCAAGTGCGTGTTGCCGATGCATGTGCAGGATTCCACGGTTACATATTGACTTTGTTGGAAGCTGATGCCGTCGCCATGATAATTTTTGACGGTGCAGTTTGCAATAATGGTGTGGTGCCCCCGATAGAGAAAAATACCCGCGCCACGACAGCCGTTGAGCATGGGGTTGTTGTCTTTGTTGCCATCAATGGTGAGGTTTGTGATGTGGGCATTTTCCAAATGGTATCCACTGATAACGGGAAATGTGGTGGCCGCGCGCGCCTTGTTGTGAACCATGTAATCGCCCCCCATGGGCACATTGACACCAAATGTGTTTTCGTCTTGCCAAATGAGGGTACCCACAGCCGTGTGGAAACCGCCATTGCGATCATCTGTAATGCTCACACCATAACCCACTTCAAAACCTTCGGTGTTTTGAAGGGTGATTTGTTCTTCGCCAAAATCGCCATCAAGAACGAGGGGGCTTTCTGCTGCATCGGCTTTATAGAGAATGGTTTTCTCGCCTTGGCCACGAAGGGTAATGTTGCTGCGAAGGTGCAAAGAGTTGTACATGAGATATGTGCCCGAAAGGATTTCAACGGTACCACCACCCAATGCTGAAATATAATCGACGGCCGCTTGTAGGGCGCGGTTGTCATTGCCCATTATGTCGGCATTTTTAAGGCCAACGGTAATGTGTGGTGTTTGCATACAACCTCCAAATGGGATGAAAACAGATATGGGCGTGAACACTTCATTTAAAAGCTTGACGTTGTTTCTGTGGCCTTTATCATGCACAAATTAAGCATAGATAGAAAGCGAATTTTAGATGCAAAATTTATGGTGAAAGGACGGAAGTTATGTTAACGGTCAAAGGATGTTGGGAAAGACAAGCACGTTTTAGAAAAAATTTGGCAAATGAAGGCATTGATGCGGTGGTGATAACAGATCATCGAGACATCTATTATTTAACGGGTGTATGGTTGTCGGGATATCCCTCTTTTTATTTTCCTGCACTATTGTACTTGGAAACAGATGGGGAGACCTGGCTTGCGGCCAATACCGACCAAGGAGATGCCGCAGTTGATGAACGGGTGGTGTATGCCTCTCAGGTGATGTATACAATGAACCCAGATCCCATGCGTGGTCTGAATGCTGTGGTGGCCAAACGTTTGCAAAACTGTAAAAAAGTTTCGCGTTTGGGGTGGCAACAAGAAGCACTGCCAAAGTTGCTTGCCGATACACTGACAAATGTTTTAGATACCAGCTGGGTACCCATCGACGATTTGTTGGTATCCCAACAGGTAAAAAAGGATGCCGACGAAGTGGCATTGTTGCAAAAGGCAATTGAGGTGAACTTGCGGGCATATGATCGGGTAAAAGAAGTCATTGCGCCTGGTGTGAATGAGTTGGATGTGTTGGCAGCAGGTCAGCAAGTGGCCCTCCATGAGGCGGGATTTGTTTTGCATCATGGAGGCGATTATCAATGTGCCCAATTGGGTGGCCCTGCCAGAGATCGCAAAATTGAAGCTGGTGAATTGTATATTATTGATGCACAAACCGAATATCATGGGTATTGGTCTGATTTGTGTCGTACATTTGCGGTGAGTGAGCCAACCGATTTGCAAGCATCGGTATATGAATTGCTCAAAACAATATTAGAAGATGTGCCCAATTTGGTGAAACCGGGTGGCAAGGGAACTGAATTGTGGCAAATCATTGATGCACGTATTCGTGAGCATGAACATTTAACGGAGATTGGGCTTATTCATCATGCCGGTCATGGTGTGGGAATTCGGGCACATGAACCACCCGATCTAAACCGAGACCGTGAAGGCATTTTTGAAGTGGGGAATGTGTTTTCTTGTGAACCGGGTGCCTACAGTGCCGAGTTGAATGGGGGGATTCGATTGGAGAACACATTTTTGGTAACGGATAATGGCGTCAAAAATTTAACCCAATATCCCTTACAGTTGTTTTGATGTGCGGTATGAATTTTCCAACTTTTAATCATATGGGATGGGTGTAATATGGGATATGGCGACTTTAATATCAATTTGCCTGATGGTGAAAATTTTGCACCTGATGATCGTCGGGTCCAGGAGATTTTGGCAATGTTGGTGCCAGAGCCCTTTCATTTTGGTGTTTCAGGTGACAATCGTAAGGAATGGGAAAAACTCAGAAACTGTGTTTATGGGCAACGGATTTTGATGATGGCGAAAGAATCTGTGGAGATTACCCCACGCCCAATGGTGACCAATGAAACATATGAATCGTGTTGGGCCAAAAACAGCCCCGCAGATGTGAATGCGGTTTCACCAGTGATGCGCACCCGTTTGACACTGTTGCCATTGGCCGAGTGTTTGGAGCCAACGGGTGGTTATTTGGATGTCATCGAAGAAGATATTTTGAGGCTTGCTCAGTTAAAGAGCTGGGTGCATCCCAGCAATGATATGGCCAAAGAAATATACCAAGGGCAAACGATGTTTGCAGATTTGGCAGCCTTTCATATCGCCTCCAATTTGGTTGCTGCCGATTATCTTTTGGGAGAACGATTAAAACCTAAATTGCGTGCCTTGATTCGATCAGAAATTGAATGGCGCATTTTTAAACCCTTTCGAGAGCGGATCGAGTCGGGCAAAGATGTGTATTGGTGGGTAACCGTCACCCACAATTGGAATTCGGTGTGTTTGGCTGGTTTGTTAGGTTGTGCGTTGTGGTTAAAAGAGGATCTGTCCGAACGGGCTTGGTATGTGGCTTTGGTGGAGAAGCTCATTGTATATTCTGAAATGGGATTTACTAAGAGTGGTTTTTATACCGAAGGGGTTGGGTATTGGGGGTATGGTTTTGGTCACTATCTTCAAATTGCAGAAATGCTTCAGATGGTGACCCGTGGAAAACTAAATTGGTTGGAAAAGCCTGTTGTTAAAGGCATTTCTCAATTTGGTGCACGTATGGAAATTCAAATGGGACGCTATCCAACATTTGCAGATTGTGCCAGAGATATCCAAACGGCTCCTTGGCTTGTACACTGGTTAAACAATCGATTGGAAGCAAAACGATTAAATCGGACAACACAAAAACCAATTGATTCTTTTGAGCATATTCATTTTCAAATGGCCAATCAATTGTTGCTTATTCTTTTTCATCAGGTCGATGTGACGCAGGCATTTGAAGGTGATTTTTCAGGTGCCATACGCGATTGGTTTGACGATGTACAGTTTTTGATTTGTCGCCCAATTCAATCATCGAAACCCCTTTTGGCTGCCACATTTAAGGGCGGGCACAATGGTGTGAATCACAATCACAATGACTTGGGTACGTTTACGGTTTTGTTGGGAAATCGAGAGTTGTTGACCGATCCTGGTGCAGAAGTGTACACCAATCGCACATTTAGCAAAGATCGATATGAGAGTCGGTTATTAAACTCGTTTGGGCATCCCGTGCCCGTTGTTGCGGGACAGTTGCAACAGGCAGGTGAACAGGCGCAGACGGTTTTGATACAAGAAAAATTTGGCGATGATGTAGATGAATTGGTTTTGGATTTGAAACCAGCTTATGATGTGGCTCATTTGCTAGAATTGACACGGCGGTTTCGATATCAACGATCTGGAGATGGTGAGGTTGTGGTTACAGATCGCGTGGCATATTCTGTGCCCAATACATTTGAGACAGCCTTAATTACCTATGCCAACTGGCAATTGGGGGAAGATGGTGCGGTGTACATTGGCGATGGAAATGCGGTGTTGAAGGTCTGGGTGACAACGGACAGAGGCGTTTTGGATTTTGATCATTGTGTGATTGAAGAAAGTTCAACACCTACACGATTGTCTTGGCGATTTTCTGTACCCGTAAAAGAAGCCGAGGTGGTGATTTGTGTGAAGGTTGCCACGGAAATAAGTTAGAGGGGCAAAATTTGTTGTGTATCGGCAGCTTCTCGAGCCAACAAACAAATGCGTGTTACCCTGATGGCTTCGTTGGGGCCTACGATATGTTGGGCTTTGCCAATGCGTTCTTGATAAAGGTTGACCAAAAAGTCTTCTTCTGGTTCTAAAGAAAGGTCACGGGGGGCATCACCTTCTCTTATGAGATGGGTACGTGTACCACAGTCGGTTACTTCAATGACGCCTTCTGTTCCTGCAATGCGCAATCGGTCATCACCATGAGTGGGGGCAGTTGAAGGGCGCAAATAATCGAGATTGATCATGGCTGTACCGCCATTTTCAAACCGAAAGAGTATGCCGCCTTGATCTTCGCATCCAGGGTAAGTTGGGTGATTGAGGTTGCCGTGTAACGCGGCCACTTGGGTATATTCCAAGCCTGAAACCCATCGGGTGTAATCAATGGCATGAATGGCAACCCAAGGAATGGTGCCACCATAGGTTTCGCGTTGCTTAAAGAATGCAGGGCGTGTGCCAAACTTATACGATTTTTGTCCGGTTGCGAGAATGGGTTGGCCAATGAGTCCTTCCATAACTGCTTTTTTTGCAGCCCGAAATGCTGGGGAAAGACGCATGCCAAACATAGCCGTGAGGCGTATTTTTTGGCTCAAAACTGTTTTTTCGAGCAGGTCGAGATCTGATAGGGTGGTGGCCACGGGTTTTTCACAAACAATGTCGATGCCTTTTTGTGCCACATAAATGGCGGCTTCTGCATTTAAGGAATAGGGCCGACAAATGCTTACCAAGTCGAGTTCTTCTTTTTCGATCATGTCTTCAAAATGATCGTAGACCTGAGTTTGAGAGGTGAAGGCCTCGTGTTTTTTTATTTTTTCAAGAACATCTTCTGAATGGCCTTTGGCACAAGCCACCAATTGTGCACCTTCAATTTTTGAGATGCCATTGAGCACCATGTTTTGATGTCCATCCGTGCCAATTTGTCCTATTCTTAACCGCATGTTGCATCCTTAAAAAGAACTTTGTGATGAAAGTCCATAACTTATAGTGAAGTAATATTGGGTGGTGATGTCGCCACGGTCAAAAATAAACAGGGGCGTGAATGCCATATCGATAAATGACCGTTTGGTGAGTCGCAAAAGGGTACCTATTTTGGGGGAAAGCACTAGGCCTTTTTGGCGGGTAATTTGTGGTCTTGTAATTTGTGGAAATTGCAAGCCCGTAAATGGATCTGTGACCAACTGCGGATTTTGGATTTGATCAATGGGGCGACCAATCCACCCTCCAGCAAAACCCGTGCTGTCGGAACGCACGGTAATACGGGCAAAACCGATACGTGCTGATGCGTAACCAATGAGTTGTTTTGGCATGGGAGCAATGCGGCTGGTTGTTGCGCGTAGGCCACCTAAGAGTGCAAGTTGTGACGCTTTTCGATGTGCCGATGTGGTTAATACATTTTTTTCTAACAAAATGGGTACATAATGGAGTTCGCTTTCAAAACCAAAGCGGTTTGTTATAAGAACACTTCCGTTTATGAATAACATAGGACTGTTGCGTGCAATATTGGCATCAGATCCTGTTGGAATAAATATTCCACCACCAATTTCTCCCAAGCTCTGTGTTCTGATAGTGTCTGCTTGAACCGAAGAGAGACAAAGTATGAAGAATAGTGAGAGGGTGAGCCACAATGTTTGACTTGATTTCATACCAGACTCCATTGGAGAACTGCGGTTGCTTGACTGAATTTTATAACAGGCTTAAAATTAAAGGATATAATTAGCAATTTTATCTTTTAAGGAGAACCCTATTGGCCACCATTGTTGATGGTAAGAAGCGCATTCCTTTTTTACGTGGCATGTTGGCACATTATCTCATTGAACATGGGTTCACATTTCAAGAAGCCTATGGTGTTGCAGATCGTGTGCGCCGTGGTTTGCAGAAGGTGAAAGACATACCCGCCAAAGAGATGGCTGAAATGGTGCGCACTTTTGCCACCAAAGAGTTTGGTGCGCGCGCTGTTGGCGATGGTGTGTTTTGGGAACCCACTGCCCGACAAATATTTGTAGAAGATGGTGAAAATCGCACACTTTTTTCTCAGGAGCGGTTGGCCGATTCGTTGCATGCAACAGGTTTAGACCACGACTTGGCTCATGAAATTGCTCGGCGTGTGAAAGTCGATTTGTTAAGTACTGATCAAGAAGAGATTGCTCGAAAAAATTTGGTTAAGCGCATTACGCAATTGCTCAAAAAGGAAGGTGGTGAAGCGTTTGTAGAACGCTATCGCACATGGTTTCGCTTTCGAAATGAAGATCGCCACAAACCTTTGGTTGTTTTGATTGGGGGAGCTAGTGGTGTTGGTAAAACATCTGTGAGTGTTGCATTGGCCAATCAGCTTCGTATTTCGCGTGTGGTATCAACCGATGCGATTCGGCAAATTATGCGCTTGATGATTTCGCCAGATCTCATGCCGGCTATTCATGCTTCCTCTTATACGGCTTGGAAAGTTGCGGGGGCTGTTTCTGTAGGGGATCCCCATCCTGTCATTGCGGCCTTTAGAGAACAGGTTATGCGCGTTGGTGTGGGAGTCAAAGCCATTGTTGAACGCGCATTAGAAGAAAATGACAGTATTATTATTGATGGCGTTCACCTCTTGCCTGACTTAATCGATCTCAAACCTTTTTTGAATGATGCTGTTTTTGTTTGGGTCAATTTGTACATTGAAGACGCGAAACACTATGCCGAACGTTTTAAGCGACGTGGTCTGGAGGCGGAAAAACGTTCAGCACATCGTTATATTGAAAATATAGACACCATTTTACAAATTCAACAACATATTTTGTCTATTGGTAAAGAGCATAAAATTTTGGCTTATGAAAATACAGACTTTGAAGAAACAACACAAAATTTGTTGATGCATATTATGGATCGTTTGCACAAAGCGTTTGAATAAGATCCCTTTTATAAAAAACGATCTACACGAACCTGATGGGTGTTGATACGCGGTTGAACACCTAAGACCAAATCGGTGAGAACAACGGCAGTAGCGGGAGCTTGCATCATGCCTGAGGCCGTATGCCCAGCGGCCCACAAATACCCGCCATCTAACCTGGGATCTGGGCCGATGGTGGGCAGACCGTCGGGAGATGCAGGACGTAAACCCGACCAAATATCGATGACTTCACAAGCCTTAAGACACGGCAGAATATTGCGTATAATCGCCCCCAGAAGCGAAAGACCATCGGGGGTGATTTTTTTTTGATAGCCCCATTCGTCTTCTGTGGCCCCAATGAGCACGCGTCCATCATCTCGTGGGGTTGCATACCCCCAGGTGTTTGCTTTCATGATGTTGTGACGCAACCCACAAGCGGGTGGGGATAAGGCCATGATTTGACCGTGTAAGGGCTCAATTGGGAGGGTAAGTTGGGCATCTATTTGCCCCGCCCAAGCGCCTGCGGAATTGATGACTGTTTGGGCATAGAATGATTCTGTATGGGTTTGAACGCCAATGACGGTGTTTTTATCTCGCAGAAGTCTCTGAATGGGGTGCCCAGAAAAAAACTGAGCACTTTGCAGAAACGCGGCCTGAGCAATAACTTCGGTATAAGTTCTTGCATCAAGATAGCGATTGTCTTTGAGCCAAATGGCAGCAATGGTTTCTTGTGGCAGAGCGGGCTCTTGTTTTTGTGCTTCTTGACCGGTTAGCAATTCGGCTGAAATGTGAGACGATTGTAAGTGTGCAATTTCTCTGCGTAGGATGTGTGCTTCTTGTTCGTTGGTGGCAATGGTGAGCATGCCTTGACCACCATAACCTATTTTGCGACCGGTGATGCCGAATAGACGCTGATCGAGTTCATCGTAAAGCTGTTTGGATAAGGTGGTTGTTTCTTGATACCACGGAATACCTGGAGCAGAAGCAGGCCCAATCATTCCAGCAGATGCCCATGATGCTTCATGGCCAAGTTTTCCTTTGTCAAATAAGGCAACGCTGAGGCCTTTTTCTGTAAGGAAATAGGCGGTTGTACAACCGATGGCTCCTCCACCAATGATGATCACATCAAAAGTTTGTGACATGGTTTATTTTCGATAGGTGTCGAAGGCTGATGAGAGTTGGCGCATGCCTGCATTGACCAACGCAATATCTGATCCGATAGCGACAAATGTATACCCCTGTTCAATGGCTTCGGGTATTTGGTCGGTATTTTGTAGCAGGATACCTGCGGCTTTGCCTGCATTTTTGGCGGTGTCGGCGATTTTTTTTCTGGCAGTGATGTAATCTGGGTGATCAAATTGTTCTCTAATCCCCATATTCACGGTGAGATCCATTGGGCCAACAAAAAGTACATCTACGCCATCAACGGCGGCAATACGATCGATATCTTTGAGGGCTTCTGCTGTTTCAATTTGAATGACGGTGGTGAGCAGTTCGTGCCCTTTTTCAAAGTATGTTTCAAAATTGGCACCAAAACCCGATCCTCGGCTGAGTTTGGCAACACCGCGAATTCCTCTTGGGGGATAACGCATGGCCGAAACGGCTTGTTCGGCATCTTCAACACTGCGCACGTAAGGAATCATGATGCCAGATGCACCCAAATCGAGCACGCGTTTAAAACGAGCGGTTTGGTTGTCTTCGATGCGCACAAAAGGTGCTGCAGGTGTGGCACCGGTGGCTTGGATTTGATGAATCAGGTGAGAATGACTGCCACTGCCGTGTTCCACATCGAGTAAGAGCCAATCGAAACCGCTGTTGCCCGCTATTTCTACGGTGATGCTGTTTCCCAAACTCAAAAATGTGCCCGTCAAGAGCTCGCGGTTGAGTATGCGTTCTCGGATGCTGTTGATCATGAACCATCCTCTCTGATGGATTTTGTTTGAGATTGAATCGTTATTTGGCAATAATAACCGCATATTTCATGTTGCCACTGCCTGCATTTTTGATGCCGTGTGGAATTTGGCAATCCACTTGTAGGGCTTCGCCTTCGTTGACGAGGAACGTTTCGTCAGCCACTTCAACCTCGCCTTGTCCTTGAAGGATATAGAATATTTCTTGCCCTTCATGGGTGTGCGGTGGGTGAGAGCGTTGTTCGGGGCCAACTTCTGATATATGGAGGCGCAATTTGTCGTTGGTAGCTCCGTCGGCTAAAAAATATTTTGACAGGCCTTTTACATCGGTGCGCGTTTGGATAGGCATGGCATACTCCTCAAGGATGGGGAAATTTAAAAATGCACAGATAGGAAAAGATCAATGTGGGTGCGCATCATCTTCACAATCGGGTCTGTTGGGGTCATCAATAACAATGCCCGTTTGGAGATATTCGAGCGCTTTGGTGTAGCTGCGGCGCTCAAGAAAGTGACGCAGTTGTGCGGGGGCACTGTTTGCGACTTCTTTTTGGATCGCATCAAGTTTTAAAATGTGTTCGGCAATGTTCTCTTTTTTTTCAATGGCTTCAAACATGTTTTGAAGCGTTTCTTTTAAGGTCGCTACGTGGGTGGCTGTCATAAGATGTCCCCTTGTGAGTGATCTGTTTAACTGTTGAAAAATACCTTCCGCAACAGATGGTGTCAAGCAGACATAAAACATATGTTGTGATCGTGGTGAGATTTATAAAAAGCATCACAATGATGGCCAAGAGCTTGTTGTTAGGTCAAATGAATAACCATGCCGTCATCGGCAACAAACACGCGATCTCCAACAATGCTTTGGGCTTTGGCACATTCTCCTTGTGGATCGGCGAGAATGGCTCGTCCGTGGTGAAAAAATCCCAAACGACCAAATGGCACATCGTTTTCCATGAGGTAGGTACACACTTCATCCACTTGGTGGTGGCCTGTTTCCATAAGAAAAAGGTCACATCCTTTGTCAATGAGTGGAACGACTTCGCTGACGTGTTTGATGTCACCTGATGAGACGATGGTGTGCGTGGCTGTTTCAATGCGAAAAGAGAAGGATTGCCAAGGTGTGCCTGGTGGTGGTTCACCAAGGTGGCGGTTGTGTAATGCCGTCACTTTGAGACCGTTTTGATCCAATATGACGCCATCTGAATAGGTTTGAACATCGCTTTCAAATGGGAGATGGCACGAATTGGATGGGCCTTGAAGTACGCTCAGAGCACCTTCCCATACATGCAAATTGGGAATGCGAACGGGAATGGTTCGTCCTGCAATGCTGTGAGTGGGGTCTTCATTTCGGCCTTCAAGTTTGCGAATGGTTCCCAATAGGTTAACCAGCCCTCCCACATGATCAAGGTGGCAATGTGAAAAACAGAGTGATTGTATGGCGAGAATGTCAATGCCCAACAGATGGGCATTGTAAGAGCATCCTTCGCCTGCATCAAACCAATAAACACCACCGTTGTGTTCAATCACATAAGAGGTATGAAAACGATCTGGCATCGGTTCTGTGCCACTACAAGTTCCAAGAAAGGTGAGTTTCAAGAGGGTTCTCCAGAAGTCAAAAGGGTTTGCACAAAGGGTGGAATTGCAAAACTCGCTTTGTGAATATCTGTTGTGTAGTATTGAAGTGGGTGGGCGGCGGTGAATTGCTGTGCTTTTTGTTCATCGAATATTGGGTTGGGTTGAATATGGTTTTTACTTGCCAATGAGAAACTCAACATGCCGGTGGCGTATGTGGGTATAAATGCAAAATACGGATGTACGGTTTGGAAAACGTGTTGTTGGGCTTGGATTGTTTTGGGGAAATTGGGATTGAAGAATACGGGCGGGGCAATTTGGGCCACCATGATACCATCTTCTTTAAGTGCGCGATAGATGGCTTGGTAGAATTTTTGAGATTGTAATGTTTCTTCGCCAGGGATATCTATGAGAATAATATCATACGTATGCTCTTGTGCTGTTTTAATAAATTGTGTGCCATCTTGTATGTGGATATGAACGCGTTTGTTGTCCAGTTGGTTGGACAAAGTGGGTAAATAATCGCGGGCGGTTTGCACCACCCTCTCATCAATTTCGACCAAGTCGATATGTTGGATGTGTTGATGGCGTATCAGTTCTCTAACGGCACCACCATCACCGCCACCTATGACGAGTATTTTTTGTGGGGCGGGGTGCAACAGGATGGGTACATGCACAAGCATTTCATGATACACGCATTCGTCTTTTTCGGTGCACATAATTTGTCCGTCAAGCACCAACATTCGCCCATATCCTACGGTATTGAGCACCTCTATTTTTTGGTAGGGAGACTGGGTTTGAAAGGCCACACCCGTGTGGCGCAATGAGAGTGCCAGGTTGTCAGATCTTTCGGTAAACCAAAGATTGTGTTGAATGGGGTGTGATTGTGAGGCGGAAGGATAAGGGGCTGTTGGGGTATTGGGCACTTCTCCTCTTGGAATTTCGCGCGCATCTCCTCTTTGTGCCTGAAAGGCACGCTTTAGATAAGAGACGGCACGCCAAGGATCAATATTGCGACCACAGGTGAAAATATCTATGGCTGCAAAGCGCTGCTCTGGCCATGTGTGAATGGCCAAATGACTTTCTTGAATGACCACCACGCCCGATACACCCATGGGAGCAAAGTGATGGAAGGTGGTGTTGATGACGGTGGCACCAGCAGCATGGGCGGCTGCAATCATGTGTGTTTCAATGGCTGTTACGTCATTGAGATGTTGTTGGCAGTCGTGGAGTTCGATCAGAACATGACGACCGAGGGCATGGGCCATAGGTTATTTTTAAGAGGCTAAAAGATTTTCAATGTATGCTTTTGCTGTGGCGGCGGCTTCTGCTGGGGCCCCCCAAGTGATCTTTTCAAGTTCAATGACCAATGTGCCATCATACCCTACACCTTTGAGGATTTGGATGAGTTCTTCAAATGGCAAATCTCCCTCACCAAAGGGTACGGGTGTGTCACCTTTTTGGTCGCGAAGGTGTACCAAGCCAATGCGATCTGCAAAAGTTTCTGCAAAACGTAAAATATCTTCACCTGCGGTGAGTAAGTGGCCGGTGTCGAGCAAGATTTTGGCACGTTCGTGAACATGGGGCATGACGGCCTGATAGTCTTCGAGCCCTTGGAGCCGGTTGCCTGCGTGATTGCCCAAGTTGAGTGTGAAGTTTTCCATGCGTTCAAGGGTGGTATTAACGCCCTCTATCAGGTCAGCAAGGGCTTCTTCTGTGCGTTGTCCACCTTTGGTGTTGGCCGACGTGAGATGGAGGGCACGTGCAAGGTGAATGTCCCAAGTGATTTGGCGAAGGTTATAACCTAAGTCGCGTTCATCTGAATCGGCTTTGCGGCCTGTGATGTTGCGAATGTTTAAGCCTGTGAGGGTAACCCCTGCCTGATTGAGGCGATCACGCACCATGGGCACTGATGTGTTGTCGTGAACGGGTGAACTCTCTGTCCAGGTGCGAAACAATTCAATTTTGTCAAATCCGGCAGCTTTACAAATTTCTAAGGCTTCGGGAAGTTCTGCTTTGGGGCAAGCTGTAGTACTAAAACTGAGGTTCATAAAGGATGGCTCCTGTTGAGAATTGGAGTTTACAATTCTAATGTTTTAGATGGTGGTTTTGGTAAAGCAAGACATCAGTTGATGCCTTCGTAATAGGCCCAAATATCTTCGGGAAATTCGAAAAGTATATCGTTTATATCGTTGCGGCTAAAGCGGGTGATGAGTGCCATACGAATTTCTTCAGCACAGTTTTTTGCACCGGTGTGCATCAATTGGCCATGCCAAAAGCAAACAGTGCCCGGACCACCCGTGATTTCGACCGGGTCTGGCATGGTGAAGGTTTTGTTGGCATCGCCCCCCTTGAAACTGAGCAAAGAGTGTGTTTTGAAGTATTCGCCTGCTTGGATGTGTGTGCCTGGCCACACCGTAAAGGCCCCACCTTTGTGAACCACGTTGTTTAGATAAAAGGATGCACCGACTTGAAAACGTCCTACGGTTCCTTCTGGCACGCCGTTGGTGGGGGTGTAATAGCCATCGAGATGTCCATGACGGGGCAATTCCCAATCTGATTCCCCTGTTGGATAACGAAAATGTGGGCCAGGATTTGTATGGCTGTTGAGCTTGCCCTTGCCAACAAGTTCTTCGGCCATTTCAAAAAGAGGGGTTTCATAATGTGTGGATCGTATGGCTGGGTGTGCGCCTATGGCTGGGTGATTGGGGCCCGCATTGATCCAACTTTTTGGATCGTTGCGGTCGCAGTCTATGTTATCCCAAACCACATCCAATGCGTCGTTTAATTGCTTGTCGGTGAGCAAGTCGTGTTTCACAAGGTAGCCATTTTTTTTGAAAAAGGCTTTGTCTTCAGGTGTTAGATGGGCCATTTTAATTCCGTGAATGAAGGTCAATAACAATGTTTTCGTTTTCTACTCTTACTGCATAGGTTCTTACCCGCAAATTGTCATCTGTAATGGAATTGCCCGTTCGCAAATCAAATTCCCACTGATGCCAAGGGCACTTGATAATTTCATCTTCTCGTTCAAAACCAATATCGAGCACGCCATTTGAAACCACAAGTGGGCGGGTGCGCCCTTTGCACAGGGGACCATGTCGGTGTGGGCAAATGTTGCGAATGGCCAAATATTCACCCTTGACATTGAATACGCCGATTTCTCGGTTTTCTATTTTGACAATTTTGCGCGTGCCAGGTGGCAATTCGGTTGTTGTGGCAATAACATGTTTCATTTGGCATCCAGTTTCAGTATTTCGGCCATGTTGCCCCCTAAGATGCGACTGCGCAAAGTATCGTCTATGCCATTGAGAAAGTTTTGGGGTTCGTCCCAATCCCAATGCGGGTAATCACTGGCAAAAACCAAAGTGTCTTTGGCGTGTAACCATTCGAGATATGTTGGTAGGTCTTTCAGACCATTTGGCAAATCGGGAAAGGGTTGTGTGCCCAAACGGATGTGATCGCGAATGTATTCGCTGGGTAAGCGTTTGACCCAAGGGGTGTAATCGCGTAAAGCACGCCAATCGGAATCGAGATGCCACATAAGACCGGGTAGCCAAAAGGTACATTGTTCAATAAAGATAAAGTGGAAGTTGGGAAATTTTTCGAACACACCTTCTACCACAAGGCTGGTTACATGGGCCATTGCATTTTGGGGCCGGGCCAAGCGCATTTCGAGGTAGTAGGTTGGATAACCCGCTGAAGTGGGTGGGCCTGCAATGCCTTGTCCTTCGCCTCCAAAATGGCAAGAAACGGGCAACCCATGTCGTTCACAGGCTTCGTAAATCGGATAATAAAATCTGTTTCCAAATGGGAGGCGCGTACCACCAGGTATCATGACCTGTACAAAATTGGGGTCGGGGCCTAATCTGTCAATTTCTTCAGCGGCAAGTTGTGGGTCTGTGGGCGCGATGTGTATGGAGGCACGAAAACGGGGATCTGTGGCAATCCAATGATCACGTGTGTAATCGTTAAAGGCGCGACAATAAGCCATGGCATAGTCGGGGTTGGGATGCACCGCAGCGGCATAAGGCCCACCGGTTAGAATGGCATAGTCAATGTCATAGCGGTTAAGGTGTTTTTCGATGCACACACTGGGCGTTGACCCAGGGTTGATTTTGGGGTCTTCCCACAGATCGTGTCGGGCGCCATTACCTGGCATATTGGTGTAGCCCAATTTGGGCATCATGGGCCCAAAGTCTTTCATGTATTCGACAAAGTGACGTGGCATATAAGGATAGAGCATCTCTGTGCTGCCTACGGAGTGATGCACGTCACAATCGATGGTAAACGTTTTGTTTTGAAGATCTGTTGGGGTGTCTGATATGGGTGCTTCAAGTGTTGCGGACATAAATACCTCCTCTGTTGTTGGCGAGGATAGGGTGTGTCGGCGTGTTTGTCAAGTCTTTCAACGAGTGGATTTGTTTGGCAACGGGTTTATGGCGTCTGATTGACCAATTTGATTTCAAAAATCTTTGGCCACCATTTGCCAGTGACAAATAGGCGATCTGTTTGTGGGTCATATGCAATGCCATTGAGAACCGCATCGGTATTCTTGCGTTCATTTTGAGGCAAGAGATCGGTTAGGTCTATCCAAGAAATGACACGACCCGTTTGCGGATCTATTTTGGCAATGCGATCAGTGAGCCAGATGTTGGCATAAATGGCTCCTTTGATGTATTCCAGTTCGTTGAGGTTTCTAATCGGGCCTGTTTCATCTGTTACCTGAATGCGTTTTGTTTCTGCAAATGTAGTGGGGTCTCGAAAATAAATATTGGCCGTGCCATCGCTCATAATCAGGCTTGTGCCATCGTGGGTTAAGCCCCATCCTTGTGTGGCATAAGAAAATTGGCCAACAATTTCAAATGTATTTTTGTTATAAACAAAGCATGTTTGGGCCTGCCACGTGAGTTGATAGAGTTTGTCTTCAAATAGGGTGATGCCTTCACCAAAAAAAGCAGAAGAATTGTTGCGCACTTGCAAAACTTTACCTGTTGTGGGAGACACTTTGCGAATGGATGATGCGCCAAAAAGCCCCGTGCCTTCATAAAAGATGCTGTCTGCAAAAACCAGGCCTTGGGTGAATGCCGATGCGTCGTGCGGATATGTGTTGATGATAGAGAACGTGAATTGGGATGCGGGTTCGGCATCTGGGGCAGAAGGGGAATTGTTTGCCGATGAAAGATGAGGAATGGGCGTGGTCACATAATTGCAAGAAACCAAACAGACCACACATAAAATGAGGAGAATTCGCATAATTTTTTTTGTATTATCAAGAGTTGAAGGTAATCGAATTGTGAGTTAAATATACGGCTATGTGTTGCAATTCTCAAGCATTGCAAGGAGGGATACTGTTCATGGCACAACCAAGGTTAGATTTGGTATTAAAAGGTGGGCGTGTGATTGACCCTGCCAATGGCGTGGATGGTTTGTTTGATGTGGGGATCTTCGATGGAAAGATTGCGCGTGTTGAGGCGCAGATTCCAAAGGCAGATGCCATAAGAACGGTAGATGTCTCTGGTTTATTGGTGACACCTGGGTTAATTGACATTCATATTCATGCTTATTTTACACGGATTTTGGGTGACGGGTTGTTTTTACAAAGCTTGAACCCCGATGCACATTTTCAGGCCTCTGGGGTGACCACTTGTGTGGATACGGGAACGGCGGGGTATCAAGAGATCACGCATTTTCGTCAAACGGTGATGGAGAAAGCAAAGACGCGCGTTTTGGCTTATATCAATATTGCGGCTCCTGGTATGGGGGCACCAGAACAAGACATTCGCACGTTTGACACAGACGGAGCCTCTCGGGCGGCAAAAGAACATGCCGACGTGGTGGTGGGCATTAAAACGGCGCATTATTGGACATCATTGCCTTTTGATGAGATGCATCCCGCTTGGGAATCGGTGGAAAAATCGGTTGAAGCGGGAAATAAGTGTGATATGCCTGTGATGGTAGACTTTTGGCCAAGACCACCCGAGCGTTCCTACCCGCAGTTGATTTTGGAAAAACTGCGCCCAGGTGATATTCATACCCATGTGTACGCCCGACAATTTCCTGTCGTAGATGAATCGGGCAATGTAGAACCTTATATGTTTGAGGCTCGTGAACGCGGCATCTGGTTTGATTTGGGACACGGTGCGGCGAGTTTTTGGTATCGCAATGGTGCCCGGGCGATTAAGAATGGATTTGGCCCCGATTCGATCAGCACAGATTTGCACATGGGCAATATCATGGGGCCAGTGTTTTCAATGCAAGATACCATGTCGAAGTGTATGGCGATGGGGATGACCTTAGAGGATGTGATTTATCGCTCAACTGTTACACCCGCTAAGGCCATTCATCGCCCAGAGTTGGGCACCCTAAGCATTGGGGCTGAGGCCGATGTGGCTGTTTTGGATTTGGAAAAGGGTGTGTTTCCATTACAAGATTGTGGGTATACCCGCATAGACGCCAATGAGCGATTGGTGTGTCGATTGACCTTAAGAGCGGGGAAGATTATATTTGACCGCGATGCACGCACAGTGCCTTTATGGGAAGATGCGCCGTCAGAATATTGGCCTGTTACTGTGGTGCCTGAACCTGTACCAAGATTATGGAAAGATTAAATCATTGGATGCTTTTATCGTTTGTCTCACCTTTTAAAAGGAGTTCTATTTGTTTCCCAGTCCCTTAAAACAAAAATTGCAAGCAGGTGAAATTGTATTGGGCTCTGCTTTGCCTGTTCCGTCTGCAATGGTTGCAAGCAGTATCTGCAATGCCAAACCTGATTTTGTCTGGATCGATACCGAACACGCCCCTTATGCTACTGAAGCTTTGGATGTGATTCCCTCTCTTATTCGCATGCGCGGTTCTTCGCCGATGATTCGCGTGGCTTGGAATGACCCTGCACTCATAAAAAAAGCCTATGATGTGGGCGCAGTTGCGGTGATGGTGCCGCAAATTAATACGGCTGAAGAAGCGGCCAAGGCTGTGGAATATGCGCGTTATCCGCCATTGGGGCAGCGAGGTATATCACCCTCTTGGCCCAATGTGGCAGGTGTGGATTGGGGAGAGGCTATTCGCGGTGCCAATGATGAAACAGTTTTGGTGCTTCAGCTTGAAAGCCAAGAAGCTTATAACAATATTGACGAAATTAAAAAGGTGCCGGGTTTTGATGTGCTTTTGGTTGGGCCCATGGATTTGTCTGCATCTGTAGGGAAGATAACTCAAACAGGCAGCAAAGAAGTCCAAGAAATTATGGAAGACGTACCTAAGCGGTTAGAGGGTACGGGACTTGTTGCTGGTACGACATTGGTGGATGTTGCTGAAATACAACAGAAATTGCGGTGGGGATATCGGTTTATGAATGTGGGCAGTGTATTGGGATATGGTGCACAGATGGTGCAGCAACATTTGGCCACATTGCGTGAGAATCCTTTGGGGAAATAGTCTGCTACATCACTAGAAGAAATAAAAAACGGGTGATCCAAAATGGATCACCCGTTTTTTATTATGAGGAAAGGCTTTTTTGATGGCTAAATTTTGCGTGTTTTCCAATGGCCTTGGCCAAATTTTCGAACCGTGAGAAAACCTTGGATGGCGCAAAAGATAACCAGTGAATACCAAATGCCGTAAATATCGTAGCCCATCCAAAATGCAAGAAAAGCCGCAACGGGTAAACGAATAGCCCACTGGGAAATAACGGTGTAATACAGTGCAGGCATATTGTCACCTGCACCTCGCAAAGAACCTCCACTGGTAATAGCGGCACACATGAAGGGTTCGGAGACCACAATCATCACCAAGTATAAAATGCCAATTTGGATGACGTCGGGGGCATCTGTAAAAAAGCCGAGAATGGGTCTGGCAAATACGGCTATAGGAATGCCTAAGATGGATACTGTGAGAACGGCCAAAGCGAGTGTTGTCCATCCGCGGGTTTCGGCTTCGTCTAATTTTTTTGCCCCAATACTTTGACCAACCAGTGTGGTGGATGCGGTACTAAATGCCAGTGATATTTGACGCACCAAGCGTTCCATTTGGCTGCCAATGGAGAAGGCGGCAACGGCGGTAGTGGATGCGGAGGTCATGGCAATAAGCTTGACAAAAACCACGCCAGATCCATTGCGAAACATGCCTTGTAGGGCCGCGGGAATACCAATGCGGAGAATGCGACTGGCTTGTGCAAAGTCGGGTTTGTAAGAGGTGGATGGTAACAGCTTGATGCCAAATTTTCCACTGTACAAAACACCAAATCCAATGATCACGCCCAATCCTCGGCCAACCACACCGCCAATTGCTGCACCGACAACCCCCATTTCTGGAAAGCCGAAATGACCAAAGATGAGGAGGTAGCTCAATACGACTTTTACACCATTGTTGAACATGCTGATATAAAAAGGTGTTTGTGTGTTTCCTGCAGCGTGTAAGCAGGTTGTAATGGCAAAGTTAAGCATCATAAAGACAGAACCCGCAAAAAAAACGCGCAAATAAGGTGTGGCCAACACCACCACTTCGGGGGCTAAGCTTAAAGCTTGTAAAAAATAAGGTGCGCCAATAATGCCTATGAGACTGGGGATGATGCTGAATCCCGAAAGCAAAGAAATAGACTGCTTGGCTGCCGAACTCGCACCTTCTTCATTTTGGGCCCCAATGGCTTGGGCAATCATGGCAAAAGCGCCTGTTGTAATGGCGATCATGGTAACCGAAATGACCATAACAATGGTGCGTGAGATGCCGACTGCAGAAATGGCCTCTGGGCCGATTTTGCCCACCATAAAGATATCGGCCATGCCCACCACATTGTCGAGTTGGCGGGTGAGGGCAACAGGTATGGTGAGGGTGAGAATTTGACGCGTGAGGGAAAAGTCGAAGCGGCTTTTGCTTGAAGCCATTAAGGTGTGCTTTCGGTTTGAGGTAAGAGGTGGGTAGGTATGCCTTTGCCCATGATCATTTGTGCCACATCATCAATGGTGAGGTTTGTTATGGCAAAATCACCTAATTTTTCGCCATGTTGCAAAATGGTAATGCGGTCTGCAACTTCAAAGACATGGTGAATATTGTGGGTAATGAACACAACACCAAGGCCTTTTTCTTTGGCTGATGTGATGTAGCTGAGCACTTTGCGTGTTTCGCCAATAGAGAGGGCAGATGTGGGCTCATCAAGAATGAGAATGCGAGAGCCAAAGTGAACAGCGCGTCCAATGGCAATGGATTGGCGCTCGCCCCCCGAAAGACTGCCCACAGGTTCGTTGGGATTGCGAATGTGAATGCCAATGGCATGCAGGGCTTGGGTGGCTTCTGCATTCATGGTTTCCTGATCGAGAAAGTGAAATGGACCAATGCGTTTGGTAATTTCTCGACCTAAAAAAAAGTTGCGTGCTATGCTGAGGGCAGGGATTAAGGCCAAATCTTGGTAAACGGTTTCGATGCCCAAGTTGCGTGCATCGTGTGGCGATTGCAAATGGACAGGTTTGTTGTCAAAATACATTTCACCAGAAGAGAGCGGATGAACACCTGTTAACAATTTGATGAGGGTCGATTTGCCTGCACCGTTGTCTCCCAAAAGCGCCAATACTTCACCGGCTTGTAAGTGAAGGTCAACATTTTGCAAGGCGGTGATGTGACCAAAACGACGCCCTGCCTGATGGAGTCTCAGGAGGCTCATGAGCGTTCTTTGCGCACGTTATTGTTGATGATGACGGCGATAATCATAATGGCACCTATGGCGCCTCTAAAGGCATTGGAAGGTACTTGGACAAGCACCAGTCCTGTGCGTAACATGCCTGTAAGCGCTGTGCCAATTGCTGAACCAACGAGGCTACCAAACCCGCCTGTAAGCAAGGTACCACCAATAACAACTGCGGCAATGACTTCAAGCTCTAAGCCTGTACCGCGCAGGGGATCGACACTTTTTAATCGAGCGGTTTGAATGATGCCAGCAACCGCAGCCAAAGAACCTGAGATCACAAAATTTGTAATGCGCACCCGATCAATGTTGATGCCTTGTAACCGAGCCGCTTGGGGGTTGCCACCTGTGGCAAATATGGCATTTCCAAAACGGGTGCGGGTTAAAATGAGGGTGAACAAAACTGTGAGCAAGAGCCACCATAAAATACTTGTTCGGTAATTTCCAGGAACAAATTCTAAATTGCCGTTGAGAAGTTGAAAGATGTCAATAGAAATGGGCCCTGTTTTTAAGGTGCCAAAGAGTGCATAAATCAACAAAAGAAGGATGATGCCATAAAAGGTGACCAGTGAGAGAATACGTTTTTGTCGATTTATTTGATAAGCCGCATAGATGTCTTTTAATATCCAAGCAAAGAACCCTATCAGAGAGCCAACGATTAGGATGATGCACCAGGTGGGTGGGGAAATGGTAGGCGCATCTCGGGAAAACTCAGAGTAGCGAATGATACGCCCACCCGAATTGGCAGAAAGGGAAATGGCCCTGTAGACGAGCATGGTGCCCAAGGTGACGATAAAGGAGGGAATACCTGTGTAAGTGAATAAGAGGCCATTGATGAGCCCCAACAAACCTCCAGTGAGCAAGCCAAGGAAACCTGCCAGAACGATGTGTAGGCCATTCACCGTGGCATAAAGAAAAACAAGTGATGCAACGCCCAAAATGGAACCCACAGATAGATCGAATTCACCAGAGATCATGAGCAGGGTAATGCCTATGGCAACAATACCTGGAACGGCTTGGCTGTTTAATATGGAGGAGAAGGAGCTGTTGGAAAGAAAGGTGGTGGGGGTTGCCAATGCAAAAAAGAGAAATACGGCCAGAAAACCGGCTGCTGCACCTGCTTCGGGTGTTTTTGAAAAATGGCTACGAAATGAGGTAAACACGTTGGTCAACAAAAGTCTCCTACCGATATCCAGCTTTCATAAGTTCTGCTATGCGATTTACATTTTGGGCGTTGATTGCAAATGGGCCGGTGAGTACGTCTTGGGCGAGGGTGAGGCCAAATTCGTTGTGGAGATATAAAAATGCAACCGTGAGGTAACCTTGTAGATAGGGTTGTTGGTCTACGGCCTGCACGGTATATCCTGAACGTATGTGATCGAATATGGCTGGGCTGGTGTCGTGTGTGGCATGCAATATTTCGCCAGGTGCTTTGCCTTCTTCTTCTACAAAAAGATAAAATGCATCGGCAGGTAATGGACCGAGTGTGGCAATGGCATTGGTTTGTGGGTGCCCCAAAAAGTAATCTTTGAGCAACCCCGAAGATTGTTCAACGTTGTTGGATATGGTGAGACCATCTACAGAGATCCCTTGCGGTTTGAGAATGCTTTCAAAACCTGCAAAACGAGCTTCAAGACCACTGTGCCCCAATTCTTGAATGGGACATACGGCTCCCGTAATTTTAATGCCTCGTTTTTTGGCTTCATTTAGTAAAGCTTTGGCATTGGATTGACCACCGAGATATTCGCTGGCACCTATATAAAATTCGGTGGGCAAGGCATTGGTGGTGCCCGCATTGGCATCTGCGGTGTTGAGTACGATAATGGGAATATTTTTTTGATGGGCCCGATTAATGCTTTCCCGAATGGCTTCGGGGTCTGGGCAGGTGATGCCAATGCCATTGACTTGGTTGGCAATGGCATCATCGAGAAAGTTTGGCATATCTGATATGGAGAAGGTGGGGTTGCTCAGCCACTGCACATCAACATTGTAGCGTTTGCCCGCATCTTCCATGCCTTTGATCACCACATTCCAAAAGGGGTTTCCTGGGCCACCGTGAGTGACAAAGGCAAATTTATATTTGGGCTGTGCATGGGTTGTGCTGGCAATGGAGAGAAGAAAGAGGGGGATAAATAGGAAGTTTAAGAATGGGCTTCGGTGCATGATTGACTCCTGAAAGTGCAAAATGATGTTTGGAAGATTCGCACCAAGATAGCGATGTCAAACGCTTAAGTCAAGGCAGACAAACATGCAATTGTATGGGGCAACATGGGGTGATTTGTGGCGTATTTTTGCGCGTTTGCGTAGGCTGTGAGCACATCTAATTCTTCGGGGGTATCAACATCGAACCACGGCGGAACAAGACCAAGGGAGTAATTTTGTAGACGTAAAGAATCTATTGTTTCGGATAAAACTGTTGGCGTACTCCAGGTGATGTTTTCGAATATTTCTGGGCAAGGGCGGGAGATGCCGATGAGATAATACCCCCCGTCGGTGCTGGGACCAATTACGACATCTTTTGTTTTGAGCAAGTCAAAGGCTTGGGTGATATGTGTGGCAGGTAAGGAGGGTATATCGGTGCCAATAAGGAGGGCGCGTTTGGCACCGCTTTGCAGTTGTTGCAGGAGAGCCTGATACATCCGTTGTCCGAGATCTGTTTGGACTTGGGGAACGTATTCAAAATTGTTGCCACAGATATTGCGCACGGCACTTTCTGCATGGGGAGGATCGTAGGCAATGATGCGTTTGTCGATGGTAAGTGTGCGAACTATGTCTAAGGTGTCGTGAACAAATGCGGTGTAAATTTGTGCGGCCTGTACGGGTGTGTAACGGCTTTGTAAGCGTGTTTTGACGTGCCCGGGCACTGGGTTTTTAACAACGACAATGAGTGCATTCATAAGTGGTGGCGTTAGGCTTTTTCGGCCAAAAAAATGAGGTGTGGGCTGTCGGTTGTAAAATCGCCTCCGTGAAAATCACCCCAAACGCCAAGGGTTTGTAACCCCACAGAGGCCAGCAACATGTCCATTTCGGTTGCGGTATATAGGCGAATAGCATGGTGGAGATGGGTTTCTGTGCCGTTTTGAATAACAGTAACATCCACCAAGGATTGACTGGTGAGTGAGTCAAAGGTGCGTTCTTCAATAAGGGTCATATTGGGGGGGCGGTAAATTTGCACAGGGGGATTGTGGGCAATGATAAAATCGCGGTTGGCTGTTTCAATAAAAAAGAGGCCACCGGGTTTGAGTGCATCGGCAATGTTTTGAAGCACGAGAAAGTTTTCGTTTTCATCTTCAAAATAACCAAAAGAAGAAAACATGCTGATTACGGCATCAAAGGGGTAGGCAAAAGGGAATTGGCGCACATCGCCACGAATGAAGGAAAGGTTGAGGTTTTGATCTTTTTGGCGGGTTCTGGCTTCTTGGAGAAGGTTGGACGAGCGATCCAAACCAATAACGTGAAGCCCTTCTTGTGCAAGCGGAATGGCGTGGCGACCATAGCCACAACCCAAGTCGAGTAGGCAGGATTGATCGGGCAGTTGAAGGGTGTTAAGAAGAAAATCTATTTCGAGGTCGGTGTTGGGGTGGTCATCAAATGCGAGGTATTCGTGGCGGAAAAAACGGTCATACCAGGCGGGTTGGGTGTCCATTTTACCCGAGTTTTTCGCGCAAAATTTGGTTGACCATTTGTGGGTTGGCTTGGCCTTTTGTGGCTTTCATAATTTGCCCCATAAAAAAACCAACCAATTTTTTGTCGCCTCCTTTGTAGCGTTCGGCTTCTGATGGGTTGTCGGCTATAATTTGATCAACAACACCATCTAACGCACTGGTATCACTGATTTGCCCGAGGCCTTGTTTTTCGACTATGGTTTGGGGGGCTTCACCCGTTTTGACCATTGTGTCGAATACTTTACGTCCAATGTTGCCACTGATGGTGCCATTGTCTATAAGCACGAGCAATTCGGCGAGATATTGCGGCGTAATTTTGAGGTCGTTAATGGCGATCTTTTGTTCATTGAGCGTTCGCATCACATCGCCTTGCAACCAGTTGGCGGCGGGTTTGGCTTGTGCTCCAGCTGTGACGGTGGCTTCAAAATAATCGGCAACCTCTCTTGATGCGGTGAGCACTTCAATTTGATCGGGTGAAAGATCGAAGTCTTGTGCAAAACGCGCCCGTTTGGCTTCTGGGAGTTCGGGCACTTGTTCGCGTACCCGATTGATCCACGTATCATCTACCACAACAGGGACCAAGTCTGGGTCGGGAAAGTAGCGATAGTCGTCTGAATCTTCTTTTGTGCGCATGGGGCGCAATTGGTTGCGATCAGGGTCATAAAGCATGGTGGCTTGATGAATGGTGCCCCCTGTTTCGAGTAAGGCAATTTGACGGTCAATTTCTGTGTCGATGGCGCGCTGGCAATTGCGAAAAGAGTTTACGTTTTTGACTTCTACCTTGGTACCGAGCTCTGTTGACCCCACGGGGCGAATAGATACATTGGCATCAATGCGCATGTGGCCCTTTTCCATGTCTCCCTCAGATACACCGGTGTAAATGAGCAATTGGTGTAAGCGGGTGAGATAGTGGAAGACTTCTTCGGATGTGGAAAGTTCTGGTTCACTCACAATTTCGATAAGGGGCACCCCACAGCGGTTTACATCTACAAGCGATTCACCAGAGGCCACAAAACCTTCTTCATGAATGCTTTTGCCGGCGTCTTCTTCCATGTGAATGCGTGTGAGGTTGATTTTTTTGATGTCTCCACTTGTTGTGGGTACATCTATGCCCCCTCCTGTAGCCAGGGGCATTTCTTCATTCGATTGAAATTGTGAAACTTGGTAACCTTTGGGTAGGTCGGGATAAAAGTAGTTTTTGCGTAAAAAACGGCTTCGGGGTTGAATTGTACAACCTACCGCAATGGCAATGCGCATGGCCAGCTCCACCACATGTTTGTTTAACACGGGAAGGGCGCCTGGCAACCCCAAACAAACAGGGCAAACATGGGTATTGGGTTCACCACCAAAAGTGGGGCTGCACCCACAAAAAATTTTGGTTTGCGTGGCAAGTTGTGCGTGGACTTCAAGCCCAATGACGGGTTCGTAATTCATGAGGCCATTTCTCGTTCGATAACAGATGCGGCTTGTAAAAGCGTGTGTTCGGAAAAGTTTTTGCCCAACAATTGGAGACCAATTGGCAGGTTATCTGAAGATGTGCCACACGGCACAGATATGCCTGGAATGCCTGCAAGGTTCACCGAGACGGTGTAAATATCTGAGAGATACATTTGCAGGGGGTCGGCGGTTTTTTCACCAATTTTAAATGCGGGTGTTGGAGAGACGGGAGAGGCAAGAAGGTCACAGGTGGCAAATGCGTTATCAAAATCTTGTTTGATGAGGGTGCGTACTTGTTGTGCTTTTCGATAGTAAGCATCGTAATAACCTGCACTAAGTGCATAGGTGCCCAACATAATGCGTCGTTTGACTTCGGAGCCAAACCCTTGGCTTCGAGAATGGGTATACATATCGGTGAGGTTGGATGCTTTTGCTCGAAAGCCGTATTTGACACCATCGAAACGAGACAGGTTTGAAGATGCTTCCGCTGTGGCAATAATATAATATGCGGCAATGGCATATTCGGCATTGCCAGCCGTTGGAAGAGAGATTTCTTTTATGGTTGCCCCGTTCTTTTCGAGAAGCGCAACCCCGTTCATGACGGCTTGGCGCACATCTTCTTGCAAACCTTCTGCAAAATATTCTTTGGGTAAACCAATGGTGAGGCCAGCAACGCCACGGTCTAAATCTGTCGTATAATCTGGTACGGGCACATTGGCCGATGTTGAATCAGAGGTGTCGTGACCGGCAATGACATTGAGCAAACACGCGGCATCTTCTACGGTGCGGGTGATAGGCCCCACTTGGTCTAATGAAGATGCGTATGCAATAAGCCCATATCGAGAAACACGCCCATAGGTAGGTTTAAGGCCCACGGTGCCACAAAAAGAGGCGGGTTGACGAATGGATCCACCCGTGTCAGAACCAAGCGTCATAAAAGCTTGTTCGGCAGCAACAGAAGCTGCAGAACCTCCACTGGAACCACCGGCAACGCGTGTGGGATCAAGTGGGTTTTTGACGGTGCCAAAAGCCGAGTTTTCATTGGAGGAACCCATCGCAAACTCATCCATATTGAGCTTGCCCAAAATGATGGCATCGGCCTGGCGAAGGTGGCTTACTACGGTGGCATCGTATGGTGGGATGAAGTTATCGAGGATTTTGGATGCACAGGTGGTGCGAAGTCCTTTGGTACACAACACATCTTTAACGCCCACAGGAATACCCGCCAAGGCACCAACTGCTTGCCCCGAAGCGATTTTTTGATCAACCACTTCGGCTTGTTGACGGGCACCGTCTTCGTCTATGGTAATAAATGCGTTGGTTGTGTCATGGGTTGCGCGAATGTGGTCTAAGACCTTGTTGGTCAATTGCAGGGCCGTACAGGTGCCCGACTGTATCATTGCGCTAATTTTTTTTGCTGTTTGTGCTGGAAAAATTGAATTGCTGGCCACCCAGCCCCCCGTCAAGATTGTGTTTCGGTTTGTGTCTTTGTGGTTTCTTGTGTGGTATTGGTTTGTTTTGGTGGTGGTGGCACTGAAGGATCTGCAGCATTTTCAATTTCGCCCTGTACATCGCGTACGGCGCGTTTGAATTCTGTGATGCCTTTGCCCAAGCCTTGTGCAATTTCTGGAATGCGTTTTGCACCAAAAAGCAACAAAGCAATTAACAAAATAACGAGAATTTCCCAAGGTCCCATGCCAAACATTGGTGGTTACCTCCAATGGTAGTGAATCGTGTTTTTAATACGAGTATTTGATGTAGAACCAGGCTGTGCCAATGCCCAAGAGGCTTAAGGTGTTCAAATTGATCGAAAAACCAAACGTGAGTGTCATGATGATCAGATTTAATCGCAAGGGGTGAAACTCATAGACATATGAGTTTATAAATACTTTTTGAACCACATTATTGTGAAGCCCCAAACTGTCTATCAAAACACCCATGATTTGACCAACAATGCTGCCAGCCAATATACCAATGACAATCGCAACAATCAAAAGCCCCAGGCTATGTCTGCCCATACGTTACTTTCTTTGGAAAATTTACAGGAAAAAGGTGTCAATGTGAAGGAAATAATCACGGTTGTAAGTCGGCAACCTCACGATCGGTGATTAAAAGGAACAACCAACGGGCGGCACCCGAAAGCGCAATAACCAATGTGAGGGGGAAAAAAACCTCATAGGTGTTAAAGATCATCAGGGCCACAACGGCCAATAAACTGGCCAAGCGCAAACGGTCACGCGTTGTTTCAAGTGTGAGTTTGGGAAAGGCAACATATTCGATGGTGCTGACCATTAAAAGTGCAAGTACCACACACAATCCCATGGCCAAATGGGGTTCGTGATGGCTGTCCCAAACGCGTTCGGTAAACATAATATAAGCCGATAAGGTACAGGCCGCCATGGGAATGGGCAAACCGGTAAAGTTTTCTTTCTCAAAACTTTTGAGCTGAGAATTGAATCGTGCCAAGCGCAATGCACCACACATTAAAAAGAAAAAACTGACCCCAAAGGGCAACCAACGCGATGCCATCAAATCGTCAAAGTATTGCATCATCAAAAGGGCTGGGGCCAAACCAAATGAGCAAATATCTGAAATGGTGTCGAACTGGACGCCAAAATTGCTGGGTGTGTCAAAATAACGTGCAATTTTGCCGTCAAAAGCGTCTAAAAAAGCAGCAATTACAATTAAAAGCGCAGCACCCAACAATTTGCCATCAATGGCATAATAAATGGATAGAAATCCGCAAAATAGGCTGCCAATGGTAAATAAACTTGGTAAGGCAGATTTGGCGTTCATAGTGACTCCATTGAATAAGGATGCGATTGCAATGGTTTGCTAATCTTCGCTGCGAGGGTCTTGTTCTAATATGAGGTTTGTATCAAAAAAACCACCACCACGGCCCCTAAAGACACGTCCTCGCAAAATTTTTAAAGCGATTGTGTCGCCGACAACCGCCGTTCGAAAGGCACCGATGAGATCGTCGGCACTGTCCACACGCCCATTGTTCACCATAACGATCACATCACCTGCCAAAAGCCCCGCGCTTTCACCTGGGCTGAGTGGCTCCACAACGGTAATTAAGGCACCTCGTGCCGTGCTAAGGCCCAAGGTACGGGCAATGTGGGGGGTTACGCTGTGAATGTCAAGGCCTGTCCAAAAATCTCGACTGCCTTGATCAATGAGCTGTCGGGCCGCTTCAATGGCGCGTTCTATTGGAACGGCAAAACCAATGCCAAGAGCACCACCTTGAGACAGGATGAAGGTGTTGACACCAATAACCTGACCCAAACTGTTCACCAATGGACCCCCACTGTTCCCTGGATTAATCGAGGCATCTGTTTGGATCATGTCTTTGTAGGCACGTTCGTTTTCTTCTGGGCGAACCACCCGATTTAATGCGCTAATCACCCCAACCGTTACGGTGGGTTTGGTGTCTTCAAAGCGCAACCCAAATGGGTTGCCAACTGCAATTGCCCATTCGCCAATGATCAACTGATCGGAGTTGCCAAACTCAGGTAGGGGGAGGTTTTCTGCATCAATGTGGATGACGGCCAAATCGAGTTGGCGATCAATAAAAACTTCTAAGACATCAAATCGGCGTCCATCGGCAAATGTGATGGTGATGTCTTGGGCACCATCAACCACATGGCTGTTGGTTAAGATATAGCCGTCAGATTGAATGACAAAGCCCGATCCAATGCCTGGTATTTTGTGGATTTCGGAAAAGGGATCAAAAAAAGGATCAGGAAAGCGTGCTGTGCTGATGCTCACAACACAAGGTGACACTTTTTGAATGGCTTTGACAATTGCATTTTGACGGGATAAGTCTATTTCATTGTTGGCACTTTTGTCAAGCGATGCCTGTGTGCTTGGGTGTTCCATCCATTTGTTGAGCAAAGGAAAGAGCACAAAACCGAGCAAGAGGCCCAATAGAAGAATTGGCACCATTCGCAACACAACGAATTACCCTCCGGGTAAACTGTCTGCATAAACCACCTTGTTGAGAAACAAGCCACACGGTGGGGCCGATTCTCCGGCGCTTTGCCGATCTTGCGCCTTTAGTATGTCTGGCATGACTTCGGCGGGTCTCACGCCACGACCCATTTCAACTATGGTTCCAACAATACTGCGCACCATTGTGCGGAGAAAGCGGTTGCCCGATATGTGATAGACAAGGCCATTTTCTTCCTCTTCCCAATAGCTGTCATAAACTTCGCAAACACGGTTTTCTTTTTCGTGTGCGGCCACACAAAAAGAAGTGAAGTCATGGCGTCCTAATAGATATTTGGCGGCACGATTAAGTGTGTCTAAATCCAGTGACCGGTGCATATACCAAGTATAATAGCGCCCAATGGGCGTTTTGTTATACGATATGCGATAGAAGTAAAAGCGTTGTAAAGCGTCAAAGCGGGCGTGAAACTCAGGTGCAACGGTGTCTATTTTTTTTACGGCAATATCGGGTGGTAACATGCCATTTAAGGCTTGCAACAAGCGTTCATCACTGATGTCGCGTGTTGCTGTAAAGTTAACCACTTGCCCCAACGCATGAACGCCCGTGTCCGTTCTACCAGAGGCCGTAATTGAAATGGGCCCATTAAAAAGTTTGCTCAAACGCGCTTGCATTTCACCCTGCACCGTACGTTGGTCGGGTTGAATTTGCCAGCCATGAAAATGGGTCCCGTCGTATTCTACAAGAAGGCGAATGTTACGGCTCATAAGATGGTAAACATATAAGTTGCAAAACATCCAACTAGGGCAAAGGCCAAATAATCGCGCCGTTTGAATATTAATGTATCAAAATGGGTACGAGATGGGTGGTGCTGATAACCGCGTGAATCCAATGTTTGGGTTAAGTGTTCAGCACGTGTAAATGTGGCAACAAACAAAGGTATCAGTATGGGGACGAACCGAGTGAGATGGCGAATACCCGAGAAATCTGCCCCACGCGAAAGTTGGGCCAAATGAAGTCGTTGTGCTTCTTTGAGTATGAGGGGAACAAACCGAAGTGCAACGGCCAATGCCAATATCAAACCTTGTGTAGGGATACGCATTTTTTCAAGTGGACGCAACAACATTTCAAGGCTGTCCGAGAAGTTCGATGGGGAGGAGGTTAAGGTCATCCACGCAAAAAGCAACACAATGGCATTGAGTTTTAAGGCCAATGTGCCCCCCCGCACCAGCCCTTCTTCGGTGACCCCAAAGATGGCATGTGATGCGATAGTGACGGTGATCCCTGGGGTGAGGTATGCATTGAGCAAAAAAACTACGCTCAAAAGCGGCCACAGTGACTTTTGAATACCCCATGTGATGCGCCACGGTAGACGGGTTAATAGGGGTAAAATAAACAACACAAAGACCAGCCCTGCTAAGAAGCCTGGGGTGTCGGTTTTAATGACCAAGGTGGCCAAGATAATGCCAGACACAATCTTGGTGCGTGGGTCGAGAAGATGCAACCACGATTGGCTGGGGATATATCGCCCTAAAATCATGTTTTTTTGTTGTAAAAGAACATGGGCAGAAGAGTCATAACATTAAGAAAAGCATACATTTGAACCGTTTTTATTTTTTTTGAATATACCACCTCACCGTTATAAAGTCAACTGTATACTGGGCGTGGAAGTGAGGGGGAATTGAACCTTTTTTGCAGGTATTGCACGTTTTTTTCACACAAATGATCGCCATACAGGGCATTTGCTGAAAGGCATAAAAATTGCATTTCATATCCCATTTTAAAAGGATATGAACATGCGAAGACCAGCACTGTTTTCAGCTTTATGGTTTGCTTTTGGCATTGGGATGCAGGTCATATGTCAGTGGTCTGGGGTGTGGTTGTTGGTGCTGGGCATTTGCCTGATGCTGACTGTGGTTGTTCTGTTTGTCTTAAAACAAGATTTTTGGGCAAGCACGGGGTGCTGTTTGTTGCTGATATTGTTGGGGGCATTGCGTTTTGAATGGGGGGTGAGACAAATGCCTGGTGACCATTATTGCAACGTGCTTTCGGATGATGAAGTGATTTTTACGGGGCAATTGGTTTCCGAGCCAGAGCGCCAAACAAATGGATGGCGTGCTGAAATGGAGGTGATGTCTGTTTGTAGAGGGGATACCCTCTGGCAAACATCGGGGAGAATGTTGGTGCGGTTTGGTGAACAAGTAACCGAAGCAACATACGGAGACCATTTGGCTTTGCGTGTTGTGCCGACCTTGCCAGAACCGGCTCGCAATCCTGGTGGGTTTGATTATCGGGACTATTTGGCATTGCGAGGCATTCGGGCATTGGCCTATGTTTCTCGCAATGAGCAAGTTTTGCTCAAAGAGGAGCATCAAGGTGCGTGGTGGATGGAAGGCGTGATACCTGTGCGTGGCATCATTCGGGGAGCAATTGAGCAAAATTTGTCGGGAGGGCCAGCGGGGCTGCTCAAGGGCATTTTATTAGGAGATAAGCGTGCTGTGCCCACCGAGGTTCGCGACGCCTTCACCCGATGTGGGGTGAATCATGTTTTGGCCGTTTCTGGGCTTCATGTGGGGCTTATTGCCAGCGTGGTCTTTTTTGGGTTGCGGTTGTGTGGCATTGGACGGGGGATTACGGTATGGATGACCGTATTTTTATTGGTTGTTTATGCTTTGGTAACTGGGTTGCCCCCATCTGTGGTTCGGGCCTGTGTGATGGCCAGTTTGATCCTGTTGGGGCAGTTGGGAGAATGGGAAGGTGAGGGTTGGAATGCCTTGGGTGTGGCAGGTTTGGTTGGTCTCATTTTTCGGCCTGCCGATATTTTGGACGTGGGCTTTCAGTTGTCGTTTGCGGCTACTGGAGGGATTATGTTGTTTTACCGTCCACTAACAGATTGTTTGCCCAAGTGGGGCGGGCATTTTGTTGGCCAAATGATTTGGGCGCCGTTGGCGGTGTCTCTTGCTGCCCAAATCACAACAATGCCTTTTATGATTACATATTTTGGTGTGGTTTCCATTGTGGGGTTGGTGGCCAATTTGATCATTGTGCCACTTATTGGCTTGGCGGCGGCACTGGGTTTGGTGGGTGTTTTTGTGTATCCATTGTTACCCACTGTGGTAATGTGGCTCAATGGTGCCAACTGGGTGATCTTGAAGATAGCGATAGGCTTGGCACAATTTATGGCTTCCGTTTCTTGGGCGGCCGTAGACGTTCCTCATTTGCCCTTGTTTCTGTGGGGTATTTATGGGTTGGGTGTGCTTTTGTTTTTGCCACAGTTTCGTCAGCGTCCCTATCGTATTTATGTGTTTGGGGGGGTGTTGTTGTGTGCCAACTGGGGTGTGTGGCAACCCCGCTTACTGGCACGGCAACATATGGAAGTGTTTGTGTTGGACATTGGGCAGGGTGATGCCATTTTTATGCGATTTCCAAATGGCAAAACCATGTTGGTCGATGGTGGAATACGAACCCAACATATCGATATGGGGACAAGGGTGGTTTTGCCTTTTTTGAGAAGCCAAGGCATTTCATATATAGATGTGGTGGTTGGTTCCCATGCCCACAGCGACCATATTGGTGGGTTGATCGCGGTTTTGGATCGTGTAAACGTTGGGCATTATTTAGACAGTGGACAATTTGCCGAAACGTGGACGGCGCGTGAAATCCACCGTTTGGTTCAAGAAAAAAATATCCGTTATCATGTTGTTGCTGCTGGTGATAGCTTGGTCGGGTTGGGTGGCGTGGGTGGGGTGGTGCTTCATCCATCTCCTTCTTTTGTTGCACCAGAAGAGGGAGTCTCTCACGATTTGAATAACGGTTCGGTGGTGATTCGCTTCGATTATTTGGGAATGGCATTGTTGTTAACTGGGGATATCGAACATGAAACAGATGGTGCTCTTCTGCGTTGGAAAGATCGCTTGCGCGCAGATATTTTAAAGGCAGCGCATCACGGTTCTCGTACCTCATCAACAAAGGCGTTTTTAGATGGTGTGCACCCCACTTGGGTAGCCGTCTCATGTGGTGTAAAAAATAAATTTCGCCATCCATCTCCAGAGGTTATTCAGCGGTATGCCGAAATGGGCCTGAATATTTTAAGAACCGATTTGTCTGGGGCCATTCGATTTGTCCTGAGTGGCGATGGCATAACAACCCAAACTTGGTTGAACCGAAATAAATAAAAGGGCGACCCGATTGGGTCGCCCTTTTATTTTAGAGGGGTGGATAGAGATGCCTCATCCGTTCTGCCTTTGCGAATTGTGATGCATCAAAATTCGGATGATTAATTCTCCAAGGAATCGGTTATGGACCGTAGCATTATCTCCCCCGGTAACGCCACTGTGAACCGCTCGAAGAATACATCGGTTTTTTCCTGGAACAATCCAGGGCTTGAGGTTTTGGCGAACCTCTATCCACCCGAACCGAACTTGCTATGGGTGTCTATAAATTTACTTTTTTTGAAAAAAGCCAGCCACGAAAAACTGGGGGAATTTGAGATGAAAATGATCGTTATTTTCAAATTTTCCGTTGGCGCAAAAGCGTGGGATACTTTCACTTATGGCATTTTTATGAATGATAAATCGGTGTGTGAAATGCTTTCAAATACAACATTTTGAATCGTACAATCCGAGTACCGAACCTTAAGTTTTGGACACAGAAATACCAAGTAAAAAAATGTTGTAAATGTATTTAAAATATGCGAGATACGACATGTTATGTCTGCAAATCACAAGTAGAATATATACGGCTGGGAAGGGGGAGTCAAGCACTTATTTATGCGAATTTGTCACGCGACTGTGCGCAATGTAAATAAGGTCTTGAAACTTAAGCGTATTGGTGACCATAAAAAAAATTTGGTACTTCTAAAAACAGAAGTACCAAATTTTTTTTTGGTGTATGTAATTCTGAAAATCTGAATAATTGAATGTGTGGTGTTCATATTTGTATAGAACACTGTGGGCGTTATTCTGCTTCCCAAGCACCCATTTGTGCAAATTTTTCAACGCGTAACTTTGTAAGATTGGATATGGGAATTTTGCGAATTTCTTTGAGTGCGTTAATGATTTCCGCTTTTAAATTTTTGGCTGCTTCTTGATGATTGCGATGGGCACCACCAAATGGTTCAGGAACAATGCGATCAATGACCTTTAGTTCTATGAGGTCTTCAGCGGCAATTTTCATGGCTTCGGCTGCCACTGTTTTTTGATCGCGATTGCGCCATAAGATGAGTGAGCAGGATTCTGGATTGATAACAGAGTACCACGCATTTTCAAGCATGAGAATGCGATCACCTACACCAATACCCAATGCACCCCCGCTTGCCCCTTCACCAATAATGACCACAATAATAGGTACTGGCAACCGTGCCATTTCAACCAAGTTACGTGCAATGGCTTCAGAGACGCTTCTTTGTTCAGAAGCCAAACCAGGAAAAGCCCCAGGCGTATCAATGAGCGTTAAAATCGGTCGGTTAAATTTGGCAGCCAAACGCATGAGGCGCAATGCTTTGCGATATCCTTCTGGATGGGGCAGACCGAAGTTCCTTTTGAGGTTTTCTTTGGTGTTGCGTCCTTTTTGTTGCCCAATAACCACAATGGGTTCACCGTCGAGTTTGGCAAGACCTCCAACAATGGCTTGGTCATCACCGTAAAAGCGATCGCCATGGAGTTCTACAAAGTCTGTTAAACAATGTGCAATGTAATCTAATGAGTAGGGGCGCTGTGGGTGGCGAGCCAATTGATATTTTTGCCAACGTGTCAAATTGTCAAAAATATCATGCTCTGTTTTTGCGCGTTTGTCTTTTAGTGCCTGAATTTCTTCAGACATGTCGAGGTTTTCGGCCTCAGCTTGTGCTTGTAGGGCTTGAATTTTTTCATCAATATCTTTGAGGGGCTGTTCAAAGTCGAGGTATGGGGCATCGTTCATGTTGGGGCTCTCAGTTCAATTGGGTAATGGCTGTTTTGATACGACTTAGAGCTTCTTGTAAGTCTTGGGAAGATGCGGCATACGAAAAGCGCAAATAGTTCATGGTTCCAAAACCTGCTCCTGGCACACAGGCTACGCGCGCTTCATCGAGTAAAAAATTACAAAGATCTATATCGGAGTTGATTTTGCCCCAAGCACTTGACTTGCCAATAAGTTGGGTGACATCGGGAAAGGCATAAAAAGCCCCTTGTGGTGTGGGGCATTGAAAACCGGGTATGGCATTGAGGCCATCAACAAATTGATCACGCCGTTTTTCAAACGCGACCCGCATGGTTTCAACACAATCTTGAGGGCCATTGAGTGCGGCCAGTGCAGCGTATTGGGAGATGCTGCAGGTGTTGGTGGTTTCTTGGCTTTGTATTTTGATCATATGGGTGATTAAGGCTTGGGGGCCAGCACCATATCCCACGCGCCAACCGGTCATGGCATATGCTTTGGAAACGCCATTAACCGTAAGGGTTTTGTCCATGAGTTCAGGCAACAAGGTGGCTATGGAAACATGTTCGGCACCATCATAGAGCAATTTTTCGTAGATCTCATCTGTAATGACATAAATACCAGCACTGGCAATTACATCGGCAAGTGCATGTAATTCGTTTCTCGTATAAACGCCACCCGTTGGATTGCAAGGGCTATTCAGCATCACCATTTTTGTGCGGGGTGTTATGGCTTCTTGCAACTGGCGCGCAGTCATACAAAAGTTACGACTGGCCTCTGTGGGGATAATGACAGGATGCCCCCCCATGAGGCGGACTTGGTCTGAGTAGCTTGTCCAATAAGGCGCAGGAATAATGACTTCATCGCCTTCTTCTATTAAAACGACAATGGCGTCAAAAATCGTTTGTTTTGCCCCACACGTGACAATGATTTGTTGGGGCGTATATGATAAGCCGTTGTCTTTTTGGAGCTTGTTACAAATGGCTTCTTTTAGTTCGGGGATGCCAGAAGCGGGGTTTGTGTATCTGGTTTTACCTTGGCGAATGGCTTCGATACCCGCATTTTGAATGTGTTCGGGGGTGTCGAAGTCGGGTTCGCCAGCCACAAGGGAAACGAGGTCGATTCCTTGGCGTTTGAGTTCGCCTGCTCGTGCAAATGCTGCGACAGTGGCGGAAGCTTGAATGTTTAAGACGCGTTGGGCAAAGGACATAGGGCTATTAGAAATTAAAAAAGGGTTAGGTGGTGTATTCGGCATTGACGCGAATGTATTCGTAGGTGAGGTCACAGGTGTAAAGCGTTGCTGAGGCGTCACCGTTGTTGAGGGCAATGTCGATGTCGATGTTTGAGGCCCCAAGGGCTTCAATGGCTTGTTTTTTATCAAAGGGAAGGCCACCCCCATTTCCATAAATGGGGATACCCGCCATAGAAACCGTTACTTTTTGTGGATCAATATCGACACCTGCATAACCTACGGCACACAAAATACGGCCCCAATTGGGGTCGCGACCAAAGACGGCGGTTTTGACCAAGCTTGAATTGGCTACCGAAAGGCCAATGGTGCGTGCATTGTCAAATGTAGAGGCATTTGTTACGTGAATGGTAATAAGTTTGGTGGCCCCTTCGCCATCGCGTGCAATTTGCTTGGCCAAGCTTTCACACACACCGTTGAGAGCGGTTTGGAATGTTTCAATTTCGGATTCGGAGAGGTCGTTGTTTTCGGCTGCGCCATTGGCCAAAAAGAGCACGGTGTCGTTGGTGCTCATGTCACCATCTACCGTGATGCAGTTAAATGACTGAACGACGGCTTTTTTAAGTACAGACTGTGTTTGTTGGGCTGAAAGCTTGGCATCGGTGGCGATAAAAGAGAGCATGGTGGCCATGTTGGGCGCAATCATGCCAGCACCTTTGGCGATGCCAGAGATGGTAATGGTTTTGCCACCCAATGAGAGTTGTAACGTTGCCTTTTTGGGCACTGTATCGGTTGTCATAATGGCCTGTGATGCATCCTCCCAGCCATTGTCCCTAAGGGCAGGAAATGCGGTTTCAATACCATGTTTAATTTTATCTAAAGGCAAGGGTACCCCTATGACACCCGTGGAGTTGATCAGCACATCTTCGGCGGGGCATCCTACTTTTTCAGCAACCCATTTGGCGGTTTGGCGTGCATCTGCCATGCCTTGTTCACCCGTACAGGCATTGGCATTTTTGCTGTTGACAACTATGGCTTGCGCCCGGCCATTTTTCAAATGTTCGCGATTGACCGCAACCGGAGCAGCATATACACGGTTGGTTGTGAAGGTGCCGGCTGCTGTGGCGGGGCGATCAGAAACGATCATTGCAAAATCTTTGGCTTCGTTGGGTTTGAGGCCACAGTGTATGCCAATAGCTTTAAAGCCTTTGGGTGGGTGGATGCTGCCTTCGGTTATGTTCACGATACACCTCGATGAAAATGGCACAAGATGATGAGTGGGTGCAGTTGATGCATGGATTAAATGCTAAAACAGTGAGCGTTTGATGTTGCGCACGGCTTGACGAATACGATGTTCATTTTCGACCAAAGAGATACGCACATATCCTTCACCCTGATCTCCAAATCCTATACCGGGTGCCACTGCAATTTCAGATTCTTCCATAAGCTTGAGGGCAAAGTTCATAGACCCAAGGTGCTTGTATTTTTCAGGAATTTCTGCCCAAACAAACATGGAGGCTTTGGGGCTGTTTACGGGCCAACCGATGCGATTGAGACCATCCACAAGGGTGTCGCGCCGTCCCTGATACATGGCTGTTGCTTCACGGACACAGTCTTGTGGCCCATCTAAAGCGGAGATGGCTGCAACTTGAATGGGGGTGAAAACGCCGTAGTCGTAGTAGTTTTTGATGATGGACAAGGCTTTGATGACATCGGGGTTGCCCAGGCAAAATCCTACACGCCAACCGGCCATGTTGTAAGATTTGGACATGGTGTAGAACTCGACACCTATTTCTTTGGCCCCTTTGACTTGAAGCAAGCTGGGTACTTTAAAACCATCGTAGGCGATGTCTGAATAAGCCATGTCGTGAATAATGATGATGTCTTGCCGACGTGCAAAATCGACCAATTCTTCAAAGAAAGAGATGTCCACGGTTGCAGTGGTGGGATTGTGTGGAAAGTTAAAGATCATAACTTTGGGTTTGGGCCACAGTTCTTTGGACATCATTTGCAAATCGGGTATAAAATTTTTGTCTGGCCGCAAAGGCAAGCTGAGCACATTGCCATTGGCTATGGCAACCCCATACATGTGAAGTGGGTAAGCGGGGTTGGGTACAATGGCCAAATCACCTGGGTCGAGCAATGCCAAACAAATATGTGCCAAGCCTTCTTTGGAGCCAATGGTTACAATGGCTTCTGTATCTGGGTCCAAATCGACGTCAAATTTTCGCTTGTAATGTCGGCAAATGGCGCGTCTTAGGCCTGGAATACCTGCCGAAGGTGAATACCCATGGGTGGTGGGGTCTTGAACCACTTCGAGCAATTTGTCTACGATGTGTTGGGGCGTGGGTTGGTCAGGATTGCCCATGCCCAAGTCTATAATGTCTACGCCTTTGCGACGCAATTGCATTTTGCGTGCATTTACTTGGTGAAAAACGTAAGGTGGGAGCCGGTCAATGCGGCGGGAGTTGATTTGCATGTTTTTCTCGTTGAATAAGGGTCAGACTGTCAGGGGTTCTGTTTTGACGGTAATCAAACCGTCGCGCATGAGTTTGAATGTAAAACTATCTACCAATGCGATCCAACTGGCTTCAATAATATTTTCGGATACACCTACGGTGCTCCAAACGCGTTTGCGGTCTGAAGACTCAATAAGCACACGCACTTTGGCAGCGGTGCCATCTTCGCTTGAGAGTACGCGCACTTTATAGTCTTCGAGATGGACATCTTTAAGTGAGGGATAGACCTGCTCTAAGGCCTGGCGAAGCGCAGCATCCAATGCATTAACTGGGCCATCACCATCGCCTGCTGTGTGATAAACTTTTCCTTCGATTTCAATTTTAACAATGGCTTCCACTTCGCTGCTGCGCGTGGATCGGTGGTTAAATGTGCGGTAGTTGATCAATTTGAACGGAGAGCGGATGGTGCCCAAAACGCGTCGCGCCAAAATTTCGAAAGATGCTTCAGCGGCCTCAAAAACATAGCCCTCGTGCTCAAGCTGTTTGATTTGTTGCAACAGTTTTTGAACGGTGGGGTGGCGTTTGTCTAAGCCAGGAATTAAATGATCGAGTTTGGCCGCAATTGTTGCGCCTCCAGATTGCTCTGAAAGTAAAAACCTGCGTTGGTTGCCAACGGCTGTTGCATCACAATGCTCATAGGTCGCGGGTTGTTTCATCATGGCGTCGATATGCACCCCACCTTTGTGCGCAAAGGCACTTTCACCCACATAGGGCTGTCTGTGATCGTGATACACATTGGCAATTTCACTGATAAACCGCGACAATTCCATGAGCTTGGTCAGATTTTCGGCACCAATGGATTTTTTTTCAAGTTTTAATTCGACGTTGGGGATCACCGAGCACAAATTGGCATTGCCACATCGTTCGCCATATCCATTGAAGGTACCTTGCACCTGAATGGCACCCAATTCAAGGGCCATAATGCTGTTGGCCACGGCCATGCCCGCGTCGTTGTGGGTATGGATACCCAATGGCACGTTGAGCTTGGGTTGGATGGCTTGGATGATGCTGCGTACTTCTGAAGGCATTGTGCCCCCATTGGTGTCGCACAAAACGAGAATTTCTGCGCCACCCTCTTGGGCTGCCAAAAGGGTGTTTAGGGCATAAACTGGGTCTGCTTTGTAACCATCAAAAAAATGTTCGGCATCATAGACGACTTCACGACCATTTTCTTTTAACCACGCGCACGAATCTTCAATGATTTGCAAGTTTTCATCTAAGGTGATGCGCAATGCATCGGTGACGTGCAATGTCCACGTTTTGCCAAAAATGGTGGTGACTTTGGTGCCTGCTTTGAGCAAGGTGGTCAAGGTGGCATCATCTTCGGGTGGGTTGTTGGCTCTGCGCGTACTGCCAAAGGCGGCGATTTTGGCATTTTTAAATTCCATATCGAGGGCACGTTGAAAAAACTCGAGGTCTTTGGGATTGGTTGGATTTGGCCAACCGCCTTCGATGTAATGTACACCCAAATTATCAAGCTTTTGGGCAATCATCACTTTGTCTTCAACAGAAAAAGAGATGCCTTCTGCCTGTGCGCCATCGCGGAGTGTAGAATCATATATTTGTACAAATTCAGACATGGTTATTCCTTTTGGTTGGGTTATTTAAAGGGAAAACAGGGTGTCGTTTATCCGAACAGAAAGGATTGTGACGGATAAATTTTATAAAACACCCACGTGTTTGTGTGCAAGCGCCTTATTTCCCAACCCAATGGCCACCGGGCGTTGATGATCGCCCGGATGATGGCTCCTGTCTGTGGTTGTGTGTGTATGCATAATCGTGATAGATTCAAAAAAAGGCCTGCATTTGCAGGCCTTAAGGTTTAAAAGCCTGATACATAAGGTAGTTTTTGGGCGATATCTTTTACTGCATCTTGACCTTCTAATAACATGCCTGTGGCATCCCACGCACCTTCTATGAGTTGCAGGCGGTTTCCGTCTGGAATTTTTAAGTCAATTTCGAGATCTCCGCAGGTCAATTTGCGGGTTTTAAGATCCACAGTCATTTCTTGTTGTGGGTTATTTGTAACGGCATTCTGAATTTTGGCAATGTCGGCGGCTGGAGCCGTTAAACACGGAACGCCCATGGCCGTGCAGTTGCCTTGGAAAATTTCGGCAAACGATTCACCTATTATGGCTTCAATGCCCCATTTTTGGAGGGCTTGAGGAGCGTGTTCGCGCGATGAACCACACCCAAAGTTGCCATTGACAATGAGCACTTTCGCCCCTTGATATTGTGCTTTGTCAAAGGGGTGGTTGGGGTCCGATTTGCGATCATCTTCAAATGCATGCTCACCCAAACCTTCAAAGGTAATGGCTCGCAAATATCGGGCAGGTATGATGCGATCTGTGTCAATGTCGTTGCCGCGCACTGGAATGCCACGACCGTCGATAGATTGTATCATCGAAACGATTTTACTCATAATTAACCTCTCAATTCAACAATGAACGGACGTCTGTGACTTCACCAGCAAGTGCTGCTGCGGCAACCATTGCTGGGCTCATAAGGAGGGTGCGCCCAGTGGGGCTACCCTGACGACCTTTAAAATTGCGGTTGCTGGATGAGGCACAGACTTCGCGGCCTTGTAATTTGTCGGGGTTCATGGCCAAACACATGGAACATCCGGCACCACGCCATTCAAACCCTGCTTCTATGAAGATTTCGTGCAACCCTTCGGCTTCAGCTGCTTTGAGCACTTGCTTGGACCCTGGTACCACGAGGGCTTTTACTTTGGGAGAAACTTTGTGGCCTTTGACAATTTTTGCGGCTTCTCGTAAGTCGGATATGCGGCCGTTGGTGCAAGAACCAATAAAGGCCACATTGATGGGCATACCCGCAATGGGTGCATTGGGCTTTAAGCCCATGTATTCATAGGCTTCTGTGGCAACATCTCGGTCATCATCTTGCAAATCTGTAAGTGCAGGAATCTTTTCGTCTACAAAAACGGCTTGGCCGGGTGTGATGCCCCAAGTAACGGTGGGGGCCAGGGCAGAACCATCGAGTTGGTAAACATCGTCATAATGGGCATCTTTGTCTGATGCCATAGACTTCCACCATTCAACCGCACGATCAAACGCTTCGCCTTGGGGGGATTTTGGGCGGCCTTTGAGGTAGTCGTATGTGGTTTGGTCTGGGTTGATATACCCTGCGCGCGCACCGCCCTCAATGGCCATGTTGCAAATAGACATGCGCTCTTCCATGCTGAGGCCTTCAATGGTTTCCCCTGCAAACTCGTAGGCAAAACCAACACCCCCCTTGACGCCGAGGTTGCGAATGATATTGAGAATAACATCTTTGGCATAAACGCCTTTTTGCAATGAACCCGTCACTTCAATACGGCGAACTTTTAAGGGATCCATGGCCAAGCATTGGGTGGCCATCACGTCGCGAACTTGAGATGTTCCAATGCCAAATGCAATGGCACCAAATGCGCCGTGTGTGGATGTATGGCTGTCGCCACAGGCAATGGTCATGCCGGGTTGGGTGAGCCCCAGTTCTGGACCAATAATATGTACGATGCCTTGGCGTTCATCGTCGAGATCAAAAAGGGAAACACCAAATTCTTTGGCATTTGCTTCAATGGCAGACATCATTTTTTCGGCCATATCATCGGCAAATGGACGGGCCACCGAATGGGTAGGCACAATGTGGTCTACGGTGGCAAATGTACGGTCTGGATACGCAACTTTGAGGTTGCGCTCGCGCAGCATTTGAAATGCTTGTGGGCTTGTCACTTCGTGAACCAAGTGCAGGCCAATAAACAACTGGGTTTGCCCAGAAGGCAACGTGCGCACCGCATGTGCATCCCATACTTTATGAAAAAGGCTTTTTCCCATGATCGCTTTTCATCCTCTCTGTGGGTGCTGATTAAATCGTAGGTTCGTGTTCTTTTTTAAAGTTTTGTTTTACGAATAAGTGATTGAGGGCATCTAAAAAGGCTTTGGCACTTGCCTCTATCACATCTGTTGAAATGCCGCGTCCTTTGGCCTCGTTTATGTCACTGGTGAGGGTTACCGTCACTTCGCCCATTGCTTCTGCACCGCTTGTAATTGCCCGAATGCCATATTCTTTTACTTTGACATCCGATTTGAGGGCAATTTTAATGGCCTGGAAGGTTGCATCCACAGGGCCATCACCCCAAGCCGATTCTTGCACCACGGTGCCATCGTCAATAAGAAGGCGAACGGTAGCCGAGGGCACCGTGCTGGTACCGCTGATGGTGTGCAAATAATCGAGTTTGTAGCGCACCGATGTGTCGCGCATTTCGTCTTCAACAATGGCCATGAGGTCTTCATCAAAGACCTCTTTTTTCTTATCGGCCACTTTAACAAAGCGCTCGTAAGCTTGGTCGATTTCTTCTTGGTTGAGTTTGAAGCCCAATTCTTCTAAGCGATGTCGCAATGCATGGCGGCCAGAACGTGCCGTCAGTACAATGCTTGATTCTGTCCAACCCACAGATGTGGGATCCATAATTTCAAAGTTTTCACGTGATTTAAGCACGCCATCTTGATGAATTCCTGAACTGTGTGCAAAGGCATTTGCACCTACTATGGGTTTGTTGGGGGGGACAACAATGCCCATGAGACGGCTGACCAAACGGCTGGTGGTCACAATTTCGGTGGTTTTAATGTTGGTGTGCAGGCCAAAATAATCGCCCCGTGTGGCAATGGCCATCACCACTTCTTCAAGGGAGGTGTTGCCCGCACGTTCGCCTAAGCCATTCATGGTACATTCCACTTGGCGGGCTCCATGGGTCAAAGCCGCCAGGGCATTGATGGTGGCCATGCCCAAATCGTCATGGCAGTGTACACTGAGTATGGCTTGATCAACATTGGGTACTTTTTCACAAATATTGCGTATCAGTGCGCCAAATTGTTCGGGTACGGCATATCCCACGGTGTCGGGAATATTGATGGTGGTGGCACCTGCAGCAATGGTGGCCTCAATGACTTCATAAAGGTAATTGGGTTCTGTGCGTGCCGCATCCATGGGTGAAAATTCGATGTCTTCACAGTGCGATTTGGCGTGTGCAACCGCATCAACGGCCATTTTAAGCACATCTTCAGGTGATTTGCGCACCATAGAAATATGATGAGGGGAGGTGCCAATAAATGTGTGGATGCGGGGTTTGGCTGTGCCTTTAAGTGCTTCACCCGCACGGTCGATGTCTTTTGTTATGGCACGTGCCAGACCGCAAACGATGGGGCCATTTACTTCTTGGGCTATGCGCCGAACGGCCGTAAAGTCTTCATCGGATGAAATGGGAAAACCGGCCTCTATCACATCGACGTTGAGTTTTGCAAGTTGGTGGGCTATTTCCACTTTTTCACGTACGGTGAGGGATGCCCCTGGGGTTTGTTCGGCATCTCGTAAGGTGGTATCAAAGATGATGACACGATTGCTGTTATCTGTTTTTGCCATAAGATTGTGTATCCTTGTTTCTTATATACAAATTTCAGTTTGTTATTTTTAAGATACTGAGTCACGAAGCAAGGCTACGGTGCCTGTGCGGGCAATCTCTTCAATCCCGTAGGGTGTGAGCATGCCTATAATGGCTTGTACTTTGTCTCGGCGGCCAGTGACCTCAATGGTGAGAGAGTGAGACGATACATCGACGATGCTGGATCGAAACACTTCGGCAATTTGAATGATTTCTGTGCGGGTGGTTGGATCGGCCTTGACTTTGATGAGCGTTAACTCGCGCTCGATAAATGTGCCTTGGGTGATGTCGATCACCCGGATTACATCTATAAGGCGGTTGAGCTGTTTGACGACTTGTTCCAAAACGCTGTCATCGCCCCGCACCACAATGGTCATGCGGGATATTTTGGGATCTTCTGTTTCACCAACCGATAGGCTGTCGATGTTGAACCCGCGGCTGGAGAACAAACCTGCAATGCGACACAAGACGCCAAAATGGTTTTCTACGAGGGCTGAAATGGTGTGTTTTTGGGGCATTTTTAATTTCCTTCGGGCATAAAGTATCGGTAGCAAATGCACATTGGTTTGGGCACAGGCTCTATCCGCATTTGGTTATGATGGGTGTGTTGGATGAGCCTAATTATTGGGCAATGATTAAAATGGCCGCAATAAGGCTCGCGAGCATGGGAAGGATCAAGGCAAGGGCCTTTGCCCCTGCAGAGAGACGAGGATGTGGGAGAGTTAAGCTGGCAGCCCCTTCAAGGGTTGTATCGTGCTTGTGGAAGAGGCTTCTTGTAAGTGTTTGGTTCATAGGTCGTAAGCCTAATGAAAATAGAAGGATGTTTGTAAAATTCGATAAGGAATTAAATTACACAACGTATTGGTTTTCTGTCAAGCGAAAATTACCTTAGGTTTATTGACTTTTGGGTGGTATCTCAATCAAGATGATACAGATGGCAAGATCGGTCATATGCCGAGAGGTTTGGAGACTTAATGGTTGTTAAACTTGACATTACAATCAATGGGTGTTACATTTTTGAGCAACCTGACACGCCATGAGATCGGGGTGGGACGTGGTGTTCGCCTGCGCTTGGTTGAGATGTGATTGCGATGATCTCAGCAAAGTGCCATCAATAGTGCTTTGGCCAAAGGACAAATGATTATGACGCCTTTTGATGTTTCTCAAATATCGAATGTAGAATATATAGAGCAACTTTATCACCAATATCAGTCCGATCCTGCCTCCGTTGATGATGGATGGCGGGCTTTTTTTGCTGGTTTCGATTTGGGAGTCGATGGTCAAGTAAGGCAGGGGAGCACTTCTGAGGGGAATGACAAACCATCGGCAGATCGCGGGGCGATTTCATTGGTAAATGCTTATCGCACGTGGGGGCATATGATTGCCGACTTGGCCCCAATGAGCTATACCCGACCGCCTCATCCATTGCTCGATTTGGGCGAATATGGTTTTTCCGATGATGATTTGGATCGCCAAGTTGGGCAGGGTGGTTTTTTGGGACAAACGGATGGGAGTTTGCGCGATTTGTTGGCCAAGTTGCGGCAGACGTATTGTGGATCCATTGGGGTAGAGTTTTCTGAAATTCCATATAAGAGTCAGCGCGAATGGCTCGAGCGACAAATGGAGCCCATTTTAAATCGCCCAAAGTTTACGGGCGAACAGTGTAAGGCCATTTTGTATCAGTTGATTGAAGCCGAAGAATTTGAGCAATTTTTACATACCAAATATATTGGTTACAAACGGTTTTCGGTAGAAGGTGGAGACAGTTTGATTCCGATGTTGCATGCTCTTATCGAAACAGGTGCGGCATTGGATGTGCAAGAAATGGTGATGGGTATGGCGCATCGTGGGCGTTTAAATGTATTGGCGCATGTGATGCGCAAGCCATATAGCATGATGCTTGCCGAGTTTGAGGGGGTTGAGTTGGATCGCAGTGAAGGGTCGGGTGATGTGAAGTATCATATGGGGTTTGCACATGACTATATTACAAGAGATGAAAAAAAGGTGCATTTGGGGCTTACGCCAAACCCAAGTCATTTGGAGTTGGTAAACCCTGTGATTGAGGGCATTGTTTATACCAAGCAAGAAATGCGCAAAGATATCCAACATCATCATGTGGTGCCATTGTTGATTCATGGAGATGCTTCTTTTGCTGGGCAAGGCATTGTGCCAGAGACGATTTGTCTGTCTCATTTAGAGAGTTATGACAATGGTGGTACCATTCATATCATTGTCAATAATCAAATTGGGTTTACGGCATTGCCCAGAGAATCGCGTTTTACCTCTTACCCAACCGATGTGGCCAAAATTGTCAAATTGCCTGTTTTTCATGTCAATGGCGATGACCCCGAGGCGGTTGTTCATACGGCCCGCATGGCGATGACATATCGACAAGCAGTAAAAAATGATGTGATTATTGATATGTGGTGTTATCGCCGTTATGGACACAATGAAACCGATGATCCGGTGTTTACACAGCCTGTGCAATATGCCGAAATTGCCAAACACCCTACCGTGGCCAAGCTGTATGCAGACCGTTTGGTTGCACAAAATGTGGTGAGCCAAGAAGAAGTAGATGGCATGAGAAAACGCGCCCGAGATTTGTTGGAGGCAGGGCAAGCAGAGGCGAAGCAAAAAGGTGCGCCAGCGGGGGTTGCGCCATTTGGTGGATTGTGGAAAGGGTTGGGAAAAGCAGGCAAAGACCGCAGTGCAAAGACCGCAGTGCCCAAGAAAAAATTAGTTGAAATAGCGCAAAAAGCTTGCACTGTACCTGAAGGATTCAATATTTATCGCAAAATGCAGCGCCTTTTGGATACACGTTTGGAAATGGTTGAAGGGCAAGTGCCCATTGATTGGGGTTGCGCTGAAATGTTGGCATTTGGCAGTTTGTTGGATGAAGGCACAGATGTGCGATTGGCTGGGCAAGATTCGCAACGAGGCACATTTAGTCACCGTCATGCGGTGTGGCACGATGTGAAAAATGGACAATTGCATGCACCCTTAAGTCACTTGTCTGAAGGGCAGGGCACATTTACTGTTATTAATACGATGTTATCCGAATTGGCAGTTTTGGGTTTTGAATATGGTGTGAGTTATGCAAACCCTCATAAGCTGACCATTTGGGAAGCACAATTTGGAGATTTTGCCAATGGGGCCCAAGCGATAGTGGATCAGTTCATTTCGAGTTCGGAAGCCAAATGGCAAAAGATGAGTGGGTTGGTGATGTTGTTGCCCCACGGGTTTGAGGGGCAGGGCCCAGAGCATTCCAGTGCACGCTTAGAGCGGTATCAGGCACAATGCGCCGAAGACAATATGCAAGTGGGGTGTCCCACAACACCCGCACAATATTTTCATTTGTTGCGTCGACAAATGTTGCGACCATTTCGCAAACCCCTCATTTTGATGATGCCCAAGAGCTTGTTGCGCCATAAAGATTCGACTTCAACAATGGACGATTTAACAACTGGCGCATTTCAACCCATCTTAGATGATCCCGCAAGTCCAGACCCTAAAAAGGTAAAGCGCGTTGTTTTTTGTACGGGCAAAGTGTTTTTCGATCTTACGGCAGGCCGTGAAGAACGGGGAACAGACAATGTGGCCCTTGTGCGGATTGAAGAGCATTATCCGTTTCCGTGGACAGAGACAGAAGCCATTTTAAAAAAATATGGCGAAACAGAAGTATGTTGGGTTCAGGAAGAACCTCAAAATATGGGCAGTTGGGACTTTATGGAACCTAAGTTGCGCAAACTGTTAAACAATAAGGGTTCTGTGCGTTATATTGGACGAAGACCAACGGCGGCAACGGCAACAGGTGTTCAAAAAGTACATCAAGCAGAACAGCAGGAAATTGTTGAAACATCACTGGATGTTTGAATATTATAAAGAGAGGAATGGTTATGCCCGTTGATGTGGTGATTCCAGAATTGGGTGAGTCTGTTACAGAGGCCATATTGGTAGAATGGCTCAAAGCCGATGGTGAAGCTGTTGAAATGGATGAACCGATAGCGGTTCTTGAAACGGACAAAGCCGATGTGGAACTGCCCGCGCCAGAGGCAGGTATTTTGTCCCATTCTAAATCAGATGGAGACACGATTCAGGTGGGGGAAGCCATTGGTCAAATTGACCCTGAAGGCAAACCATCGGCAGGGGGGGGAGCGGCCAAACCAGCCCCCGAACAGAAAAAAGAAGAAACAAAAACGCCTGTTGTAAAAGACGAGGATGAAGGCGGGCTCAGCCCTGCCGTGAGACGATTGGTGACCGAAAATGATTTGGATCCCACACAAATTAAGGGAACGGGCAGAGAGGGTCGGTTGACCAAAGAAGATGTGCTGAATCATTTAGAAACGCAAACGCCATCTGAAAATGCAAAAGAAGCACCCCAAGAGGATCCGGCACCTCAAACGCCTGCAAAACCAGCCCCAATGCCCCAAGCATCTGGAGATGGGGTGCGGCGTGAGCCTATGAGTAAAATTCGCCAACGCATTGCACAGCATTTGGTGGCGGCCCAACAAAATGCCGCGATGTTGACCACTTTTAATGAAGTGGATATGACAGGTATTTTTGATTTGCGCACCAAGTACAAAGAGCGTTTTCAAGAAGTACACGGGGTCTCATTGGGGTTAATGTCGTTTTTTGTGCGTGCCAGTGTGTTGGCATTGCAAGAATTTGAGGCGGTCAATGCCAGCATTGATGGCACAGATGTTTTGTATCACGATTATGTACATATGGGCATTGCTGTTGGCACGCCGCGCGGGTTGGTGGTGCCGGTTTTAAAGCACACCGAAAAGATGTCTTTAGACCAAATTGAAACGGAAATTAAAAGAGTGGCATCGGCGGCGCGTGATGGCAAGCTGGGGTTGAATGATTTGAGCGGAGGGACCTTTACGATTACCAATGGTGGGGTGTTTGGTTCGATGTTGTCAACGCCCATACTCAATCAACCCCAAACGGGCATTTTGGGTATGCACAATATTCAACAACGTCCTATTGCTCTTAATGGTGAAGTGGTGATTCGCCCCATGATGTATTTGGCATTGACGTATGATCACCGCTTAATAGATGGTGAAACATCCGTGAAGTTTTTGGTGCGACTCAAACAAATGCTCGAAGATCCGGCACGTATGATGTTGGGGGTGTAGGAGAAACGGCAAACGGCAGACGTAAGACGGCAAATGTAACACCATCCAAACCCTATTCGTATAAATGATGTCACTCTTTTAAAATGATCATTTTGATGGGTTGGATAGGGGGACCTGCCATCTGGTATTTGCCTGTCTTTAAAAATGAGGTGTTCTTTGGCTGATAAAAAATTTGACATCATTGTGATTGGTGCTGGGCCTGGTGGATATGTGGCTGCGATTCGTGCTGCTCAGTTGGGGTTTGATGTGGCCTGTGTAGAAAAAGGCTCTTTGGGAGGCACGTGTTTAAATGTGGGTTGTATTCCGAGCAAAGCGTTGTTAGAGTCGAGTGAATTGTTGCATCAAGCCCAATCGTCATTTGAAAAACATGGCATCAAAACAGGTCAGGTTTCCCTTGATTTGGCCAGTATGATGAAACGCAAAGATGGCATTGTGAAACAGATGACGGGGGGGATTCGGGGTTTGTTTCGCAAAAATAAGGTGACCCATATTGAAGGTTTGGGGCGTTTGGCTGGTGAAGGCAAAGTGGAAGTGGAAGGCAAAAAAGGTAAAGAAACGCTTACAGCTGAGCGCATTTTGATTGCAACGGGCAGTTCCCCCATCACCTTGCCTGGGTTAGATTATGATGGAAAATATGTCATAAGTTCGACAGAAGCTTTGGCATTGGACGATGTGCCCTCCAAAATGGTGGTCATTGGGGCGGGAGCCATTGGGTTGGAATTGGGATCTGTGTGGAACCGATTGGGTGCAGAGGTAACTGTGGTGGAATTTTTAGACCGCATTACACCTGCGATGGATCGCGAACTTTCAGATGGTCTGCAGAAATTGCTGGAAAAGCAAGGTTTGACATTCCAGTTCGAAACCCGTGCAGAATCTGCTACGGTTAAAAATGGCAAAGTGACGGTTTCTCTAAAGCAAGGCGAGAAGACTGCTCAGGTGGTGTGTGATCGGTTGTTGGTGGCTGTTGGGCGCAAACCCAACACGGAGGGGTTGGGTGCCGATGCCGTGGGTTTGGAGGTGAATGAACGCGGGTTTATTCCTGTAAATGAAAAATTTGAAACCAATTTGAAAGGTGTTTATGCCATTGGCGATGTGATTCCTGGGCCGATGTTGGCGCATGTAGCCGAAGAAGAGGGTGTGGCCGCTGTAGAATTAATGGCTGGACATGCAGGCCATGTTGATTATGATGTGATTCCCAATGTGGTGTATACACACCCCGAATTGGCGTCTGTTGGACTAACGGAAGAGCAAGTGAAGGATAAAGGGATTCCGTATAAGGTGGGTAAATTTCCTTTTTTGGCCAATGGGCGGGCGCACAGTTTGGATGCCACAGATGGTTTGGTGAAGATGATTGCACATGAAAAAACAGATCGGGTATTGGGCATACATATTTTGGCTGCACGCGCTTCCGACATGCTTGCCGAGGGGGTTGTGGCGATGGCCTTTTCGGCCAGTGCTGAAGATATTGCACGCACGATGCACGCACATCCAACGATGCCTGAAGCCGTGAAAGAAGCGGCTTTGGCCGTCGCAAATGAGGCGATTCATATTTAAGAGATCGCCTTTTTGTGATTTTGATGAAACCATTTGTTTCGTGGCATTGTCTATGTCTATACGCAGAACAACCCATGCATTCATCTTTCAATGGCTTGACATTGGTTTGTGAATGCACTGTTTCTGGGCGTGTTTTTGAATTTCAGTCCAATGGATATGTAATGATTTTTTCTTACACACAAATACCATATCAACACCATTTGGTGGTTCTTTATTTGGTTAGAAAGGCCGCGTCCTAAATCGCTTTTTATAGGATACGTGTGCCCAAGTGTGAACGGAAAAATATTGCCTAAAAATATGTAACTATAATAATTTTAAAAATTTAGGCTGCGATCTTTTCGCGGCTTTTATTATTTTATGGCTGTGGGCACTTTTTGTGATCACAGCCTTTTTTGTGAAAGATTGATATCATGACCATATTAGAATTGCATCATGTCGCAATGGCCTTTGGGGCGCAAGACGTTTTGACCAATGTGTCTTTTAAAGTACAAAAGGGTGAAAAGGTCGGGTTGATAGGTGAGAATGGGTGTGGAAAATCCACGCTTTTAAAAATGATTGCGGGGCTTGAAAAACCCATTGAAGGGAGTGTGAATAAACCCAATGGCATATCCGTGGGGTATTTGGCTCAGCATTTAATATTTGAAGCGGGTGAAATGGTTGGTGAAGAAATCGCCTCCGTGTTTGAAAATTTGGGTAAGATCCAGTCGGAGATGCGGATGTTGGAACAACAAATGTCTTTGGCAGATGGAGAAGAATTGGAACGGGTGATGCATCGGTACAGCCATTTGCAAGAAGTGTTTGACAGGGCCGATGGGTATGCCAGCCAAGCAAAAATTGATGCAATTATGGATGGATTGGGCATTATGGGGTGGGCAGATCGGCCGGTTGGTGTGCTCAGTGGCGGGGAGAAAAATTTGGTGGGATTGGCCAAAGTATTGTTGGGTGAACCCGATTTGGTGTTGTTGGATGAACCAGGCAATCATTTAGATTTTGAAGGGTTGTCGTGGTTAGAGGGGTTTTTGAAGGACTCGGGGCGTACGGTGCTGTTGGTTTCTCATGACCGATATTTGCTTGATCGGGTGGTGAATCGCATTGTTGAAATTGAAGAAGGTAAAGCGGCTGTGTATGCAGGCAATTATTCGGCTTATCGCGCAGCGAAAATGCGCGATTTGATCAAGCAGAAGGCGGCTTTTGACGATCAGCAAAAAGAGGTGCAGCGATTGCAGGAGATGATTAAAAGGTATGAATTTTGGGGGGGCGAGAAGAATGCAAAAAGGGCGAGGAACAAGACCAAGTATTTGGATCGTATGGAACGGATTGACAAGCCCGTAATGGATCGTCGAAAAATAGACCCCACATTTGGAACGGTGCAAAGCAGTGGTAAAATTGCCTTGGAATTGCGCCAATACACACGTCGCATTGGCGATCGAGTGTTATTTGAAAAGGTCGATCTCTTGATTCAGTCGGGTGAACGTGTTGGTTTGGTGGGAGGCAATGGCACGGGAAAAACCACCTTGCTTAAAGATGTGATGCAAGAAGCCGTTTGGGAGCACCCCACCATGCGCATTGGGCCCCGCATTGAATTGGGATATTATGATCAGCAACATGAAACTTTGAATGGTGAAAAAAGTATTTTGGAGGAGGTGTGCCAAGCTGGTGATCTCAATCGCGACCAAGGGTTTGCGGTGTTATCCAAATTTTTATTTGGTTGGCAAGATTTAGATAAAAAGATAGGCCATTTAAGTGGCGGTGAAAAAAGTCGGATACAGTTGGCAAAGTTGATGGTGTCTGATGCCAATATGCTGTTGTTAGATGAACCAACCAATCACTTAGATATTATGTCACGTGAGCGTGTTGAAGATGCATTAGAGGCTTTTGAGGGAACATTGTTGGTTATTTCCCATGATCGTTATTTTTTAGACAAATTGGCCGAGCGGGTTGTTGAAGTGCGCGATCAAACGATGGTTTCACATGTGGGTAATTTTTCAGACTTTTGGGAAATGAGGCGGACGGATAAGCCCGAGGGTGGTGGGGGAGATTTGGAAGTAGAAACACAAATTGAAGGTCTTGAAGCAGAGAAGTTAAAACTTGAGCAGGGGATGAAAAGGGCGTTTGAAAAGAGAGATTTCAAACAAGGTGAAAATTTGAGTCGTCAGCTGAGACAGGTGGAAAGACAAATAGAAGATCTTTATGAGATGTTGTAAAATAAAAAAGGCGGAGCAGAAAAATCTGCTCCGCCTTTTTTAAAAAAGCATCTATACATCATCATCGTCATCGTCGTCATCGTAAACTGCCGACGCGATTTCTTCACTCGTTAGAGGCTTTGACAATGCGTCTCGAAGAATCTTTCCAGGTTTAAAACGCACTTTACGGCGTGCCGGAACAAATACTTCTGCGCCTGTTCTGGGGTTGCGAGCACGAGGCCTGGCATTGGTCTCTTTGACTTCCCAGCTGCCAAATCCTCGAATCTCAATGCGTTCGCCATCTACGATGGCATCGGCCAAAGTTTCAAAGAGCACATCCACAGCTTGCTTGGCCTGTGTGTTCTTGCAATTTAAATCGTCTGCGAGAATTTTGGCAAGATCAGCCTTGGTGATGGTTTGCACTCGCATCCTCCACAAATTTCGAAATGGGCGAAAATTTTACCGAACAGGTTGTAAAATAATGCAATACAATCAAATGTCCAGAAAAATATGGTGTGCTTTACACGCTGTTTTAAAAGGCTTTTGATGAATATTTCGACGTGTTAATCATGCGTCGAAATATTCATCTTGGAAATTTGGTGGGCGCACAGGGACTCGAACCCCGGACCAACGGATTATGAGTCCGCCGCTCTAACCGACTGAGCTATGCGCCCAATGTCTAACAATCGTTTTAACAGAGGTTTTAGATAATCGAGCAAAAGATAAGAAACGGCAGGGTTCAGCGCAACCTAAATTTCAAGTATTGAAAGAACTTATGATGAAAAAGTCTTTGTTGTTGGGGATAACAATTCGCGTTTTTGTATGGTAACTTCGAGATGTTTGGCCAGAAGTTCACGTCTTTGTTCTGGTGTCAATTCATTGCGAAGTTGTTTTTCTATGTCATTGCGTTTCTGCTCAATATTCCTAATTTGAAATTTGCGCATGTACTCTGCCAAGGGAAAAACCTCCTGATTCGGATTTGAAATTCCCAATTCCAAAGACATGTCTGAGATGATGCGGGACAGTTGTTTGTTGGTCGTTTGATCAATCAGGTGTGCCGCATGCACAGAGAGATTTTGTTTTCGGTTTTGTGCAATCATATTTGCAATTTCACGGTAGGTGCTGTTGGAAAAATCTGAGGGCAAAATGTGTTTGAGCACCGTATCGGCCGATTCATTGTTTTGCATCATCAAAATAAGGAGTTCACGCTCAGAACGAGGTCGTGGATCAAATGGAGGAGGCGCAGATTCTGATGGTTGGGTTGATCTTCTTTGTGTGGGGGGACGACGTCTGTCATTTTGTACGACTTGGATAAATGCTTCTTCCGATAAGCCCATTTTTTCAGCAAGGTCTTTGATCAAAAAATGGCGCAGTGCTTGGTCGCCAATTCGCCCAATCAATTCGGCCAGCTCATGGGTGGCGCGCGATTTGCCATCGACGGTGGAAAGGTCTTCGCGTTTGGCAATTTGTTCAACGAGAAAGTCGGGAGCCGAAACGGCACGTTCGATTAGGGCACGAAACCCTTCTGGGCCATGCTCACGCACATAACTGTCGGGGTCATGTTGTTCGGGGAGGGCAACCACACGCGCTTCTTGGCCAATTTCAAACAGTGAACCAATGCCCCTTACTGCTGCAGAAGTGCCTGCGGCATCGCCATCAAATATGAGGGTGACCCGTGAGGCATATCGCCGTAAAAGACGAGCATGGTCAGCTGTAAGGGCTGTACCTGAAGAGGCCACAACGTTTTCGATGCCAAATTGGGCCAATGAGATAAGGTCCATATAGCCTTCCACAACAATGGCTTGGCCTGAGTTGCGAATGGCATCTCTGCCTCGCCATAGGCCATAAAGTGTGGCACTTTTGTTGTAGACGGGGGTTTCGGGTGAGTTGAGGTATTTGGCCTGTTCGTCTGGGTCTAAGGCGCGTGCACCAAACGCCACGGTTCGACCTGTGCTGGCTTCGATGGGAAAGGTAACGCGGTGGCGAAACCGATCGTAAAAACCACCTCCATTTTGACGTGGCGTGACCAAGCCGGCTCGCTCGAGCACTTGGGGTGAAAAACCTCTGCGGGTTGCCACGGTCAAAAAACCATCCCAAGCATTAAGCGCATATCCCAAGCCAAAGGCATCTATAATTTCGCGGCTGATGCCTCGGTTTTCGAGGTAGGCTTTGGCTTGTTCGCCTCGGGCATCTTCGGTGAGCATGTGGTGAAAATACTTATATGCGAGTTCATTGGCCCGATAGAGTTCGTCGTAGGCTTCTTGTTGTTGGGGCGTATCTGAACGTGTGTCGGGCAAATTGATGCCCGCCCGCTCGGCGAGTTTGCGCACAGCTTCGATAAAACTGATGTTTTCAATGTCGCGCAAAAAAGTGAAGACATTACCACCAGCACCACAAGAGAAACATTTGAAGATTTGTTTGTCTTGTGATACATTCATAGATGGGCTGGAGTCGTCGTGGAAAGGACAAATGCCCAAAAAGCTTTTGCCCTTGCGCGTGAGCACCACATGATCTGATACGATATCAACGATATCTACCGATTGGCGGATCTGATCAATAAGTTCTTCGGGAACGCGGGCCATGGAGTATCACTTTTTTATAGGAGACGAAACCGGTGTTGTTGCGTGGGAGAAAGGAATGTAAGGTGTAAAATTGGAAATGTAAAATGCTAAATTTGGAGAGATAAAAAACCAATAAATGACTATTCTAATATGGTCAAGAATTGCCTGATTTGCAAGTCGGTATTACAGATTTAGCAATGAATAACCACTTGATGATGTTTGATCTATAAAGGGTACATATGCTCTATCTCATAGGAGGATCGCCCAGAGTTGGGAAGTCCACAATGGCCAAGCAATTTCTCATAGAAACGGGTATTCCATATTTGGGATTGGATTAAAGGTAGAGGTGTAAAATATGAGATGGGTTGTGTGAAATTTAAAAAAGGTTACGCCGATGGGGCGTAACCTTTTTTGTTATTCAATTTGGCGCTCGATTAGGGATCGACCCAATCACCGCCATCGCGAATGAGGTTGATCAATTCGTCAACGGCACCTTGGGTGGGAATGTTGCGTTTGATGACTTCTTTACCTTTGTAGAGGGTGATTTTTCCGGGGCCACTGCCCACATACCCATAGTCGGCATCGGCCATTTCACCGGGGCCATTGACAATACAACCCATAATGCCAATTTTGACGCCTTTGAGATGCGTGGTGCGGTTGCGAATCAGTGCCGTGGTTTCTTGAAGATCAAAGAGCGTGCGCCCACACGATGGGCATGAAATGTATTCGGTTTTGGAGATGCGTGTGCGTGTGGCTTGCAAAATGCCAAAAGCTGTTCGGTTGATGATGTTGGCATCGGTATGAGGCGATTCGAGCCAAATGCCGTCACCCAATCCATCGGTAAATAAGGCTCCAGCATCTGTGGCAGCATAGAGCATAAAGGCGTCATCGGTTTGCATATAGGTGCTGTGAATAACAACGGGGTTTTTACAGTTGTATTCGGCCAACAAAAAGAAAGCGCGGCGCAATTCTGGCATGGCGTGTGTGTTGGTTGTGGATAAGATGAGGACGGCTGTGGGATCTTGTGTTATGCTTTCAATGAGACATGTATTTATCTCTGGTGGTTGAACTTGCATGAAATTGATGTGTTCAGACTTGTTTAAAGCTGTTTGATACGTTTGGGTTGAAAACAATGGAAGCCCAATAGGGTTCTTTTCCCAGGCGGATGCATTTTGTATGACTTGAAGGGTGCCAGGCAGTTCAAAGTTTAAGGATTGATCGCCTACATAAACGTAGTCAACGGCCATATCGCCAATATGCCATTTATCCAGTGTGGCGTCATAGGTGTATCCAAATGGTTTGAGCGATGCGGGTGTGATCGGTGTTTGGGGGGTGGCGATGACGATGGGCACTTGGTTGCCACCAAGTTTGTCCGTGAGAGAAGTTTCTCTGCGTGTATATGAAAATGGATCAATCGGATTGTTTTTAATCGGTGGAATGGGGGCGTGATCGTGGCGATTGCTGTAACGGGCAACAAGGGCTTGCGCCACAGGAATTTCAGCTTCGGGTTCTTCGGTGAGAGATACGCGGATGGTATCACCGAGGCCGTCTTCTAAGAGGGTGCCAATGCCCACGGCAGATTTGATGCGCCCATCTTCACCGTCGCCTGCTTCGGTGACACCAAGATGCAGAGGATAGTTCATGTTTTCGGCAAGCATTTTGTGAACGAGGAGGCGATAGGCTTGCACCATCACTTGTGGATTGCTGGCCTTCATGGAGAAGACAAGATTGTGATAATCTAAGTCTTCACAGATTCGGGCAAACTCCAATGCAGATTCGACCATGCCAAGCGGTGTGTCACCATATCGGCTCATAATGCGGTCAGAGAGAGAGCCGTGGTTGGTGCCAATGCGCATGGCTGTGCCATATTCTTTGCAGATGTTGACCAGTGGGGTGAATTTTTGGCGAATGCGGTCGAGTTCTTCTGTGTATTGTGCGTCGGAGTATTCGATGATTTGAAATTTTTTCTTATCGGCGTAATTGCCAGGGTTAACGCGCACCTTTTCGACAATGCGGGCGGCAATTTCTGCGGCATTGGGTGTATAGTGGATGTCGGCAACCAGGGGGGCATGATAACCCCGTGATCGCAATTCGCGTTTGATGTTTTCGAGGTTGGCCGCTTCGTTTTTGCTGGGCGCAGTGATGCGCACATATTCACATCCTGCTTCAATCATGCGAATAGACTGCGCCACAGTTCCTTCGGTATCCATGGTATCTGTTGTGGTCATCGATTGTACGCGAATGGGATTGTTGCCCCCCAAGGGCACATCACCAATGTAGACTTCACGGGTCTGAAAGCGAGAATATTCTGTGAGAGAATTGCAGTATTTGTCAGCTTGGACCATCAGATCGGAAATAACTTGGGCCATGAGACATCCTAAATGAGAGCTGTGGGCTTTGAATGATATGATGCAAAAATACATGTTAAAGTGCAATTAAGCAAGGTTTCAAGGCTTTCTATGAGGTGGTGAGAAAATGGCATAAGGCATGTTTTAAGGATTAAAAGAAATCCACAATGGTGACGCCCCAATCACCCTGTTCGGGTGTTGCTGAGTAGATGTTTTTGACGGAGGGGTGTTGTTTGAGGTGTGAGCCAATTTTGCGGCGCAACACACCCGTGCCTTTGCCATGATTGATACGCACTTGAGACAGGTGAGATAAAATGGCATCGCTAAGGTATTGATCCAATTTGTCAACGGCTTGCTCAAAGGTGTGGCCGTGTAAGTCCAGTTCGAGCGGAACATCGGGGTTTTTGGGAGAAATGCGGTTGGGAAATTTTCTTTTTTCTTCAATATGTGTGGGTCTTTGACGAAGCTCGAGGTCTGAAACGCTGAGTTCCATTTTGAGATTGTCCATTTGCACCATCACACGTCCCGCGTTTGGGGGGGTAATAAGGGTGCCTTCACGCTCAAATGTGCGACTAAAGACCAGATCACCAGGCTGGAGGTCGGTATCTGGGGGGGGAGATGTGGGCGATGTTTTGGGTTGGGAAGGTGGTTTTGCAAGTTTTTTTTGTTCTTTTTCGATGGTTTTGTGGGCTTCTTTGATGGTGTCGCGGTTGGCCTGTGATTCTCTTATTTCTCGCACCGTGCGTTCAACCAGTGCTTTGGCATCGTCGATGATGCGTTTGGCTTCGGCTTTGGCATTTTGTGTCAAATTGCGCTCGCGTTGTTCAATGTCTTTGAGACGCGCTTCAAAATCGGCTTTTAAGGCATCGAGCTCTGCTTGGCTTTTTTGTGCTTTTTCTAAGGCTTCAAGGTGCAGGCCATAGGCTTCATCCAAATCGAGAATGAGGGATTCAACATGGCGCACATCGCTGCCGACCAAATCACGTGCATGGGAAATGAGCGCAGGGTTAAGGCCCAACCGCTCGGCTATTTCAAAGGCATAACTGCTTCCGGGAATACCTGTGCGCAAATGAAAGGTGGGGCGTAGGGTTTCGGCATCGAAGGCCATGGATCCGTTGATCATGCCGGGTGTGCTGTGTGCAATGGCTTTGAGTGCGCCGTGGTGGGTGGTTGCAATGGTGCGACAGCCTCGATTATTCAAGCTGTTTAGCAGCGCAATGGCCAAAGCAGAGCCTTCGTCTGGGTCGGTGCTGGCTCCAATTTCATCGAGCAAAATGAGCGCATTGCCATCGGCAATCTTTTCGATGTCAATGAGGTTGCGCATGTGTGAAGAAAATGTGCTGAGGTCATTTTCAATCGATTGTGCGTCGCCAATGTCGGCAAATATGCCAGAAAAGATAGGCAGTTCGGATTTTTCATCGGCAGGAATGGGCAAACCCGCTTGGGCCATGAGCGAGAGAAGCCCCACCGTTTTAAGTGAAACGGTTTTGCCGCCCGCATTGGGACCGGTTAGAATAAGTGTTTGGTGGTCTGTGCCCAGCGTAAGGCTCAGTGGGACGATTTCTTCAGTTGAACCTTCGGTGCGTAAGCGATATATCAGGAGCGGATGGCGGGCATTGCGAAGGTGTATGCGTCCTTCGGTGTTGAAAATGGGCTCGGTGGCATTTAGGTCGCGGGAAAAAGACGCTTTGGCATAAATGGCATCAAAGTGGCATAAAATTTCGAGATTGTCACGCAATGTATTGGATATGGGGCCAATTTGTGCGGTGAGTTGGGTGAGAATGCGCTTGATTTCGCGTTGTTCGGCCATTTCGGCTTGGCGCAGGTCGTTGTTGAGGCTCACTGTGGCCATTGGCTCTACAAAGAGCGTGGCGCCACTGGATGATTGGTCATGAACCAAGCCTTCTAATTTTCGCTTTTGATTTTCGCGAATAGGAATGACAAAACGATCTGCACGCACCGTTACGAGGCGATCTTGTATCACATTGTCGGGCAGTTGGGCCAAGATGCGTTCTACCTGTTCGCGAATGCGAGAACGCGTGTTTTCGATGGTGCGCCGTATTTTGCGCAGTTCGGGGCTGGCGCTGTCTTTGAGGGTTTGGGTAACGGGGTCAAGTGCCAATTCTAAAGTTTTTTCAATTTGGGGGAATGGTGTAAGGGGAGAGATAATTTGCCAAAGCGCGGGATATTTGGTGCGTCGACTGTCTAGGTAGGTGTGTAAGAGGCGGCTGTTGATGAGGATTTCGTTTACTTGGAGCAGATCTGCGACAGAGAGCGTTGCACCTTCGGGGGCACTGGATATGAGAATTCGGCGAATATCAGGTATTTGATGAATGGAAATGGGGCTGTCAAAGGCAATGAGGCTGTTGCATTCTAAGATGGGGCGCAAACGATGTTCGATCTGGATGGGGTCTGAAATTGGGGTGAGTTGGGCAATGTCTGCACGGGCAATGGGTGAGGCGCAGCGCTCGGAGATGTGATGCCGTATTTTGTCAAATTCGAGGGTAATGAGGGTGTGATTGGAAATATGCATGTGTCATTGGCCAAGTTTTTCACGTGATTCGTCAATTAATTCGTCAATTTTTTTGCGGGCTTCACCTGCGCTTTTGTTGAGTTTGTCGACCAGTGGCGGGGCTTTTTCAGAATTGATTCCCATACGATCTAAAAGGATTTTGGTTTTGGGGAAGGTCTTTTTGGCGGCATCGGCAATGACCAGTGCGGCATTTTGTACGGGACCTCCCAATGCCGATTGCTCTATGAGGATTGGAATGCGGCTGTGGATGGGATAAAGACGAAAAAACAAGGTGAGAAGCCCAAAGATCAACAGGCCTTTGGCAAGGCCTAAGGCACCCCCACCAAAGGCATCAAAAACACCCAAAGGCGAAGCCAATAAAGCTTTGTGAATGGCTTTGCCCACAAAATAACAAATGACAAGCACAAGGACAAAGACGGCTAAAAAACCTAAAAGAGCTGTACCGCCATCTAATTCTTCAGTGGTATCAAGGAGTTGGTGGGCTGCAGATTCCCCATAGGCGAGTGCAAAACCATAGGCCAAAACAATGCTCAATAGACTTAAAAGACTCTGGAATAGACCAATTTGCCATCCCTTACGAGCGCTCCAGAACAAACCCAGCGCAAGAACGATGTCTACTATGTTCACGGCAACTCCCTGCGAGCGTTACCAAAAAAGCGATAACCTCTTTGGGAGATTATCGCTTTTTCGATATACAATTCTATTACAGACTAACTAAAGTTATCCATCTTAATGCGTTTGCGTTTAGCTGCAGCAATTTTGCGTTTCCGACGTTCACTTGGCTTTTCAAAGTGTTGGTTTTTCTTCATATCGGAAATAATGCCAGCTTTTTCGCAAGCTTTTTTGAACCGTTTAAGTGCCCTTTCGAACGGCTCATCGTCGCGAACCATGATACCAGGCATGCCTGGACTCACCCCTTTCTGTCGGTTTACAGCGTGAGTGGAGTTAGTAACATTCATTTCAGATGGAAAAATATATCATAAACCTTGTTTTTCTGCAACTTCTTTTTCCCGCATTGACTTTATCCGTCGAGAAGGCTTATTTATAAAGGTTGACAGCCTCTTATTGTGCGAATGGTAGGGTGGTGTTTGCACAGAAATGGAACCCGATTTACGTGTCAAACGTTTGGCAAACAGCTACGTAGGTATGGGTTTGTCCCTTGATTTTGACCCAAAATCAGAGTTTGGCATGTGCTTTGAATGCCAATGGCAGGCGATTTAAACGATAGGCGTATTTGATATGGCCACATTGCAAGATGATCTCAAACGGGGTCGAAAGATGGGTATGGCACCTGAAAATCGGGTGCGTGTATGGTTGGGAGATTGGCGAATTCGAATTGCCAGCCAGCGACAATTTAGCGCTTATTTCTTTCTTTCGGCGATTATTGTCATTCTTGTGTTTTTGTTTTATGCCCATTTTTGGGTGGTGCGCCCAATGCGTGACGAAGCCAATCGCACGGTTAAATTACAAGCTTTTATGCACAGTATCAGCACGGCAGAAACCATCGATTTGCGCCATGAATTTTATCAGGAAGTCATTTTTGAGACCATTACAAATCTCAGCTTTCCTGTGGTGCTGACAGATGCTGTGGGCAGACCAAGATATTGGAAGGCCATTGGGCCAGATTGGACAAATCCAACGCATGAAGATGTTGTCGAGAAAGTTTTGGCCATTGTAGAGGAACTCGATTTGGAAAACGCACCGATCCCATTTGAGTCTCCAGTGCTTGAATGGGGGGCAAATGGTGAACCCATTACAAAAGAGCCCGAAATTTGGCATTTGCACTATGGTGAGTCAGATTTGGTTAAACGACTTTCTTGGTTGCCACTGATTGCGTTGGGTGTGACGGTTCTTTTTATATCTATTGGTTATATGGGGTTCCGACAAATCAAAAACAATGAGCAACGCTCTATTTGGGTGGGGATGGCACGTGAAACGGCTCATCAATTGGGCACACCGCTGTCTTCCATTTATGGATGGATGGCATTGTTTAATGCTGAGATTGAAGAATTAGATGATGCGGAACTCAAGAAAAAATTTCAAAACATTTTAACCGAAATGGAGCGTGATACCAATCGGTTAAATAAAATTACATCGCGCTTTAGTCTCATTGGGTCTACGCCCGAATTAAGACCCCAAGATGTGCGAGAAGCTGTTGCTGAAACGGTGGCTTATTTGCGCGCCCGATTGCCCCGCGGTGTTGAAATTGTGGAGGCGATGGGGCAATTGCCCGTGGTGCCCTTAAATCGAGAGTTATTGGGGTGGGCATTTGAGAATCTGTTTAAAAATGCCGCAGATGCTATGGAAGGGAAGGCGGGGCGTATTGATGTGTCTTCGGAGATTGATGAGGAAAATCAGCGGGTCGATATTTTGGTAAGTGACAATGGCAAGGGTATTCCGGCTCATTTGGTGAAGCAAGTATTTATACCTGGTTATAGCACCAAAAAACGAGGTTGGGGCTTGGGGCTTGCTTTTGTTAAGCGCATTATCGAAGATTATCATCAAGGACGAATTTATATTAAAGAGAGCATGCCGGGTGAAGGAACTGTTTTTGTGGTATCTTTGCCATATGAGAAGGCCATCAGTTAAGTTATTTTTCGGGGGAGACTAAAAATTGAATGCATCTGAGGTCAAAAAGCAAGTACTATGGGCGGACGATGAAATTGATTTGTTGCGTCCTCATGCCATGTTTTTGGGTGAACGAGGTTATGAAGTAACGCCCGTAACCAATGGGGATGATGCCATTGATATGGTTCAAAAACACAGTTTTGATATTGTGCTTTTGGATGAAATGATGGCTGGGCGCGATGGGTTGTCTACACTTGCAGCAATAAAAGATATCAACCCACATATTCCGGTGATTATGATCACCAAAAATGAAGAAGAACGCTTGATGGAAGATGCGATAGGGCAGCGTATCGATGATTATTTGACCAAACCTGTGAACCCCAGCCAAATCTTGATGGCTTGTAAGAAACAATTGGATGCGCGCCAGATCCAAAAAGATAGAATGGGTATTGGGTATACATCTGCATCCAATCGGTTGCGAGATTTGTTGTCGAATGCGAACCATTGGCAAGATTGGATTGATTTGCATGTGCGTATGTCTGAATGGGATTTGGAGTTGGATCAATATCAAGACCCTGGTTTGCGCATGATGCACGATGATTTGCGCCGGGCTTGCAATTTGGATTTTGGCAAATACATGGAAGCCAATTACAAAAATTGGGTGCATGAAGAAGAAGATTCACCGCTTTTGTCTGTTGATATCGTTTCAGAATTTGTAGCTCCTCGCATACAAGACGGTGAGCAGGTGTTTTTTATTGTGATAGATTGTATGCGTTTGGATCATTGGTTTGCCATTTCAAGAGTATTGTCCGATATTTTCGACATTGAGCAAAATTATTACTATTCTATTTTGCCAACGGCAACACCCTATTCGCGAAATGCCATCTTTAGTGGTTTGTTTCCCATTGATGTGGCCAAATTGTATCCTGATGAATGGGCGACGGCTCGTGATGATGATATGAGCAGAAACCGGCACGAACATCAGTTGCTGGACCGCCAGTTGGAAGAGATTGATCCCACGCTCAATATTGAAACCCGTTATGTGAAAGTACTCGATATTGCCGAAGGCAATCGCATGGCAAAAAAAGTACATTCCTACCGCTCTTTTCCATTGATGTCGGTTGTATACAATTTTTTAGATTTTTTAACACACGGGCGTTCGGAATCTGAAATCTTGCAAGAAATGGCGCCCAATGATTCGGCGTATCGCTCACTGACAAGTTCTTGGTTTTTGCATTCGTCGTTGTTTGAAATGTTGCGCCGCCTTGCAGAAACCGACTCGACCGTGATTATTACCACCGACCATGGTTGTATCTTATCTAAACGTGCCAGTTTGGCGCATGGCAACCGTGATACATCGACAGGGTTGCGATTTAAGTATGGAAAGAGTTTGCGCTGTGATGATAGGCATGCCCATATGATTTCGAACCCCGAAGCCTATGGTTTGCCAAATGTGGGTCAAAGTACCAACTACATTTTGAGCAAAGAAGACTATTTTTTTGTTTATCCAACAAATTTTAACGAATACCAAGCCAAATATTCCGATAGCTTTCAACATGGTGGCATATCGTTGGAAGAATGCATTTTGCCTGTGGCTGTTTTAAAAGGCAAGTAGTTGGGTGGGTATCTCAACAGGCTTTTTTAGAAGTGGGTTGAGATACCCCTTGTAGAACAGAACTCGCCCCCTGAGTTCTTTGTATTGACGGGCGTGTATTTCCCCAAATGCAAGTTCGTCTGATGTGTATTGTCCTCGTGGTATCCCCTTTTTAATCCATTTGAATTGATATGCATAAGATAATTGAACGTTTGACCCACTCTCCCGAAGAAACCGTGCAATTGGGTGTGGCACTTGCTCATACGCTAAAACCAGGTGATTGTGTGGCGCTTCGCGGTGATTTGGGTAGTGGGAAAACGTGTTTGACACAAGGCATTTGTAACGGGCTTGAAGTTACCGACTATGTCACCAGCCCCACGTTTATATTGATGAATGAGTATGCGGGAACCACCTCAGATGGTGTGGTGTTGCCGATTTACCATTTTGATTTGTATCGTTTGGGAGACCCCGACGAACTGTATGCGTTGGGATGTGACGATTTTTTTTATGGCAAAGGAATCTGCCTGATCGAATGGGCTGATATGGGTGGTGACTTGATTCCTAAAGAAGCAATAGATATTGCGCTGACACACGAGGGCCATTCACTGCGAAAAGTGATTATTTCAGGGAGCGAGTTGTGATACAGAGAATGATTGTGTTGTTGTTGGTTTTGGGGAGTGTGGGGCGTGTGGATGCCCAATTGGAGCTTGATCCTTTGCATTTGGTTGAGGCACCAACTGCGGGGTTGTTGCCTCGTGGCAGTTTTGGTTTGGATTTTCGGTTTTATGGTGGCAATGGTATTTTGGGGCAAATTAATGTGGGGCTTTTTGATCGTGGGATGATTGGCATTTCGTATGGGGCGCGCGATCTGTTGGGCAATGCTTCTGTCAAATGGAACCCACGTTTGGAGTTTGCTGCTAAAATACGGGTTGTTGAAGAAGGATACTCTTCGCCGGCTTTGGCTGTTGGATATGCTTCTCAGGGGTATGGCGTATTTGATCAGACGCTGGACCGATATCAAAGTAAATCGAAGGGGGCTTACGTGGTGGTGAGCAAGAACTTTAACTCACCATTTGGGCAAGGGGGGATACACATAGGCATGAACAAAAGTTTTGAAGATGGTGATGGCGACGGTGATCTTTCGGGTTTTATTGGGGTAGATAAGGCTATTGGAAAAGACTTTTTGGTTGTGGCAGAATACGATTTTGGTTTGAATGACAACAGCGATAATGCATTGGGGTCTGGTAAAGGATTTTTAAATGCAGGTGCCAGGTGGATGGTGTCTAAGAGTTTTGCATTGGAATTTGATTTGAAAAATATCTTTCGCAATGGCACACAAAACCCACAGCCAGATCGGGAAATTCGAATTGTGTATTTTGAGAAATTTTAATTCAGATATCGTTTGAGAAACCAAAAGCCCCTGAGCAAGTTTGCTTGGGGGCTTTTTATATGTCATCTGTGTTTAGGGTTCCCCAAAAAAGATGGGGTAATCGGGTGTATAGAACCAGCTTGGCACCAGTTTGATCGACAATGCTCACGGTGTGGATGCGCAAGAGGCGTTGGAGGCGTGGTTGTGAATAGTGAACATTGGAAATGGTGGCTATGGGGATGGTGAGAATACCATCTACTGGGAGCCCGGTGTGGAGTTTGATGTGTTGGTCGGTGATGGTGAGGATGTTGAGTTGTGAAAAACTCCACAGATGAAGCAAGAATACGAGGCCATATATGCTTAGTAAAACAAAGTAAACATCTTGGTAAATGAAGGCACTGACAATGCCTGCAATGATATTGCCGAACCCAAAAAGTGCAAATTTGGGGTGTTGGAAGAGCCAATCGGGGTGGGTGTAAACCTGAAGAAATTCGGGCTTTTTTTTAGGTGTTCGTAACGTTTTTTGACCTGAAAAAACGATGAAATAGGTATAAAAAAACAGACATGTAAGAAATAACGATCCGACAATAATGAGGGTGAGAAATTGAGGGTTTCGAAAAAAAATGGTGCAAACAAAACCTAAAAAGGTGAGCAATCCACCCACAAAAAATAAGCTTGAGCCTTTCAGCCAAAAGGAAATGGATGGGTTTACTTTTTGGATGTGGTATTGGGGGGGCGGAATGGGTTTGGGGGCATTTGCAATGGCTTGCATGCTTTGCCACAATTTGAGCAACCACCACCCCGTAAAAAGGACACCTGTTAAGCCAAGCAGATAGTAGAGTAATTGATTCATTGTATTTTTAAAGATTAAGCGTCATCTTCTTTTTGAATTTCATGTGGGGCAACCATTATGCTTTTTTCGTTTTTGATGGTCACCAAACCTGGTGGGGCACCTTTGGGTTTGTGAACATATTTGACTTCGGTGTAACTCACTGGGGCGGTTTTGGCACCGCGGGCCTTGCTCCAATAAACGGCCAAACTTGCTGCTTCTTTGATGGTGCTTCGAGGCGGTTTTTCGGCACGGCCTTCTTGTTTGAGAATCACGTGAGAACCTGGGCAACCATGTACGTGGAAAAAAATATCATCGCGAGCAGAACTCTTTGTGAGCTTGTCATTTTCTTGGTTGTTGCGGCCCACCAAAACCAACCAGCCGTCGCGTGTACGGTATCGGCGGGGGTGAATTTCACCAGGTGCTCGTTTTTGGTTTTGATTTTTTTGTTGTTTTTGTTTTGTGGGTTTTACCAGCTTATGGTCTTCGAGTTCTTGGCGTAGTTGGGCAAATTCTTTTTCTGAGGACATATTTTGTAACCGTGTGAGATAGTGGGTTATTTGGGTGCTTTGGGCGTGGGTTTCTTCCATTCTATTTTGCAATATGGGAGCCCCTTTGCGCCCTTTTTGACTGCGTTTGATGTATTCATTTGCATTGTCTATTGGAGAACGATTTGGATTGAGTTCTATTTCAACCTGGGTTTGTTGACCCTCATAACTGTCTGTGAGAATCACGCTTTCGGCACTTGTAGGGATATGTTGTAAGTTGGACATGAGTAAATTGCCCAATCGTTCGTATTCATCGGCGCGTTCTGCATCGGTGAGGTCTTCTTGAATGCGTTCTAATTTGCGGTGATTGTTGCTCAGTTTGGTGTTGAGGTCTTTTTCGAGATTGGTGATTTTGCTTTTGAGGGTGTTGTGAACATTTTCTTGTTTTAACAAAAAGGTGATGCCGTCATGGATGGTTGGAAATGTTTGAACAGGTGTGGCATGGGTGATTTGTAAAGGCGTTAAATGGAAATGGTTTCTGTCATTGGCAAATACGGATACACCTTCAATAAAGGGTGGTGTGTTTAAAAAATGTTGAATCTTTTGTATGGTTTGGGTGTCATATTGCGGATGTTGTAATTGAATGCGGTGGCACACTTCTTGGGCTGTGATGTGATCAAGCCCAAGAATGGCCTGTTGTAATGCATGTGTCGGCGATGTTGGATTTTGAGCAAAAGCTTGTTGGAGCGTTTGCGGGTCTAAATCTGCAACTGTTTTGCCTTGTTGGGGTGGGGGTGCTTGATAGGGTCTGCCGGGTAAGATGTCTCGCCCTTGTGTGTCTTTGGCGCGTGTATGGCGCATGGCACCCAATATTTTGTTGTTGCTGCCATCGGTTAATATCACATTGGCTTGGCGGCCAATAAACTCGCAAATGAGCACATATTGGCTTTCTTTTCCTAAGCGGTCTTGTCGACTGAGTGTAAAATGAATGATGCGCTCATGAGGAATGTGCGATATGGCAACGATGCCTGACTTGGTGAGATGGTGTGTTAGCCAAGTGGGTTGATTGGAAAGGGGGGGCTCTGTGGGGTTTGTGAGGAGCAAATAACTTTTGTTGGGGTGAGCAGAACAACACAAATGCCCAATGTCGCCCAAGTTGAGATAGAGGGTATGGGTGTTGGTTAAGAATGCCTCGCGAATGAGTCTGCGGGTAACCTGTGGGGCCAGTTCTTTGGTGAGTTGTTGTAAAACAAGTGCGCTCAGTGTCATTGTGTTATTATGTCTTTTGTGTGGTACTATAGGTTGTGATTCATCAATAGGTGTAATGCAACTTACTGCATAGATATTTGCAGGCCTAATGGGTCTAGGCCAGAATACGACGGATCTGAAACACCCTGCCTTGACAATGGGTTGCAGACCTGTTATTCTTAAGGGTCAAATTGATAACCGACATTTATAAGAAAGGTTTAACGTGTCAGAAAAACAACCTTTTAATCCTGCCGATTTACAAAAGGATCTCAAAGATTTCATTGAAAACAAATACGGTGCTCAGGTGGTATTTCCTCAAGGCGAAACCGCTGGTTTTGAGGCGGGGCCAAAGACGGAACCACCAAAAGATGATACCATTGCCTTTGATTTGAAACCCACAGAATTGGAAGCATATTTAAACGAGTATGTGATTAAACAATATGCGGCCAAAGAAGTGTTGGCCACCAAAATATGTACGCACTATAACCGCATGAAACTGGATCGAGACGATCCGGAATTTGTACAGGCCAATGTTGGAAATATTAAAAATAATATTTTGTTGATTGGGCCGACAGGCGTTGGAAAAACGTATTTGATAAAACTGATTGCCAACCGCATTGGCGTGCCCTTTGTGAAAGGAGATGCGACCAAGTTTAGCGAAACCGGCTATGTGGGAGGGGATGTCGAAGACCTGATTCGCGAGTTGGTGCGTGAAGCCGATGGCAGCATTGAAAAAGCACAGTATGGCATTGTATACATTGATGAAATTGATAAAATCGCCTCAACACCTAATTTGATGGGCCCCGATGTGTCGCGCTCGGGCGTGCAGCGCAATTTGCTCAAGTTGATGGAAGAGACCGATGTGGATCTTAAAGCGCCCCATGATATGGCCTCTCAAATGGAATCGATGATGCAATTTCAACGCAGTGGCAAGATGGAGCAGAAAAAGATCAATACGCGCAATATTTTGTTTATCGTAAGTGGGGCTTTTGGTGGTTTAGAAGATATTGTAAGAAAACGGTTGAATCAGGGCAAGGTGGGTTTTCAAACGGGGGCTGAACGTGCAATTGAACGCGACATTGATCGCACGGCTTCTTTGCAACAAGTTAAGACCGAAGATTTGATTGGTTATGGTTTTGAATCGGAGTTTGTGGGGCGGTTGCCTGTGATGGCTGTTTTGGAACCTTTGGAAGTGGAAGATTTGTATGCCATTTTGAAAAGCCCTACCAGTTCGGTTATTTTGGGAAAAAAGCGCGATTTTAAGGCATATGGCATTGACCTTACGTTTGATGATGAGGCCCTTTATCTTTTGGCAGAAGAGGCCGCCAAAGAGCAAACTGGGGCCAGAAGCTTGGTTGGTGCGTGTGAGCGGGCTTTGCTAAAGTTTGAAAAAACGTTGCCTTCAACAGATATTCAAACTTTTCATGTCGATGCCAATGTGGTCAAAAATCCTACGCTTGCCCTTCAGGAATTGCTGGTGGGGGGAGGGGTGGCTAAATTTTTGGCGCAGTTTGAAAAAACCTATGGCGTTGAACTGACGTTTGATAAAGCCGCTTTGGGTGCATTGGCAAAGCTTGCAACAGAAACACCCGTGTCTGTTGAGGCATTGTGCCAAGAGCGGTTTAATGACTATGGGCATGGGTTGAAGTTGCTTGGTCAAACAACCTTTACGATTACGGCTCCTGCGGTTGAAGAACCAAAAGTTTTTTTAGATGGTTTGATCAAAGCTTTTTATAACCAGCAAAAAACCAAAGAAAACTAAACTGCATTTTCTAAGGCATTTCTAACATTGCCTTGATGTTTGTCCAATAATTGGCGGGCTGTTTCGTAAGAGACAGCCCGTTTTGTCATGAGGATGGCAACTTTCAGATTGCCTTGTGCCTCTTGAAGCTTTTGGGCACTGTCTTGGGGGGAAAGATTGGTGATGGCACACAAGATACGCTGGGAACGGTCGATCAATTTTTGGCAGCTGGGTGTGAGATCTACCATGAGGTTTTCGTAAACCTTGCCCAATTTGATCATTGTTGTTGTGGTGATCATATTGAGCACCATTTTGGTTGCCGTGCCAGCTTTCATTCGGGTGGAACCCGTGATGACTTCAGGGCCGACTTTGGGGGTGATGTGCACATGGGCAAAAACTTTTTTGGCAGCTTGAGGGTTGCAACTGAAGAAGATGGTTTTTGCCCCGATGGATTTGGCGTGTTGTAAGGCACCAATGACAAAGGGGGTAACACCACTGGCAGCAATGCCCATGACCACATCTTGTTTTGTGCAGTTGCGATCTATAAGTGCTTGAACACCGTCTTCTAATAAATCTTCGGCGCCTTCTTGAGAGCGTGTGAGCGCGGGTAATCCACCAGCGATGATGCCTTGTACCATTTCGGGAGATACGCCATAGGTTGGAGGGCATTCTGAGGCGTCTAATACCCCTAAACGCCCGCTGGTGCCTGCACCGATGTAAAAGAGACGGCCTCCCTTTTTGAGGGCATTGTAAACCATGTCTGTGGCATGTGCTATATGGTCGAGTTCGGCTTCTATGGCATTTGCAACCGTTTTGTCTTGGTCGTTGATGATCTGAAGGGCATCTCGTGTGCTGATGGCATCTATTTGTGCGCTTGCTGGGTTGCGTTGTTCGGTGATGAGATTGGCCCATTGAGAAGGGTTGGGGGCACTCATGGGGTTTCCTTTTTGTTCATCTGCGTAAGGGTTTGGCGTAAAGAATCAATGGTTTGACCATATTGTGCAAAGGCACCCGCTTTGAGGTGTTGTTGGGCGGTTTCAAATTGTTTGAATGCACGCTTGGCCAATATTTGAAGGTTTGCCGGTATGTTTTCGACGGGTTGTGTGGGCATGAGGTTTGGCTTTTGGGGCAAGTCTTTAAAAACTTTTTGTAAAGCATCTTGTAAATTGATGCCCATTGCCAATTTTTCTCCGTGGATGACCAGTACGCGTTTGAGTTCAGGCATGCCACTTTGTGAGGCGCGCAGATACAGGGGTTCTACATAGATGAATGAGTTTTCGATGGGAATCACCAAGAGGTTGCCTCGGATGACATCTGAACCACGCTGATCCCATAGTGTAATTTCTCTTGAAACCTCGGTGTCTTGATTGATGCGACGTTCGATGAGCATGGGGCCATAAATCATTTTTTCTTTGGGCAGTTTGTAAACCACAAGTTCGCCATAGTTGGGGGCATCGCAACGGGCAAAAACCCAGCCTATCATATTGGCTCTGCCCGACGGGGTTGCCGGCAACATGAGAATGTACTCCTCTTTTTGCTCATTGGGCAATCTCACCATGGCAAAATAAGGGCTCATTTGTATGGGGCGATCCATGGTGCCATAAAACTCTGTGGGTGTTTCCCAAACATCTTCGCGGTTATAAAAAACATTGGCCGATGTCATGTGGTAGGTGTTGTACAGTTTGGCCTGAATATCAAAAAGGTCGAGTGGATAACGCAGGTGTTTTCGTAAAGATGTTGGGATGGCACTTTTGGGTTTAAACAAGTTTGGAAAAACTTCCATATAGGTTTTTAACAATGGGTCTTCTTCGTCCCAAGCATAATAGGTGACGGTGCCATCGTAGGCGTCTAAGACAACTTTGACGGCGTTGCGAATGTAGTTCATCTCACGCACATAAGGACGACCAAAAGGGAATGCGTAGGGATACATATTTGTCACGGTATAGGCATCTTGTATCCAGACCAGGCGACCATCGACCAAGGCCAGATAGGGGTCGCTGTCGTAGTTTAGAAATGGCGCGGCTTTTGCAAACCGTCTGGGAGAGTCTTCACCCAAACGTTGTCCAATGTGTCGGTCAAACATGAGGCGGCTGTCGGGCTTTAGCGCACTGGTGAAAAGCAAATAGGGGTCGCCAAAACGAAGTGCAAAAATGAAGCGTGTCCAAAATCCTCCTATGGGGACGCCACCTTTTCCTTGGTAGGTGGTATAAACATTTTCATCTCCTTTGGGGTAATCGAACTCGGGGGTGTTGGTGTTGACCACAATGTAATTGCGCATATTTTCGCCAAAATAAATTTCGGGGCGATGAACTGCTATGTTGGCGCGTGAAACGGGGGGGATGTCTTTGATTAAGAAACCTGGCAAACCTTCTGCGGCAATTTCATTGGCTGGGCTCATTACAAGCCCATAGCCGTGGGTGTAAACCAAGTGGTTGTTGACCCAGGTATCACCTTGTAGATCGCGTGGATCGCGGGCATATTCACGAGCGGCCAACATGACTTGTTGGTAGGTGCCATTGATGTTGTAGCGATCCACATCGACGCTGTTGAAGCTGTAATAAGATCGAATTTCTTGGAGTTGGCTGTATGTGGCCATCAAAGGGCGTTTGTCCCATAAGGGGATGCTTTGGATGGTGAGCTGATTTCTTTCGATATCTTGTGTGGATAAGTCGGTGTTGCCAGGAAAGTCAACTTCATGAATGCGGTCTAAGCCATAGGCCTGACGGGTGTAGTCGATGGCATGTTGGATATAGGGTTCTTCGCGCTCGAATTCATTGGGTTTGACTTTGAACTCTTCATACACCATAGGCAATAACCAACTTACCATGATAAGCGAGACACCATAAGAAAGCACACTGTATTGGGGGATGATCCACGTTTTAATGCGGGTGTTGTAAAGGAGCAATCCTGCAGCGGTGACCAAGAGGAGCAACATAAAACGATATGCATAAAATTGGGCATTAAGATCGGTATAACCGGCACCAAAGAAGGCATCTTTGCGAAATGAATAGAGAAGCTCGTATTCTTTAAGCCAGTATCCCCAGCCCAATAACAAAGCTAAAAAGGCAGCCAAAACAGATATGTGGGCACGTACGTCAGAAATGGTGATCCAGATGTCGTCATCGTGGCGTATGGCGCGGTCTTGGTGGTAAGATACAACTACGACAATGGCAGTTAGGATAACGGCCGCGATTGACCAACTGTATAAGAAGGTGTAAAGCGGCAATGTGAAAACGTAAAATCCGATATCGTTGCCAAAAATGGGATCGGTCTGACCAAATGAGGTGGGGGTGGTAAACTTGAGCAATGTGATCCAGGCAGAAGCACCCAATGCGCCCATTAGAAAGCTTAAGAGTGCAATACCACCCGACCAAGCCAATCTTTGACGGAGGCTGTGATTGGGAGGCATTTCAGGGATGCCGTCTACAACGACTTCAAAAGCCATGGTGCGTGTGGGTTGTCCTTTTTTGCGGGCAATGTAGAGATTGATGCCCGCAAAAAGGGCAAAAAAGGCCCCAAATGTGACAAAGGCCATTGTTTTGGTGAGGGTCATTGTCACAAAGGTTTGGCGAAACCCCAATTCGTCAAACCACAGGAGGTCGGTATAAACCACAGCCATGAGGCGAACGCCAAAAAAACCTAAGATGGTGCCTGCGGCTAAAACAATAAATCCCAATGTTTGTTTAGACATAAAAACCAATCACAACGTGAACGTTAAAAGGGATGCATCCAAGGGTATTTATTTGTTATCTTATGGATGCAAGGATTTAAAAATGTTGCACTAAAGTATCATAAACTAACATGTTAGACAAGGGGTTTCTGGACTTGACATGTGATGGTTTCTATGGTATGATCTTCAAAATCGAAAAGTAAAACCATTTGGTAGCGTGTTTCAAAGCGAGGTCTTAAATGGGTTTGGTAGAACCTGAGTGTACGGAGTCGTCACGGCGTATAAAACCGACGGTGGATGCATCTGCGTTGCAACACCGAGAATTGAGACGCGATGAATTTTGGCGGAATCTGCCAGGGTATCGCACGGTGGATGCCAAAACATTTCACCATCATGTCTTTCAAATGCGGCATTCTGTGACGAGTGTTGGAAAATTAATGCAGGTTTTAGGTGATACCGTTTCTCCTGAGTTTTATAGTGATGTCACTGCAGGTATCGAACATGCCTCAATGAGTATTCGGATTTCACCATATCTGTTGAGTTTGATCAATTGGGATGACCCTTATAACGACCCGATTCGCAAACAGTTTTTGCCTGTTGGTTCTCATCAACGCCCCGATCACCCCGAACTGCACTTGGACTCCTTAAATGAGCAAGGTGATTCGCCAGTGTCGGGTTTGACACATCGGTATCCTGATCGGGTGTTGTTTTTGGTGTTGGACATGTGCCCCGTATATTGTCGTTTTTGCACGCGCAGTTATGCGGTGGGCTTGGATACTGATGATGTGGAAAAAGTAAAGTTGCGGGTGAATCGAACCCGTTGGGACAACGCACTCAATTATATTGCATCACGGCCCGAAGTAGAAGATGTGGTGGTGAGTGGAGGGGATATGTATCAACTCAAGGCCGAGCAGTTGCAGGAGTTGGGTGATCGCATTTTGGATATTGATCATATTCGACGTTTTCGGTTTGCAACCAAAGGCCCTGCTGTTTTGCCCCAAAAATTAGTGACCGATCATGCTTGGGTAGATGCTTTGACAAATGTGGTAGAGCGGGGCCGCAAGATGCACAAAGAAGTGGTGGTGCACACCCACTTTAATCATCCAAATGAATTGACTGGGGTTACTGAAGATGGTATCAATCGCTTAAAAGAACGCGGTGTCATTGTCAGAAATCAGTCGGTTTTGCAACGCGGTGTGAATGACAATGCAGATACGATGCGGTTGCTGGTAAAACGATTGAGTTATTTGAATGTGCAACCGTATTACATCTTTTTTCACGATTTGGTAAGCGGGGTTGAAGATTTGCGCACCACATTGGCCAGTGGATTAGACCTTGAAAAACAAATTCGTGGCGTCACGTCTGGTTTTAATACCCCCACTTTTATTGTAGACACATTAAGTGGGGGCGGAAAGCGCGATGCACATTCTTATGAATGTTATAACCCAGAAACTGGCATTGCGGTTTATACCAGCCCCGTGGTCAGACCGGGTGAATATTTGTTTTATTTTGATCCGATAGATTGTTTAAGTGATGAGATACAAGCGCGTTGGCAGGATGATGTGGAGCGGGAAAAGATGAAGGCCGAAGCAATGGAGATGGCACAAGCAAGTTGATTTTGGTTTTGATACCAGTTGGGATACTGAAACGGGACAATTTTCAAATTGTCCCGTTTTTTATTTGAATAAATCTTGTAAAGACACTGACCAACCGGGCAAGAGGGTGTCGCCGTGGATGGTCAGGAGAGAGTTGTAAAATTTAACTTAGGATTTTTAAGTCTGTCAAATAAACCTATTCTAATTGGTCATTGAGCCATTTGACGAGTGCTTTTTGTGGGTTGGCGATTTCTTCTAAGGATGTGTAATAATAATCTTGCCACCCTTGTTCTGGCAGACCTGTGAAGAGCATGAGGTTGAGAGGGTAATGTTCGGAGTCTGTGCACTTTCTAAAATCGTCGCGAAAGAGGAAGGTTTTTTTTCCCAATGCGATGGCGGCACCCAATTCGACCATAACCCCTTCATCGGGTGGGGTGCCGTTGACAATGGCAAATGTGGCATCTGAATGGATCACATCGCGTAGGTCTGCTTGGCCTACTTGATAGGCCCAACCCGATTTGGCAAAATCAATCTGATTGTTTCGAGCAAAGGGTTCCCAAACTTCAGCGCCTAAAGATTCAAGTGTTTCGACAAATTGCGGTAAAAGCAAGGATTTTTGTTGCGTAGAAAAGCCGTATGGATTGGCGAGGTAGATGGTTTTTTTCATGATTGTAGATTGCGATCTGGTGTTTTACGACGCGTGTGGTGCGCACCGTATTGGTGCGCGATGGTGTTGTTGTTAAGTCGTTGTGCCATAATATTCAAGATAAGTTGTTAAAAACAAATTGACAATGGGTATATTCGGTCTTGCTTTGAGCAACGCGTTGGAATATAATAGGGCGGTCATTTATGGGAGGGGATATGGGATTGTTGCCCGAAAACAAAGATGCACGGTTTAATTTTGTTGTGGGATTGTTGAACGGGATCATTTTCAGTTTTGGTACGGCGTTTATGGATCCCACAACGGTTTTGCCTGTTTTTATTAAGCGTTATACGAGTTCGGATACCATTGTGGGGTTGGCCAGTGCCTTGCACCGTGCGGGTTGGCATTTGCCCCAATTGTTTGTTGCCAGTTATTTGGAGCGCAAGCCTTTAAAATTGGGCGTGTATTTGCGTGCCAATATTATACGTATGTGTTTGATCTGGGTGTTTGTGTTGTTGTTGGCCCTTTATGGGACTGTGTATCCACATTGGGTTATTGGTGGTTATTTGATACTTTTTGGTATGGCCTCTATTTTTGGGGGCATTGCAGGGTTGCCTTTTACGGATATTGTGGCCAAGGTTGTTCCCCGATCACACACCGGTATTTTTTATGCCATTCGCTTTTTCTTTGGGGCGGGGGTTTTAAGTATTTTGGCAGGCGTTATTGTTGAATATTTGCTTCGGGCTGATTCTGTTTTTGTTTTTCCTCAAAATTATGTGGTGTTGTTTTCATTGGCTGCTGGTTTGATGAGTCTGGGCGTTTTTGCCACCAGCTTTATCAGAGAACCCGAAGGCAAAGTAAACCCGAACAAAAGGAAGTTGCGCGAATTTTTTGGTGAAATTCCGGCGTTGTTAAAAGGGGACACAAATTTTCGATGTTTGTTAATGGTGCAAGTTTTGGCCTCGGGGATTGGTTTTTCGTTGCCGTTTTATGTGGTTTATGCCCGAGAACATTTTCATGTGCCAGAGAGTATGGCAGGATTGTTTTTGGTGGTTCAAACGATAGGATTTGGGATATCGAATGTCTTGTGGGGACGGATTTCGGCGCGACACGGAAACCGGCAGGTGATAACGGGAACCACATTGTGTTTGTTCTTAATACCGCTTATTGCTTTGTTGCTCTCCTTTGCTAAGTCTGATGCATACGATATCAGTGGATTGTTTTATCCCATCTTTTTTATGATCGGAGCGTCTTCTGCGGGTTTGTTTATTGGTTTTAAGAGTTACTTGTTAGACATTGCCCCAGAAGATCGGCGACCAACCTATATTGGCATTACGAACACGGTGATGGGGGTTGCTGCTTTGTTTCCTGCATTGGGTGGGATGATGGCCGATTTGGTCAATTTACGTGGCGTTTTTTTTGTGTCGGGTGCATTGGTCGCAATGGGTGCACTGTTGAGTTTACGTTTGCGGCGTGTTAAAAATTAGGAGTTATCATGGCAAAACAACCAAATATTCTGTTTGTGCTGACCGACCAACAACGGGCCGATACGATTCATGCAGGGGGAAACCCCTATATTCGCACACCCGTGATGGATCGGTTGTGTCGAGAAGGGGTGAATTTTACCAATGGGTATACACCATCACCTGTTTGTGTGTCGGCGCGTGCATCTATTGTTACGGGGCAATACCCGCATAAAAATGGCTGTTTTGATAATGGATTTTCGTGTGCAAAAGATCGGCCCACAATGATGAGCTTGCTTTCTGATGCCGGATATTATACGCACGGTGTAGGCAAGATGCACTTTAGTCCTACGGATGATTTGTGGGGGTTTCACAGCCGAGAACGACAAGAAGAAATTGTGAGACAAGTGGAAGGCGATGATTATTTGGAATTTTTGCATCGCGAAGGGTTTGAACACGTGCACGACCCGATGGGGGCACGCGGGGAAATGTATTATATCCCTCAAATTTCACAGTTGCCAGCGCGTTTGCACCCCACAACGTGGGTGGGAGATCGCAGTGTTGCCTTTTTAAAAGAACGAGACACTTCGAAGCCGTTTTTCTTGTGGTCGAGTTTTATTCACCCACACCCGCCATTTGCGCCACCAACGCCTTGGAATAAGCTCTACCGAGGTCCGCGCATGCCCTTGCCCAAACGACCCGATCACATGGAAGATTTGTGGACGCATTTTAATCGCAATCAGAATCGGTATAAATATCGGGATGCGGGTTTGGATGATCGGATGTTACAGGTCATGCGGGGGTATTATTGGGCGTGTATCTCATTTATTGATTTTCAGGTGGGGCGAATTCTTGAGGAGATAGAGGCACAGGGGGAGTTGGACAATACACTGATTGTGTGGTCGGCTGACCATGGTGAGTTTTTGGGTGATTACAATTGTTTTGGCAAGCGCAGTTTTCTAAATGCGGCGGCCAATGTACCTATGTTGGCACGCTATCCAGAACGCTTTGGCGCGGGTATTGTGGATCAAACGCCTGTGTCACTGATAGATTTAATTCCCACGTTTTTGGGAGCGGCGGGTGCCAGTGATGGTGGGGCAGATTTGGATGGTGTGGATATGGCGAACCTGGTGGGCAAAGGAGAAAAGCGCACGATTTATGGTGAGTTGCAGGTGGGGCAGCGTGGTAATTATATGGCATATGATGGAGAACTGAAATATATCTACTCGGCTGGTGATCAAAAAGAGTATTTGCTGGATCACCGGGTAGACCCGCAAGAGACGCGAAATTGTGCCACAAATGTGATGTATGCCCAAGAGGTTAAGCAGATGCGGTCTGCGTTGATAGACTATTTAAAAGCTGAAGATTATACCGATCCTTTAGATGGCGATATGTGGAAGACCTTTGACAAGATCACATTGCCAGATAGCCCCGATGCGGGTTTGCTGATTCAAGATGCTGGGTGGGCAGTGCCGTTTTATGACATTCCTGGATATTCGGATGATGTGAAAATACGGCCGTAAAAAAGGCATGATTTAGGGTTCTTGAATCATGACATAAGGGGCAACAAAGCCAGGCACAGCAACAAGCATGGCAAAGGCATTGGCAAATGAGTGACCGTAAAGGCTGTTTGCTGTGGATGGGGTGACGACAATTGAACCAGGGCGGAGGGGGACTTCAAATGCATCGGTGGTACCTTTGGTTAAGGGATTGCGATAGATGATGGCATATCCGTCTTCGGTGCCATTGGGCAACGGCAATCCATAAGCGGAACGCGGCAAGACGAGGGCTGTTTCTGTGTGGTTGATGGGGCCTTGAGGGGTTTGCACTTGGCCGTGATGGTGTTTGGAGGGCAAGGGCAATCGGTCTGGGCGCATATCTAAGGTGTGTTCATTCACGCGGTTGGTGCCCATTTTGTCGGCAGCGTTAGGGCCCGTTTTTTCGGGTGGTATGACTTCTCTGCGAAATGCATGATCATACGCAGCGCAACCACCTGGATGGTCTGTAAGGTTGCGTAAAAAAGCCACCTTAGGTGCTTGGTAGGCTGTGGTATGGGTGGTGATGGCATAATAAACCCCAGTGCCATCAATGATGGCATCACCTGTTTCGCTGTTGGTCACAATGGCGTCACCGGGCCAGAGGGGTTCTTGGGTTTCTGATGTTGCCCGCGCCAAAGGCTCGGCTGTAGGATGAAGCCCTCTTACCCAGTCGCCTGTCTTGAGAGTGATGGTGGCCTTTTGGGAGCGCATGATAAATCGGTAAACGGTTTTGTTTGGTGGCGCAGACAGGACGGATTGGCCTTGCCACGTTTCCACTCCAAAATCAAACTCTGGGCCATGTAAGTGGCGAAGGGCCTCGAGCAAATTTTGAATGGATTCGGGGTCGTCGATGTGCGCAATTGGAATTTCGGTGGATTTTGACATAAAGGCTCCGGGAAAAGGGAAGTCAATTTTTTTTGAAAATAACGATATGGAGGCACAGATGGCACATGTTTTTTCGGTGATTGGTTTAAATCATGGGCATATTAATGGGCAAGCCAAGGGTTTGTTGGATTCGGGTAAGTGGAAGTTGAAGCATGTGTTTGCCGAAGAAGATGATTTGCGTGAGGCTTTTGTCAAGCGGTTTCCCGATGTGACGGTGGCCGAGAGTGTGGAACAGGTGCTTGCAGATGATGAGGTTGAGTTGGTTGCTTCGGCTTCTATTAATGCCCATCGTGGGCCACTGGCGGTTCAATCTTTGCGAGCAGGGAAGCACTTTTTTGTGGACAAGCCATGTGTGACCACACTGGAGCAGATGGAAGAAATTAAAAAAGCGGTTGAAGAAACGGGTTTAAAATGGTTTGCTTTTTTTGGTGAGATGGTCACGCACGTGGGGGTGAAGTGGGTGCGCCAAGAATTGGAAAAAGGGAATTTGGGAGAACCCGTTCATTTTATGGGGTTGGGCCCACACACATTGCGCATTGGTGGACGCCCGGATTGGTTGTTTAACCGTGAATTGCACGGTGGTATTTTGAATGACATTGCCTCGCATCAAATTGCACAATTTTGTTATTGGATGATGCAAGATCCCATTCCCCAGTTTTCGCGTGTGGGCAACTTACATCACCCACACAAGCCCGAGTTTGAAGATTTTGGCGATGCAACATTATTGGGGTCTAAAGGGGCTACCGGGTATATTCGTGCCGATTGGTTTACACCCGAAGGATTGCCCACATTTGGTGATATTCGACAACAGTTGATCACAACAGACACGTATGTTGAACATCGAAAGACCATTGATATTGGTGACCTCGAAGGCGGGCGTGGGGGCAAGTTGATTGTGACGCGAATGAACAAAGGCCCAGAGATTATCGATTTGTCAAAGACGCCCATGACCTTTTTTGACGATTTGACCGCCGATGTCGAAAATGGCACCGAGACCGCGATTCCGTTTGATTTGGGCTATAAAGCGAGCAAGGCGATTTTGGAAATGCAGCGAGATGCGGTCAGGTTGGATCCGTTGCAAAAGTAAGCAGGATGGATATCGATAAAGGCGCACTGTGTAAAAATACAGTGCGTTTTTTTATGCACTAAACGAAAGAGGGAGGTCTGTTGAGGTTTTAATTTCGCTTGCTCGAAGAAAGAGTTGGTGGAGGCGTTGGGTGGATCGGCGGCGTTCGTTGTCGTTGCGGATTTCAACAAAGAGTGGGGCGCGATTGATTTGTTTTGTGGACCAAGCATGGAGAAAACCTGCATAAGAAATGCGTTGTTCAAAGAGTGAGAACATTTCTTTGTGGTTTTCGAGTTTGCCCGTGTTGGGGTGGTTGCGAATTTGGTGAATGTGATATCCTAAAATATATTTTCCTACACGGGCATACCAATCGGATAATGGATAGATGTTGCCGTATTCGCCATTGTTGCGGGCATGTCCCACATCGAAGTGAGCACCGACCTGGGAGTTGGAGATGTCTGCGAAACGATTTTGCAAGACATGGATCCATTTTACATAGTTGTCGATGTTGGTGGCAAATTTACATGAGGGATCGGTGGGTTTTATGCCCGGGTTGTTGTGTACATTTTCGATGGCAAGCCGTATACCTGATGATACGGCGTTTCGAAAGAGGGTGTCGTAGGTTTCTTCAAATTGTATCCAAACATCGTCCGTCATTTGGTGCGCAGATATGTGAGGGACATGCACGGTAAGGTGATTGACGCCGATTTCTTGGGCAATGGCCACGTGATTCACCATTTCTGCAATGCCATCAATGCAGTTGGTTTCATTGTTCCACGAAAGATTGGGCAAGTGCCAAGAAAGATACAGAGGGCGATTGTTTCGCAAGCCCAAAATTTCGGCCTTGAGCGCGGTGACTGAAAAGGTGAGTTTATTTGGACGAATTTCGAGCACATTGAGATCGGTTGATCGGGTTTCTTGCACGGCCAGAATGGGGTCGCCTTGAATGGACCAGCCAACAGGAGATGGAAGGGGTGCAATGTTGCTGGGCATCAGGGTGATGTCATATGACCAGGGAATAAATGTTTCGGCCCATTCTCCATTGTCTGAGCGTTCAAATAAGCTGATACCAGGCAAATGACCGCTGGCTTTATCTGGGTCTATACCACGTGTGATGAACGCCAAACAGGAACCTGTTTGACGGGTGTGGTGAATGTGTTTGTGGCCTGCAACGTATAACTCAATGTTGTTTTGTGAGAGGAAGCCTGTTAGCCATTGTGCACTGTCTTTGTTTAATGCATCTATGGGATAGTGGGTGATGATTGCCGTTTGGTGCGATGTAGATGCGTGGGCTTGAAGGTTGGACCGTTCATCTGCTGAGATGTGACCGCGTGAGGTGTTGGGAAAAAGAAAAAGGATGCCATTTTGAGTGTGGTGTTGGGTTTGTGTTTGTGGAAAGATTGAAACGGAACTTCGGTGTTCTGCATTGCCCAATGTGTAAAAAACGGGCACCGAAACGTTTTGAAATGCCTCAAGAATGAGCCGTTCTGATGCTTTGGTGCCATAGGTGGTCATATCACCAGAGACAACAATAAAATCGGGGGCTTGTCGCGTGGCTTCTTGGATGGCCCATGACAGTGCGTGGTACGTGGTGGTGTCGCGTCGGTCTGAGAGATGAATATCGGTAATTTGTATAAATCGGACAGGCATATGGGCAAAGGCTCCTTTGGGGCAAAATATGCAGTTTGTATGTAAGCCTGTCAAGATGATCTGATTTCTTGCATTTTATGATGTGCCTGATTATCTTTTGACCAGATCACACGGAATGGATAGACCATTTATGAAAAGGGTTATTGCGATGTTTGAAAAAATGGAAATGGCGCCAGCAGATCCCATTTTGGGCCTGAATGAAGCTTTTGGAAAAGACACCAACCCCAATAAAATCAACTTGGGTGTGGGGGTGTATAAAGATTCGGAGGGGTGGACGCCTATTTTTAATTCTGTAAAAAAGGCAGAAGAACGCCTTTTGGCCGATGAAGACACCAAAGATTATTTGTTGATAACGGGTTTGCCCAATTACAATGCGGCTGTTCAAGAATTGTTGTGGGGCAAAGGCCATGAAATTTTGTCCAATGGAAGAGCCGGCACAGTGCAAACACCAGGTGGCACGGGCGCGTTGCGTGTGGCTGCAGATTTTATTCACCAACACATGCCCAACGCAACGGTGTGGCTCAGCGATCCTACGTGGGCCAATCACGCAAAGGTTTTCCAATCGGCAGGTGTGGCAACCAAAACCTATCGCTATTATCACCCAGAAACTTTTGGGTTGGATTTTGAGGGATTGGTTGCAGATTTGGCGAAAATACCTGCTGGTGATGTGGTGTTGTTACACGGCTGTTGTCACAACCCAACGGGTGTGGACCCCACGGCCACGCAATGGGAAAAGATTGGGGATGTATTAGCCCAAGGCGGTGTGTTGCCTTTGGTAGATTTTGCCTATCACGGCTTGGGCGATGGGTTGGATCAAGATGCCGTTGGATTACGTGCGTTAAGTCGTCCCAATTGTGAGCTTTTTGTGGCCACGTCTTATTCTAAAAACTTTGGTTTGTATCGTGAGCGTGTGGGGGCATTAACGGTGGTGGCGGCCAATAAGGATGCCACTTCTAAAGCGATGAGCCATGTTAAGATTTGCGTGCGGACCAATTATTCAAACCCACCTGCACACGGGGCACAAATTGTGGCTACAGTTTTGGGTGATTCTGCCTTACGTGCAGAATGGGAAGATGAAGTGAAGGCCATGCGCGATCGCATCAATGGCATGCGCAAACGCTTGGTAGATGGTTTGGAGAGTCGGGGCGTACGGCGTGATTTTTCATTTATTGCCCATCAGCGCGGGATGTTTTCCTTTTCGGGGTTGACACCCGATCAAGTGGCCAAATTGCGTGATCAGTATTCCATTTATATTGTTGGATCTGGGCGCATCAATGTTGCAGGTATTACCGATGCCAATATTGATCCTTTGTGTGATGCCATTGCAAACGTTTTGAAGGCGTAAATTGGTTTTTTATGGAT
>JAYODI010000059.1:0-37760 GCA_038279365.1 Candidatus Latescibacterota bacterium | reverse complement strand
AACTAACCCCTATCATGGGGCTACACTTTTACAGAACTTTTTGGACTTGACCTTCACCCATTGCACTTAAATCTACAACGCCCCAAAAACACCTAAAACTTATAAAAACAAATTTTTACAACAAAAACCCAAAACAAAAACATCATTCATTCGATGACCGTTGAGACCCATTGCTTGACGGGCGACTTGGCATAGGTCGTTTTTTGGGCTCTCCTTGGTTCTCTTGAGATTCTTCCTCTTCTGCCTTTTCTTCCTCTGCTTTTTCGATTTGCACTTGCACCGTATAGGCCTGTCTTAAAGTTTGAATCACATCATTGCATCGCCGCACTTGATAAATGGCAATTCCTACACCCGCTAAAATAATCCAAACCACAGGCACCACGCCCCCTCCATCCCACAACTCAACCCATAACAAACTAAATAATGTATACAGAACCATCAAGGACACAGAAGATAAAATAATATAAATCCACAACCGTTTTTGGCGTTGATAGCGTCGGATGAGCTGGCGCAATGCCTGAGACGTTTTTTGAGATACCTGTAAGACCTTCGATCGTGAACCCAGGATCGGCAATTTGGCCAATATATTTTTAAAAGCCTCTAACATATCTACAACCTTTGGATAATAACCCTATAAAGTCTAGCTCTCATAAAACAAAATCCCCCCAATTGCCCCAAATAACATGATGGATTAGCTCAATATATATATATGTCCATAAAATATCATCCTCAAAAAAGATAAAAAAAACACTAAAGGGTATTTCATAACAGTCGATAATTATACCATATGATACGAAGATATACCAAGTAGGCTTTCGAGACAAACACTCAGGGTCGTCATTTTTCGATTCTTCGGACACAGTGCAAAGCTTGAAAACAGAAGCGCCCACCCCAGCCGGCCTAAACAACTGGCACAACCAGGCAAGGATGCCTACGCTTCACGGGAACAACAAGGAGGTTTAGCAATGCCACTTCGGGTAAACAATAACATAACCGCTCTCAACACTCGGCGGCAACTCCTGATTAACAATCGGGAATTGTCCCAGCGGATTGAACGCCTCTCGTCCGGGCTGCGTATCAATCGTGCAGCAGACGACGCTGCCGGGCTCTCAGTTTCTGAGGGAATGCGAGCAGAACTGGTCGGCCTTAAACAAGCCGTCAGAAATGCAGAACACGGTACAAACCTAATCCAAACCGCAGAAGGTGCACTCAATGAAGTCAGTGCCATTCTCATTAGAATGCGCGAACTTTCGGTGCAAGCTGCTTCATCGACACTCAACGACAACAACCGAACGGCGCTCAATGCCGAAGTGGTTCAGTTGGTCGCTGAAGTGGATCGAATCGCCAGTGCCACAAGCTACAACAACACCACCCTATTAACAGGCTTTGGCAATACGGTCTCAAAAGACCTCACCGTGTCGACCGCACTGGTCTCGGGTACAACGGGTGTTGTAGATGCCTCTATTACTGGCGCAACTGCAGGAACATATACATTTATAGATAACGTTGCCACAGACAATCAACTCACATTGGGCAATGGCGTCACCACCCAAACCATTGACATTGGCACAGCCCTCGACACCGATGCAGCAGCAGGCGCTGTGGTGGCCACCAACAGCAGCATTGTGGCCAACTTTGACCGCTTGGGTATTCAACTGACCCTCACAGGTGCACGGGGTGCCAACCAATTTACACCTGCAAGCAATGGCTATCGCGATGGCGACTTAGATGGGTTGGTCATTCAAGTAGATGCCGGCACCGGTGGATCCTTCCAAATTGGTGCAGACAACACGGCCGTAGACCGATTTGAAGTCAGCATCAAAGATATGCGTGCCACTGGCGCCTCTCTCAACCTTGCAGGCTCATCGGTAAGCACCATCACATCAGCACGTGCACTCATGGACACCGTAGACTTGGCCATTGAGACAGTGGCACAACAACGGGGTGACTTAGGTGCCGTTCAAAATCGCTTAGGATTTACAGTAAGGTCGCTTGAAAACACCATTGAAAACGTTCAAGCCTCCGAATCGACCATCCGCGATGCCGATATGGCCGACGAAGTCTCTCAATTTACACGCGCACAAATACTGGTTCAAGCAAGTACGTCCTTGTTGGCACAAGCCAACGCCATTCCACAAAACGCACTCACGCTTCTCCAGTAAGCTAAAAATTTTAAACGGGCCCGGTGAAATCCCACCGCCACCGACCGCCCAACCGTTAGGTGGGTTGTTGTTACCCGAGAAGACCGCAGATAACCTTGTTATCTGCGGTCTTTTAATGTATAGAGCAGCTTGACAAGACGCATATATTACGCTATCTTGGCATAGTTATCCACAAATCAATCAAGCACTTAGTGAAAATTGACACACCATGAACAAATACATGCCCTTGGTGATCCTCGTTGTGCTTGGACAAACCATTTTGGCCTATCTTCTGATCAACAACGTGGTGATTCACCGCTTGTCTGGTCCTCCTCCCGAAGCCCTGCAAGAAGTTGAAGTAGATGTTGCAGTCAGCAGCGAACCCAAACGCATCTACCGCGACATGGGTGAGTTTTTAATTAACCCAGCCGACTCGGTAGACAAACAAGGTTTTCGTTTTATTCAAACCGAAATCACATTGGGTGTCACACCCGCCCATGTGCATGACAAACTCGCTCAAACAAATCCACAACTGCGCGACACGGTCATTCGGGTTCTTTCGGCAAAAAAACTTGGGGAAATGGATGCACCCGAAGACCGTGAAGTCATCAAAGACGAGCTTCGGTTTGCACTCAATGAGCACCTCAAAAAAGGTGAAGAAATCCTACAAATTTACTTTGTCAAATTCATTGTACAATAACCCCCCAACAGCCACTTATGAAACTGCGTACGGTTCTTAGCCAATACCCCACCCCAGAATTAAAAAAGCTTGCCCAAACACTGGGCCAAGCCTTAGACACACAAGTCAACAAAACGGTCTTGATTGACCAGTTATGTCAATACTTGCCCGACCCCGAACAGATAGCAACCACAGTAGAAGCCCTCACAAAACCGCAACAAAAACTGATTCAAGATATCATTGCAGAAGGTGGGGAGTTGCTTGAAGAAGATGCCATTGAAGAACTGGCCAACGGCTTTGAACACCGTCTTCGGGCCCAAATTGATGAACTCACGGCTGTGGGATTGGTCTTTCGAGACAATGAAATGCCAGATTATCCCCTTATTGGCATTCCCGATGCCTTGTTAAAATCGATTCCACTGTCTGCCAAAAATCGTGGCAGATTGCGCTTTGTTCTTAAAGAAGTCTCTGTGGGCATTTTGCGCAATGTGGCTCAAGAACTCCAACTCTCCATTTCCGATACCCGCCGCCCCTTGCTCATTCGAGCCATTCATCACGCCTTATTGACCCCAGATACGCTCAAAACATATTTGCAAAATCAAACCGAAGAGCGTCGTGCCGTGCTCGATTTTTTGCTTGTAAATCAAACGGCAACACGCCAAGAAGTAGAAGAAAAATTAGGTGAAAATGCACAAAGAGAGTTAGAAGATTTGCTGTGGAAAACACCATTGTGTTATAGCCCCACAGCCGATCCAAAAGACAAAGATGCCCCCATCTCTTTGGCCACCGATTTGCGCCTCGTTTTACAAAAAATAGCAAAAAAACAAGGCGGTCAACTGGAAAGCCAAGTAGACGACTTGCTGGTCAGCCCCTTAAGCCCTCCCGCATCCCCACACGACAACACACCCTATCTTTTTTCCGATTTGGCAACGCTCCTTGGCCTGATCGAACGCCGCTTGCCACGTCGCCTTAAACACGGTGGCATTCCCAAAAGCGATTTGCGTGAATCGGCACGTTTTTGCCAAGGAGAAACAGACCCAGGTTATATCGAATTTTTAATGCTTTTTGTGGAAACAGCAGGCCTGGTCAAACCCCAAGGAGACATTTGGCGGACAGCACCAGAAAGTGGACAACGTCTGTCTGATATTGCTGAAACACGCCAAGCCCTCTTCGCCTTTTGGCAACAAACAGACCGCTGGAACGAATGGGCCACCGACAGAAACACCGCCAACAGCAACAAAATGATGGACCTCAAAGGTGTGCGCCAGGCCATCGGACAAGCACTCACACAATTAGAGCCCAACCAATGGATTACGTATCCGTCATTTTACCAATATTTGATACGTTTATCCGATACGTTCCGACATATCTCAGAAACCCCATCCACTGGGCGCAATCTTGCTGCTGGAGGCACCACTGCCGACGAACTCTTACGCCGCATACTCAGTGGTGCACTTTCTTGGATGGGAATTTTACGCACGGGTCCACCAGCCGCCTTTGCCCAGCCCCTTCACCGCAGTGAACAAGCCACATTTCAACTCACACCAGCAGGACTGGCACTGTTGCATCACAAAAATACGGAAGCTTTAAAGGAAAACATTCCCCCACAAAACCCCAATTCACGTATTGTCGTACAACCCAACTTTGAAGTCCTCGCACCACCCGACATCATGCCTTCTGTTTACATAACCCTTTGTGGGTTGGCTGATCTCCAAAACCAAGATGTGATGACCACCTTTGGCATCACTGGAGATGCCATACAACAAGCACTCAACAGAGGGGAAACGGGCGAAAGCATTCGCACCTTTTTTAAAACACACAGTGCCACAGGCTTACCAGAAATTGTCAATGCACTTATTACAGAGTGCGAAAGTAAGTTTGGCGAAATTGAGCTCTTCCCAGCAGTGGGCTTTCTTAAGGTTGAAACACCTGCATTATTGGATGAACTCTATGCCCAAAAAACCATTGCCCAAGCATTGGATCAACGTCTGTCTCCGACCATTGCGGCACTCAATCAAAGCAACCGCCCCGAAGCCCTCTTACAAATTTTACATCGCCAAGGGTATATGCCCAATCTTTTGCAAACACAATCACCCAACCACGAAAACCGACATCAAGTGGTCTTTAGCACCAATGAATTATCCGATTTGGTTGCATTTTTAGAAACAACACGCGAAGCCATTGAAGCAAAGTCAAATGAACACCTTGAAACCGTGCACCATCTCATCAGGCGTTTTAAACGTGCCTTGCGCCAAAGCCCAGATACCCCACGCAAGGAAGCGTCTGACCGATACAGTGCCCTGTTACAAACCCTGTTACAACCCACCAAAAGCCCCAAAGATGGCCTTGAAGAACTGCTTCGTTTTACTGGTGCAAACCCATCTACACAGCCCAGTGAAATGCGTGCCATTATTGCCTATGCCATAGATCACCAATTGTGTGTCGAAATTGCCTATGGCAACGATACCAACGCGCCCAAACGGCTCATTGAACCCTTTTCTGAAGACCCGACAATGCTCTATGCCTTTTGTCGTGAACGCAAAGGGGATCGCGTTTTTCGCACAGATCGAATTCACTTTGCACGCCTTACGGGTGAATATTTTAAACGAATGAGTTCAACTTGACTTTTAAATTCTTAAAACCTATACTGCCCGAGGTATCTGGTGTGTGTTCGCCCCCCGACGAACACACCGGGTGCTTTTGGCCATCAGCGACACTTGGCAGCGCCGAGTGCTGATGGCCCTTATTTTTTATATCCTTTATTTACAATCATTACCATCTACAAGGGTATGTCTATGAACCGCACCATCATCCTGTCTATTTTGCTTTTTGTCCACGCCCTTCCATTGCATGCCCAAACGATAGGCACCCCCACCACCGTCACGCTCTCCAATGGATCTGGTTCGCTCAGCTTAGATTTTACCAACAACGACTACGAACTCATGCTCTACTCAGGGCAAACCAATGCCACCGATACCACCCGCACATACAATTACACCGTATCTACAGGTGTTGCATCTGCGCTTCTTAATCCTTCTATATTTTCGTCTCATACATCCCCACGCGACCGTTTTGAACATGTATTGCGTCAAAAAGAACAAGATTTTGCAAAACGCATCCAACAAACTGGATGGGTTCCACCTCGTCAAAAAATTGTTCAATCTCAACAATTAGGCAGCACACGATCATTCACATTTGGAAAATTTGGGGGTGTCACATCCAACCAAACGGTTACAGCCACATTGGTTGCCACCAACACCCGCGCCGTTGCCTATCTTGACAATGCTCTTGCCGCTTCAGATAAAAACATCACCACCGCGCAAATTGAAGCCATGCTCAATACATTTAGCAACAGCACATTTGCCACCATTACCAACATGTACGGGGCACCATCGGATGTAGACAACGACGGCAAAGTCATCTTTTTATATACACACCTTGTTGACCGCGTAGGCGGGGTTGCAGGTTTTTATGCGTCCAGTTCTCTCTTTTCGACCAACCAGGGCGGTGATGGCAATGTGGCCGACATGATGTTTATTAGCCCCACGCAAGAATTGGCCTCTTATGATGCACTTTTGGCTCATGAATTTCAACACCTTATCAACTTTAACCAACACGTTCTCATCCAAAATGGTGATGCTGAAGAAACTTGGTTAAATGAGGGCTTGTCTCATGTGGCCGAAGATCTTGTGGGTGGGCACATCGCAGGGGGCAACACAGACCTGGTCTCAGAATTTATGAACAACCCCGAACGTTATGCCCTTACAGGAGATGCATCGCTCAATTTGGGCATTCGCGGGGCGGCTTATCTGTTTGTACGCGGTCTCTTGGAATCCTTTGGCCAAGATGTACCAGGTAAACTGGTAAAAACCAATAAGGTCAACATTGCCAATATTGAAAACATTTCGGGTCAATCCTTTGACACGGTCTATCGCACTTTTATATCCCGTCTTTTTTTAAGTGGCAACAACATCAATACAGACACATCCCTCAATTATAGCTTTCAATACTTTACCGAATCCCAAAGCAAAAAACGCAGTTTTCCGTTGCCAAAAGAACAAAAAATAAACACCACCACCACCACAGTATCGGGCTCGGTTCGCCCAGCAGCCAGCGCATTTATTCGCCTAACAGGCACCGGATCACAAAACATACAAATCCAAACCGATGTGGCAGGCAGCTTTCGTGCCATTTACATTCCCCTTCCCAAAAACTTTGTTCCCGACTTGTCACTTCCCACAGACTTCTTTCAAAAGCTCACCCTCGATGCGCCGTTTTCGGCCGTTTATACCGCAGGTGAAAGCATTACTTTTTCTGGCAGTGTGAGTGATGCCTCCATTTCACGCATCTTACTCTCCTATGAACCCCGTGATGCATCTGGAGAAGAAATTCAATTTTCACTGGATGTTTCAGCAGGGCGTTTTAGCCAAAGCGTGATCTTTGCCCCCTCTCAGGCTGGTGAATATACCTTGGCCGTTTATGCCGGTCAGCAAGGAGCGCTGTTGCCCCAAGTGGGTCGTTTTTCCGGTGCCCTTGTTTCAGCTGGCAGTGGCACCGTCAATTTGCCCACCGACTTCTTCAATGGCATAACACTAAGCACCCCGCTTCCCGGACAATATCAGGCAGGGCAAGGGGCATCGTTTGTTGGGCAAGTAACCGACAACACCATTGAAGTGCTCCTCTTGGTGTTTACACCCAAAGCAGGTGGTGCCGATATTCGCATCCAAACCAACGTCACCAACGGCACATTTCGAAAAGGTTTTGTCTTTACACCAGAGCAAGCAGGCACATACGAACTCAACTTGTTTGGAGGCCCTTCAGGTGGCTCAGTACCCCACCGAGGTGTTTTTTCGCCCATTGTGGTGACCACCACTGGCAATGAAACCATCAACTTGCCCGTAGACCTTTTTGACAATGTGGTTTTGAGTGCGCCATTAAACACCACATTTGTGGCCGGACAATCCCGCCAAATTTCTGGCACAGTATCCAACAACATCACCCAAATTGCCATCAGCTTTTCACCCACAGCTGGCGGTACCGACATTGACAACTTTCTAGATGTGACCAACGGACAATTTAGCGCAAATGATATTCAATTTACCAACGCACAAGTTGGCCAATATGAAATGATCATATTTGGTGGCACAAAAGGACAAAGCCTACCTTTTTTGGGCAGGTTTGGCCCCATCTATGTTGTTACTGCACGCCCAGTGATCACACTGGCTAACACATCGTTAACGTGGTCGGATGTCTCTACGGGTAAAACACAAACACAAACCCTAAACATCACCAACAACGGCAGCCAAACACTCACCATCACCAGCTTTGTCACCCAAGCCCCATTTTCGGTTTCTGAAAAAACGCTCTCTATTGATGCAGGTGCAACAGCAACAGCCAATGTGATTTTTGCGCCCACATCGGGCGGCAAACACACAGGCACCCTTCAAATATTGAGCAATGACCCAGACCGAGGCACCCAAATAGTCTCCCTAACAGGGTCTGCAACGGCTACCACAACCGTGGCCTTAACCCCAGACTTTGATGGCAATGGAACAGTGGGTTTTTCTGACTTTTTGGCCTTTGCAGGCGCATTTGGCAGTCGCACAGTCACCCCATCTTTTAACAGCAAATTTGACTTAGACCAAGATGGCAGCGTGGGATTTTCCGACTTCTTAACCTTTGCGGCAGCCTTTGGCAAACCGGCATAAATTTGTAGCGTTCACCATCTTTTTTAAAACCTTAACGCAATTTTTTAGGTTGTCTTTCTCGGCAAAGCCCATTATTTTATTGAAATTGCACCCCAAATGAGATCCTTTCAACCTTAAACAGAGGGGCCTATGCTTTTACCACCACCCAAAGTTCAACAAGGTGCACTGACTCGCCTCCAAAACCATGCCAAAAAATATGTGGGCAAACGGGGTATTAAAGAGATTCGGGGCATCATCAAAGGGAACCACTTGTTTCTTCAGGTTGTCAAAGAAGCCAAAAGTGGGCTCATAGGACGCATGTTTGGGATGGGTGAGGTGCGCGGTGTTGGACGACTCGCCCGCTTGGAATATTTGGGCCCCAACAAATGGAAATTTCTCATTTACAAATACGAAACGGAAAAATATGGGCCTTGCCCCGACCTACAAGAAGGCACCATTGAAGATTGCCTCGATGCCGCTGCCCGTATCTACTTGATGTAAAAAACACCTGCAGATTTAAAAATAACAAAGCGCCCCAGCCTCTTGGTTGGGGCGCTTTATATATGGGGTTGACAAACCCACCACTTTGATTACCATGTTAATCAACAGATCAACCCTTGAATTGTATGGCTGGAGGTGAAGTTTACATGAGCGAACCATCGGAAAAAAGTTTAAACAGGATGCAAATTTACACCGAAAAATATTGGGAAAAAACAGGCACATCGCCCCACCCCATCAAAGACGTTACAACAACCGTGATCAATGGTTTGGCACAACACATCGACGAAGTGGGTCGCCCGTTGTGCCCCTGCAACTTTTATCCCGACAAAGCCGCCGAACTCGAACGCAGCCGCGAATGGGTATGTGCCTGCGATGAAATGAAAATATTTAAGTATTGTCACTGTCTTCTTTTTGTGGCCCCTGATGGTAATCCCATTACAGAATATTTGCCCGAAGATCACGAAGGCCGACAAATTTACGGCATTGTCAAAGATCCAACCCCCGACAAGGGCCGTGAACTGCGCCATAAAGCAGATGAAAAAATTGCCGAATGGAAAAAAGAAAAAGAAGAAGGTGCCAACCAATAGGAAGAAGAAAAAAGACAAAAAAACCATCACACGTTCTCTTCTCCCTTTTCTCTTTTTCTCAACTTCAGAAGTTATTTTATCACAGATCCTAAATCATCACACCCAAACAACTGCACCTGAAAATAGCCCTGAAAAATCAGGGCTATTGTTTTGCTGACACGACGTGACGGAAATCTTTTATGTTTGACAAATCTCACCTGCCACCTGCCCAATTCGAATTTGTGGTCCTTTCCGACACACACTACATGCGCGACGTGGGTGACCAGCCCCTCGAATTTGAGTCGCGGCGCAAACAAACACAGCGCGCAGAAATCACTCTCCAACAGATATCGGCCCTCAACCCTGCCTTTGTCATACACTTAGGCGATCTGGTACAAGAATACCCAGAAACGCCAAACTTCACGCCAGCCATCCAAGAAGCCCAAGCCCAACTCAAGCGCTGTGGTGTGTTTCCCCACCATGTTGCGGGCAATCACGATGTCGGAGACAAAACCGATGCCACCATGCCCACACACCCCACAAATGCCCAATCGCTTGCCTTTTATCACGAACAATTTGGCCCATCGTGGTACAGCTTTGATCACCAAGATTGTCATTTTATCGTGCTCAACTCACAAATATTCAACGCCAACTTGCCCGAAACACAAACCCAATGGGAATGGTTTGAACAAGACTTACACGCGCACAAAAACAAGCGCAAATACCTTTTCTTTCACCTTCCCTTATATCTCAATAACATCAACGAACCCGGCTTAGGCCACTACGACAACATCAACCCACCCGACAGAGATCGCCTGTATACACACATTGTAGAAAACAACATGGAACTCGTTTTTTCAGGCCATGTGCACTACCCCTTTTATGATCACATTGGTACATCGCGTTATCTCATTGCGCCATCACCAGCCTTTACACGCCCAGGCTTTGGTCACCTCTTTGCCAGTGCCCCCCCACCCGAACGCGGGCGAGACGACACAAACAAACTGGGGTTTTATTTGATGCGGGTCTTTAAAGACCGTACAGATGCCCATTTCATTCGCACACATGGCGCAGAAACCCAATCGCCACACAACCGCTTCATCAGTTGCACATCGGCAAGCTTACCCACATCCCCCATTGGCCTCACCTTAAACCACCCCATTACACCCACAGGTGAAGTACCTCTCGCCTATCCATCTGCAGTGCGCACCCCCGTGCGCAATGACCTTCTCTTTTTATCGGCCATTGAATTGGGTGCCACATCGGTGCGCTTTCCTTGGCGCGATTTGCTCAACCCTTTTTTGCGCACCCGCCTCCAAATGCTCAAATCGGAAGGCATAACACTTACAGCAACCTTCTTAGAGCCGCGCATAAACGCATTGCCCGAATTCATACAAACCCATACGGACATGGTTCAAACCTGGGAAGTGCAACTGCCTGGCGTTTCGATTCCGTCACCCGATATGTTTCACACACTCAAGCTCTGTATGGAACAGGCAGAAATATCCCTTTGCCCCATCATTTCAAATGAACGCGTACCCGGAAAACAGCATTTGCGTACACGTATGGGCTACACAACAGATGAACTCACATCGCTCAACAGCGCCCTTCAAGCGCAAAACGTTCACCTTCACCGCGTATTGTGTCGGATTCCACCCAATGAATCACCTTGTGACAGCCTCCCAGCCCTCCAAAAGCATTCACACATTTCTCACATCGACTTATCTGTCGAACTGACCACCCAAGACGATGTGGCAAATGCCATCCGCATAGCCGAAGCCTGCTTTGCCATTGCACAAATGCCCAAATCCAAGTTGTTCATTGCCCCACTTAACGACTTAGATCGCACAATGGATGCCATTTATGGCCTTCTTGACCCACTTTGCAACCCTCGCCCGGCCTTTCACACCTTGCGTTGCCTCAACACGCTCCTATTTAGCCCCCAACACCATCAAGATTATTACCGCACAGATGTGTCTCTAAATTCTCTTAATCACGCCTATCAATTAGAATCATCCACGCGCAAGCTGACCCTTATCATCCCTACAAATGACACCTTATCCATACCTCAAAATATGGTAAACAAAAACACACAAGTCTATAACCTAATAAATGGCGAACAAAAGCCTCCATCCTTATCCCTCACGACACCGTATCCTATTCTTATTGTGAACTAAACCTTGCCAGATTTTCATATCCTAATGCCCATCCCTGTCTTATATTCAATCATTGTCTCATTTTCGTTATATCGTGAACGCTTGGTAGATTGTAAAGTTATGCGTCTTGAACAGGTTCGTTCTCGACGACAAATAAAAGAGGTACCGTAAAATGCCAACAAAAAAAGGCTTACTGATTGCACCAGAGTTTCCGGCCGATTCTTTTTGGAGTTACAAACACATTGTCCATTATGTCAAAAGAAAAGCCACATTCCCCCCCCTTGGGTTGCTCACCTTTGCAGCCCAACTGCCAAAAGACGAGTGGGATCTCGAACTGGTCGATCTCAACGTTGAAAAATTACCAGCAGAAATACTTCATCAAAAAATACAAGATGCCGATGCCGTATTTGCCAGTGGCATGAATATCCAACGCGACTCTCTGGTCGAGTTGCTTGCAGGCCCCGCCCAAGGAACGGACACCCCTTGGGTACTCGGTGGCCCTATGGCCTCAACTTATCGCGACACCATCTTAGACCCACAAACAGAATCCGATCACGTCTTATACAAAGGCCTCGACATTCTTGTATGGGGCGAATCACAACCGTGGATTCCTCATCTGCTTCAGGCCTTAGAAGACCATCCCACTCACAGTGAAGCAGAACCCAAGCTCTTTATTCCTGAGCGCGTTCTTGAAGAACCTTCGGGTTCTCGCGATTATTTGCGCGACAAAACAATTTTTAAACCCCTTGATAACCTGCCCTTGCCCCGATGGGATTTGCTCAATGTCAAAGATTATCGCGCACTCATGATTCAAACCACCGCAGGTTGTCGCTTTCGGTGTACATTTTGCGACATCGTTCAATTTAATGGCGGGTTTGCACGCGCCAAAAATCAGTCTGCAGTAGAACAAGAGTTGCAAGCCATTTACGACACGGGTTTTCGCGGTGGCATCTTTACCGTAGATGACAACTTTGTTTCTGAGCCCATTGCGATGCAAGAAATCTTGCAAGGCATGATTAAGTTTCAGCGCAACAACAACTATCCTTTTACGTTTTTTACTCAAGCCAGCATCGACTTGGGCAAAGATTCTTTGGCACACCTCATGGGGCTGATGCGCCAAGCGGGTTTCACCTCTGTCTTTTTGGGCATCGAAAGCCCAGACCCAGCCACGTTAAAAGGCATGAACAAAACCCAAAACATCAAAACCGATCCACAAGTCACCGTTGAAAGATTGCAAAAACACGGCATTGAGGTTTTTGCAGGGTTTATTTATGGCACCGATGGTGATACACGCCAAACCGCAGATCTGATTGTAGACTTTGTTAAAGACAATGGCATCTTCTCTTCTATGACAGGCAAACTCACGCCCATGCCACATACGCCGTTGTATGTCGAACTCAAAGAAGCTGGGCGTCTTATTGAAGGCCATGACCCAACCAACAACATTGACGAAAGCCTTCAATTTACACCCGTCATGGGGCACGATCATTTGCAAGATGGGTTTCGTCATATCTTGAGTGAGCTCTTTAATCGCAAAGCCCTTTACAAACGTGCGCAAAGCGTTTTAGACCGCGTGGACATGCACATTTTTCGAGGTAAATCAGTTGGTACCGACGAAAAATTAGGCGTGATTCGCTTTCTCATAGACCAAGGCCTCAAAGGGCGCGATGGCTTTTTAGATCGCGAATATTTCGGACTTCTCAAATACGCCTATCGCCTCGATCAAAAAGTGCGCCACGCCCTGCACCTCGAAACCAAAGAGCTAAACCTTTTTTGGAAAAAAGCCCTGGCCAATACCAAAAACCAAGTGATTGAATTGGATGAACAAAGCATCAGACAATTTCATCAAATGACCCATTCTGCCCATGAAATGATGGTGCGTTATAGCACAGACAAGCCCTTAGAAGAAGTGCAAGAATTTGTAGAAAAAACCCATCAAGTCGTAAAAACAGGAAGCATTACTTTAGATCACGCACGTGAACTTTATGACAAGACCCGCCACTACTTAGAAGCCAAAAAAGAAATGGCACAATTTCCAGGACAACATCTGGTCAAAGCATTTGAACTGTGCATTGTGGGCGCCCACTATCAAACCGTGGTGCAAAATATCTTGGCATTAAAAGACAACACGCCCGTGACAGCACCTGTTGCAGAACTTGTCTAATCACACATAGCCTCCCATAAAAAGGCCGTACATTTTAAAAATGTACGGCCTTTTTGTTTGTCAATAGTGAAACGGAAACCAATCCCAACAAACCCAGCCCTTTATTTTTTTTCTAAATCCCCTACATTTCAATAAGCTTTTCCACCAACCTTTTTTACAGCTTTGGCTCTTTACTATTTAGAAGCACTTTTAAAAACATATTCTCTGGAGATGATTATGGTATCCTTTGAGACCCTTGTCTTGCGTGCTCAATCAAGCATTTTGCCACTGGAACAACGCCAAGATGCTTTTGCCGAACTGGTAGATCGCTTTCAAAGTTTTATCATTCGGCAAGCCGCCTCTAAACTCAACGATACAAACCTCATACCCGACACCGTTCAAGAAACCTTTTTATCGGCGTGGTTACACCTCGATCAATTGCAACACCCACGTGCCTTTCCCACCTGGCTTAAAAGTATTTTGCACACCCAATGCAATCGCATCACACGCCGAACACAAATAGAAAGCATTTCCATTGACAACCTTGAACTGGCAAGCCACTTAGGTGAACAGCCCGACATCCAATTTGAGTGGAAACATCTTCGCAATCAAGTGCGCCAAGCCATCGATCAACTGCCCAAACACGAGCACCAGGTGGTAGACTTATACTACATCAAAGGCCACACCCAACGCGAAATCTCCACAATAACCCACTTACCCATCAAAACCATCAAGAGCCGCCTCTACTCTGCCCGACAAAGATTGCACAACTGGCTCCAACCAATGCTTGATGAAAACATGGAAACCATATCGCCAACACCCATCTTGCCAACCGCTGTGCGTCCTGATCAAGCGACCAATATGCTCACAAGCGCATTGGAGATCACACGCCTTGAAGCCTATATCTCCCCAATCTTTCAAAGTGACACCCAAACACGTCCATACATTTCCATTCCCCAAATATCGGGCGCCATTGTCTCCGTACCCCATTATTAATCCAGCCAAAATCACCCAAACAAGCCATTTACAGCTTGTCTGGATCAGAGTCGAGGGTTATTTTTAATGCGCTATTTGGTAGCCTATTGCCCCACTTGCCAAAAAGTATGCAATGTCGCAGGGCGAAAAACGTGGCGAAAACACGCCCAAATGCACAAACGGCAATACACTCGCATTTATCATTGCGAAAGTTGTGCAAACTTTGTTTTTAGCGAACAACTTCCCATCTTACATCAAACAATCAAAAAGGAATTACATTATGGCTTTGGTGCCCACCGTACTTGAACAAACCGGACGTGGCGAACGTGCCTACGATATATTTTCACGTCTTTTGCGAGACAACATCATCTTTATTGGCACCCCCATATATGACGAAATTGCCAACCTCGTCATTGCACAAATGCTCTTTTGCACCTCCGAAACCCCCGAAAAGCCCATTCGCCTCTACATCAACTCCCCCGGTGGCAGCATCACGGCAGGAATGGCCATTTACGACACCATGCAATACATTCCCAACGATGTTGAAACCGTTTGTGTGGGCCAAGCCTTTTCGATGGGTGCCGTTCTTTTGGCAGGGGGCACCAAAGGCCAACGCCGTGCATTGCCCAACTCTCGTATTTTATTGCACCAACCCATCGGCGGTGCCGGTGGGCAAGCCTCAGACATTGAACGCCACGCGCATGAAATTCTTTTACACAGAGAACGGCTTACCAAAATTTTGGCCGAACGGACCGGACAACCACTTGAGCGCGTTGCCAAAGATGCCGACCGCGACTTCTTTTTGTCTGCCGACGAAGCCTTAGAATATGGCCTCATTGACGAAGTGTTAAAACCTGCTTCAACCACACTTGAAGAGACCGCCTAATGCATATTTTGATTTTGGGTGGCACGCGTTTTATGGGCCATTTTGTCACCCATCAACCCCTTACCAAATAAAAACAAACGATAAAAGGCATAAGCCATACAGGAGGACGTATGAAAGCCGATGAAAAAGATGAAACCAAAACAAGCAGTGAATTCCTCGTAGAAGGGTTGCATCAAAGTCGCACCATTCTCATCTCTCAGCAAGTAGACAGCAAACTCACCCAACGCGTCATGGCCAGTTTGCTCTTAATGGATCAAGAAGATCCTCAAAAGCCCATTAACGTGCTCATCAACTCACCCGGTGGCAGTGCCGACGATGGCTTTGCCATTTACGATGCTTTGCGCTTTGTGCGAGCGCCTGTGCGCACCATTAATGTCGGCTTATCTGCAAGCGCGGCCACGGTCATTATGTTGGGCGCACCCAAAGAACACCGTTATGCCTTGCCCAATGCACGCATTATGATTCACCAACCCTTGGGCAACATCCCCGGCACAAGCGCCGAAAACATCAAACGATGGGCTGAGCAAATCATCAAATTGCGCGCCAAAATCAACGAACTCTACGCCAAAGAAACAGGGCGACCCGTAGAAGAAATTGCTCAAGATACCGACCGCGACCGTTGGTTCACCCCCGAAGAAGCAGTCGAATATGGACTCATCAGTCACATCATCAGCAGTTACAACGACCTGCCCAAATAACAAACCAATAAAATACCTTTTTTTACTTTTAAAGTTCATTTTATACTAAAATAAAAAGGTATTTTATTTTTATAAAAATATGTCTTTGTTAACATTATCTTTCCGCATAAATAAAAAAATGGATCAATGGGTCACCCCAATTAAAAACACTCGTTCTTTTGATTAAATTTTGTACATTGCGCGGGCAAATAACAGGGAATGCACCGGGGCATTCTATCATTGTCGCTCTTTCCGCTTGCCGGAAGATACATGAGAGGAAACCATATGGAACGCCGAACCGCTGCCGATTATGACCCCGAATTGCTCAGTCTCTTTGATGGCTACGTACACGGTCAAATGGACCGCCGTACCTTTTTTGAAAAAGCCGCCAAATTCGCTGTCGGTGGTATGACTGCCACCGCCTTAATTGAAAGCCTTATGCCCAATTACGCATTTGCGTCTCAAGTGGCCAAAGACGACAAACGCATCAAAACCGAATACACATCATACCCCTCTCCAAAAGGTCACGAAAAAACAAAAGGCTTATTGGCCCAACCCGCCAAAGCCGAAGGCAAATTGCCCGCAGTGCTCGTTATTCACGAAAACCGTGGCCTTAATCCTTATGTTGAAGACGTTGTTCGGCGCACAGCCGTTGCAGGATTCTTAGCCTTGGGTCCAGACGCACTTGCACCATTGGGAGGCTACCCCGGTACAGATGACGAAGGCCGTACGATGCAACGTGAATTAGACCGCAACAAAGTCACCCAAGACTTCATTGCCGCCGCACAATACCTCAAGTCACATCCCAAAAGCAATGGCAAAGTGGGTGTGGTGGGGTTCTGTTTTGGTGGGGGCATGGCCAACACCCTTGCCGTTGAAATTCCCGATGTCATTAAGGCTGCCGTTCCCTTTTATGGTCGCCAACCAGCCTCAGAAGATGTGCCCAAAATCAAAGCCGCCATTTTGGTTCAAAACGCAGGTTTAGACACCCGCATCAATGAAGGTTGGCCCGCCTATGAAGAAGCCCTTAAAAAGGCAAAAATCGACTATACCCAATATATGTATGAAAACTGCAACCACGGCTTCCACAACGACACCACACCCCGCTACGACGAAGCCAATGCCAAACTCGCGTGGGAACGCACCATTGCTTTCTTCAATAAACATTTAAAATAAAAACAACAATGTTTCTCAAACCAAAAGCCCCTTTATCATCATCTAAGATAAGGGGCTTTTTTTCTTGTCATTCACAATGATTACAAAAGATTTCCGGCTTTTAGGTCTCTCACCAAATGAGCCAAATGTATCCAGTTAAGAGACCGATTCTAAAAATTTCACTGACAATGCTTTTTTGAGCGCGTATATTGTCCATCTCCGTTCGATCTCTATTTTTCCTATTCAACATATGGATTAATCACATGACACACAGACCCACAGGTTGGGGCGGTGCCCCCGTTGCCCAACCCACACTTGCAAACATTCAACAGGCCGCCACACGCATTGCCAAACACGTTGTGCGTACCCCGCTTGTGCCTCTGCACAGTTACAAAGCCAAAACAAACATCTTTCTCAAGCCCGAAGTTCTCCAACCCATTGGCTCATTCAAATTACGTGGCGTGCTCAACTGGGCCGCGTCATTGTCACCCCAAGAGCGTGCCAAAGGTCTAAGCACCACCAGTGCAGGCAACACCGCTCAGGCACTGGGTTATGTGGCCCGTCTTTTTGATGTGCCTGCCCGCACCCTATTGCCAGATACAATCCCCCAAAACAAACTCGACGCCATCACATCTTATGGCGTCGAGCCGATCAAACTGCCCTTTCCCGATTTATTGGCCTTTATGCTCGAAGAACACTGGCGCAACGAACCCTATGCCTACCTCAATCCGTGGGGTGAACCCCACCTGGTTTCAGGTCACGGCACACTTGGCCTTGAAGTGCTAAACGACATGCCCCAAGTCACATCCATCTTTGTGCCCGTTGGCGGGGGTGGACTCATTGCGGGTGTGGGCAGTGCCATCAAAGCCGCACAATCCAAAGCCAAAATCATTGCCGTCCAATCTGAAAACTGTGCCACACTATCTGCCTGCTTCAAACGCGATGCCGGTGGGTGGATCGAGGCCAAACCTTCCATTTGTGACGGTACCGCCGTGCCCATTATTGTAGACGAAATGTATCCCCTACTCAAAAACGTACTCGACGAGGTTGTCACCGTATCAGACGACGCAGTCAAACAGGCCATTCGCCAACTGGCCCTCAAAAACAAACTCATCGCGGAAGGTTCTGGCGCCCTCGCATTGGCAGCAGCATTGCAACTCCCCAAGTCCCAACGTGGCCTTTCGGTTTGTGTGCTTAGCGGTGGCAGCATAGACGCCGAAAAACTGGCGGCAATTCTTCACCCCAAAGCATAAACTATTTTTTTATACGCCTCTTCCAATACACCCACAAACCCAAACCACCAATCACCAAACTCATCACCGTCTGTGTCACATCAGGTCGTGCAGCATCGGCAACATCGGGCACCAACAACCGCCCCAAATCAAACACAAAAAGAGCCAAGAGCTCCACGCCAAAAACCAAACCGATTCGCCCTGCAATTTGCCCCTTTTTTGCGCCCGTACGCAAATATCCTTCAGACAAAACAACAATACACAGCCCAATCACACCCATCACAAAAAACACAAGCTTATCAATCAACCCAACCACTTTTAGGTCTACCTGTTGCACAGCCAACACAGTTAGCAACAACTCGCGCCCAGATACCAACGCCAAAAAACCCAAAACCATCGCCAACACCCAGCACATATAAATCAACACATATTGCCCACCTGAAATCTCACGCTCCAGCATACCCAATCCTCGCTTGCCTCAGTTTATGTTCTATCCTACCTTCCCCAATATAAACAAATAACACATCCTGAACCATCGTTGATCCACTCCAACTCATAGTTCCTTCAGCCAATACGCTTTTCCGTCGCGGAGTATGTTTTCATGCAAACAGAGATTTTAGAAATTGGCCCCATTATCATGGGCCTTGTAGGCGGGTTGGCCCTTTTCCTTTTTGGAATGGAGCAAATGACAGATGCACTCAAATCTGTTGCCGGACACAGTTTACAAACCATGCTTGCCCGCATGACCACCAATCGGTTCAAAGCCGTTTTGGCAGGGGCAGGTATCACCGCCATCATTCAATCGTCATCGGTCACCACTGTTTTGGTGGTCGGCTTTATTTCTGCAGGCTTAATGAACCTCACCCAAGGCATTGGCATCATCTTAGGTGCCGACATCGGCACCACCATTACCGCACAAATCATCGCATTTAAAATCACACATTATGCGCTTGTTTTAATTGCCATTGGTTTTGCCATGTTATTTACGGTAAAAGTTGAAAAAGTAAAATTATATGGCACAATGATCATGGGGCTCGGTTTGGTTTTTTTCGGCATGGACCTCATGAGTACGGCAACAAACCCCTTACGCACCTATGCTCCCTTTATTCACCTCATGCAAAGCATGTCCAACCCCTTTTCAGGCATCTTACTCGGCACCCTATTTACAGCCCTTATTCAAAGCTCCTCCGCAGCCATTGGCGTCATCATTGTCTTAGCAAGCCAAGGGTTTATTTCTTTAGATGCGGGCATTGCCCTCACATTTGGAGCCAACATTGGCACCTGTGTCACAGCCATTCTGGCATCCATTGGCAAACCCAAAGAAGCCGTGCGTGCAGGCCTTGTTCACGTTTTATTCAAAATCATTGGGGTAGGACTTTGGTTTTTCTTTATTCCCCACTTTGCCGAAGTTGTGCGTATCTTATCTCCACAAGTGCCAGATTTAGAAGGCATTAACCGTTTGGCCGCAGAAACCCCACGCCAAATTGCCAATGCACACACCCTATTCAATGTTATCAACACACTGCTCTTTATCGGTTTCATCACCCCCATGGCAAAGTTGGTTCAACGCCTTGTTCCCGACACCAAAGAAAAACCGATCTCCAGCACAACATATCTCAACCCCATTCTCCTGCAAACACCCGACTTGGCCTTTGACTTGGTCAGAATGGAATTAGGCCGTCAAGGTGGCGCCGTGGTTCGGATGGTGCAAGAAGTGCACAACACCGTTATCAATGGGCAATCCAAAGACTTAGAACACCTCAAACAAATGGATAACGATGTCGATATGCTACACGGTGCCTTAGTCACTTATTTGGGACGCCTATCGCAAGAAAGCCTCACCCAACAACAATCCGAACGCCTGCACGACTATATGTCTGCAGCAAACTACATTGAAAACATTGGCGACGTCATCGAAACCAACTTGGTAGATGTGGGGCAAGAACGTTTGCGCCACAATATTCAAATCAGCACATCCACCCAAGATGTCTTGCGCCCACTTACCCAAAAAATCACTTGGGCAGTCGAAAAATCAATTGAAGCACTCGTATCAGCAGATCGCGCAACCGCAGAAGAAGTTGAAAATGCAAAAGACGAAATCAATCGCCTTGCAGACAAGGCCGAACGCCACCTTGCCCTCAGACTCACAGCCGAAGAACCTGAGCGCTTGGCTGTATTTCGTTTAGAATCAGAAATTGTTGAATATCTCAAGCGCGTATATTATTTTTCAAAACGCATTGCCAAAGTCACCATTGAAATAGATACCGCATATAACCGCCCACTCGACAAAGACACCACCATACTGGCCTAAAATGATCACATACTTTATTTCACCTTCGGGCAACGACCAAGCCTCAGGCACCACACCAGAACAAGCCTTTGCCACACTCACACGCGCTCAACAAGCAACACGCCAATACGCGGGCAAAGCCCCCATTACCATTTACCTACACGCAGGTACCTATGTGCTTGACGAAACGTTCTCCCTCACCGAACAAGACAGTGGCACCGACCCCGCCCCCATTGTTTATTGCGCTTACCAACAAGAACACGTACGCATCATCGGTGCGCAAACCCTCACACCATCTGCCCTACTCACATTCACCCACGCACAACACATCACATTTCAAAACATCACCTTCGAAAACACACCCAGCAATGGCATTGTCATAGAAGGTGGCACACACATTCAAATTGCAGGATGCACCCTCTGCAACATCGGCAACACGGGCATTCTCATAAACGGTGGCACACATCACCGTGTGCAAAGTTGCAACGTCTCTCACACAGACGGAGTTGGCATCTCTGTCAGTGGGGGCAATCGCCAAACCCTCACCCGTGCCGAACACAGCATAGACAACTGCAACATCAACAACATTGCCCAAAGGGCAAACACCCCTGAACCGAGTATTCAAATTTCAGGCGTAGGCATACGCGTGTCACACAATCACATTCACAATTGCCCACACAGCGCGATCTTACTCACAGGCAACGAACACCTCATCGAGTACAACCACATACATCACGTATGCCTCGAAACAACCGACGGAGGTGCATTTTATATGGGCCGCGATTGGACAGAGCGCGGCATTCGCATCCAATACAACTATTTCCACGATGTAGGTGACCACGAATCTAAGGGCATTTGCTTAGACGACTGCGCCAGTGGTGCCATCATCATCGGCAATGTGTTTGTCCGTTGCCCAAACGCCGTCTTCATCGGCGGCGGTCGCAACCATCGCGTTGACAACAACATCTTCGTCCAATGTGAACCCGCCCTACACATTGACGGACGTGGCCTCGACAAACACCCCGAGTGGCACAACCTGATCTACACCACCCTGAAACCCCGCTTTGAAGCCCTTAACCCACTCGAACCACCCTACAGCAATTATTACCCCGAACTCCACGAAGTAGCCAGATATTACCAAGCCAAAGACGGCATCCCCCCCGAAGGCAATCTCATCTTGCGCAACATCTCCTATCAAAGCACCTGGCACAAAATCCATTGGAACGCCACGCCCAAAATCGTCGCCCTCCAAAACAACCTCATCGACGAAGACCCCCATTTCATCGACGTAACAAACGACAACTACAAACTCCACGAAGACTCCCCCGCCTACGAAATTGGCATCAAACCCATCCCATTTGATCAAATCGGCTTATACCCAGACTCATCTCGCCCCCATCACCACACCACATCCCCCCCTAACTAACGTCAAACAATTACCCAAAACATTCATGATTTTCCGCACCATTCCGTCCAGCTATTCATTTCCTAAAACCTCAAAAAATTTTAGGCCACTGCCCATTCTACATCCACTAAGGGTATTGGCGGAAAATCAGCCTCCCCGGCACGTGAGGAGCGGCTGATTTTGCCTACTTTTTTTAGCTGTTGAAAAAAAGTATGAAGATGCGAATAATTTGAACATTTTCCGCCGAAGGCATAATGTGCAAACAACAAAATTTCCTCATCCCAAATCAATTCCCCCCAAATCACCCCAAGTAAAACCCTGTCCTCAATTTTTTATTTGACGCCCCCTCAAAATCCCTTACCTTTATTAAAACAGATACCCCCAACGTAACTGGCGGAAACGTGGAAACAACCACGAGGGAGCGTTGGACTTAAAAGTAAAGCGTAAACGCTATTTACTTTTGCAACTTGCCGACCGCCTGGGCGCCCACACACAATGGCCCAGGCGTATTTTTATGTCGGGTCAGATACCCAAAAGGAGACCTGCCCATGGCTCAAATTCTCAGTGGCACCACGCTGTCCAAAACCATGCGTGCCGAAATGGCCAATGATGTTGCCCAGCTCAAAGCCAAGCACAACCTCACCCCAGGCCTTGCCGTTGTATTGGTGGGTGATGACCCCGCCTCCCTTTCTTATATCAAAGGCAAACGCAAAGCCTGTAGCGACATTGGTCTGCATTCTGTTGAGTACAACCTCACAGCCGACCAACCAGAAGAAGACCTGCTCAATCTCATCCAAAAACTCAACAATGACCCAACCATTCACGGCATCCTCGTGCAATTGCCCCTGCCCAAAGGCTTCAACGAACAAAAAGCCCTCAACGCCATCTCTCCCGAAAAAGATGTCGATGGACTTCATCCGGTCAATTTGGGTCGATTGATGCGCGGCGAAGAAGGTTTTTTGCCCTGCACCCCTCACGGCGTGCAACACATTCTCAAACGTGGTAATTTTGACACCCAAGGCAAACACATTGTCATTGTCGGTCGAAGCACCCTTGTGGGCAGACCCTTGGCCAATATCCTCTCCCAAAAAGGCGAAGACGCCAACGCCACCGTTACCATCTGTCACACGGGCACCAAAGATTTGGGGCATTTTACGCGCCAAGCCGACATCCTCATTGTCGTAACCGGATATCCCAACACCGTCACCGCCGACATGGTCAAAGAAGGCACCGTGGTGATCGACGTGGGTGTCAACCGCATCGAAGACAAGTCTAAGAAAAATGGCTTCCGCCTCATTGGTGATGTCGATTATGAACATGTCAAAGAAGTGGCCTCGGCCATCACCCCCGTTCCAGGCGGCGTGGGCCCCATGACCATCACGATGTTACTCTACAACACCATTTGGTCTGCCAAACGCACCAACAACATCGCTTAAAAAAAAGCCGTCGATGTGATCACACACATCGACGGCTTTTCTGTTTTTATGAGACAATCAAACAACCTCTTCCCACCCCATCCATTTCTGTTGAATCATCGCCTTAAACTGATAGCTGATAGCTGACCGCTGAAAAATCCTTCAAGTCCCCAATCCTTACATCCCATCATCATTCATATCAAACCAAAATGTTGCCGAAGCAAACACCCGAACAGTTTTCACACGATCTGCTCGGTTACCCTCTACAACCCGATACCCACCCAACACAGCCGCCACATCCAACCCCACCGTATTTTCCAACTTCCCCCCCACGCCCAATGTCCACGCATTGCGATCGTTCTCAATTGCAATATTAGGCACGTTTCCGCCCCCCACATAGCGCACAGGATCGCGATAATAACCTGCCCGAAACGCCAGATTGCGAAATGCATATTCCCCACCCAAATGCAAACGCAATGCATCGCGATATTGGCGTCTAAAATCATCCACATTGGGCGCAAGCACTTGGGGCAATTGGTCATAGGTTACCGCTTGTAAATCGCCATAATGCACATCGCCTGCCACTGTCCAGGGCCCACGCACAAACCCCATGCCCAATGCAAATGTGAGTGGATGTTCTATCTTATATTGGTCACTATAACGCTCTGTTGGATACACATCTGTGCCATTATCATATTCATCTTCAAATTCGTCTTCCAATTGAGAAGCCACACGCAAAGGGGTTGTGGCCGCCACCGTTAAGCCCATCCGAAACCCCGACCGATGCCAATACAACAAACCCCCTTGAATGCCCCAAGCCGAATAACGATCTTTAGAGGCATAGCGCTGATAAAACCGCACTGTATCGGGGTGTGCGTTTTGCACATCTGTCAACGTCAATTCTTGGTCAAATTGGTTGGAGCCACGCCATCGATAAAGAGAAAGCCCCACAGACAAATTGGGAGCCATATCCACAGCACCACTAAGCGTCCAAGCACCCAAAGCCCCACGGTCTTCCGAAAATCCTTTTTTATCATAATCAACTGCCGTGTCATACCCAGATATTTCCAACCCATTATCAAAATTTTTGTTGCGTCCAAACCCTCCAGCAAAGACCAAACTGCCCTGATGCACAGGATAAGGTATTACCACGCCTATTGCACCAATACGCGTACTGCTCAAAGCATATTCTGCTGGTGATCCAAAAAACCGCGACTCATTCTCAAACCGCCCATGCGTGGCTTCCCAATAAACCGTTCCCCGACTTGCCCGTGCCAAACCCGCTGGGTTCCAAAATGCACTGGAATAATCATCACCAACAGATACAAATGCGCCCCCCATCCCCATTGCACGACTGCCAATGCCCGCAAAACCATCCAACACAATCTCCTGGGCAAACACCGCCTGTCCGCTCAAAACCAGCAAAAACAGGCTGCATAGGCGCAACCACCTCATCGCATCCCCCCTCTTTTTTTGCGTTCATCCCGCTTTTCAGTCCGCTTCTCTTCTTTTTCTTCTTCTTTTTTCTTTTCTGTTGTGGCCTGTTTGCTCGACGAATCTGTGTTTGCACTTGTAGACGCCTCTGTCTGTGGGCGCGTATTTGCATGATTGACACGAATCATTTCACCCGAAGCAGGTGTGCCCTCAAAACCCGTTTGGCGCACTTGTGGGCGCTGTCGTTCCACCGTTTTGGGGGGCTGATCATTCAAAATTGGTGAGTGATACACCACATAAGGCACCAACACAGCAGGTGGATACCGACGCCACTGTGGGTGATAAACAGAAACCCAACATGCCTGATCCCAAATCAAATCGTGCCGATACCAATGGGGCGTTCTGCGCGTGTAAATCCACTGCATATTGGATTCGTAAAAATCAATATTTCGAAAATCATAAGGGTCATAAATACGGTCTCTGCCATAATAATGGTAATACTCAAACCGCTGTACCACCGTATCAGACGCCTGAGCCGACGATGAAACCGTCGTATGATCCAAAGGTGATCGAATCTGTGTATAACATCCACTTGCAACGAATGCAATAAGGCAAATGGATATCACGCGTGCGTATAAAGTCATCATGATCACCTCCTTCGTAAAGTTCGAAGCATTATCACTACCCAAAGATTACCCAAAAACCATCCTCAAAACAATCCCACCAAAACCATTTCACAAACCACTCGTTTTTTAGACAGCCCCAATTTTCCTTATGTTCCGTGCTCAGATTTCTGCATTTGGATCGCAGAATGGTTCAAACAATTGCCTACCAGCCATACACCCGATGGCCTTGCCCAGGAAACCAAATCATATCGACCACAAATGAAATACCCGTTCCAATAAAAAAACCAACAATAATGCCAAAGAAAAAGGGCTCTGCTTTGCGATAGAGAGCAATGCCGCCCAAGCGCAAAATGATCGATTTGGCCGCCCAAGCAATAAAAATAGAGAAAAAAGACAACCGAACAGGCAATGTAAAGGCCACGGGAAAACCCAATGGGTGCAAAGGCCACCAATTAAATCGATACCGCATAAAAGTAACCCCAGCCATTGCAATCATGCCCCCAAGCATCACACCCAATTTATTCCATCCCACATCAAAAGGGTTGCGCATCTTGCTCACCATGGCGTCGTAAGGCACCAAACTGCCACCTCTAAAAATCCAGTCTCCATAATTATACGCCCCGTGTGAATACCCCATACTCAGCGTATACATCATAGAGGTGATCACCCCTAAAACGAGTGCCGAAACCACCGCCGTGATCACAGTGCTTCTGCGCAGCTTCAACACATCACTCAATTTCGCCGCATGTGCTGCAGCCGGCATAAAAAACGACTTCACATCACAAAACCACGCATACGACACAGACAACGCCGCCATGCTCACAGGCGAAATGGATGTGACACCCAATGTATAGACCGTAAAGTGTTGTGCTATCATAGGCCCACGCAAAAACACCAAGCCCCCTTCAATCACAATGCGTGTCACCCCCAAATACAACACAAACACAGCAAACAAAAACGCAATGACCACCAAAGGAGACATACCCGAAGCAATTAAAAAGGCCACCACATACAGCAAGCCCACAATCAACCCAATCACCGACACCCGATACGACAGCAACTCTCCCCGATCATCCACATGAGGCGCACGCCCAAACGCTTTGCCAAAGACATCCTTCAAATGTGCACGTGCCATCCAAAGCCCCCATCCCACCAACACCACAAACCCACCAAAACCTTGCCAAGCCATCACAGGAGACGACGAACAATAATTGTCGCCGTTGCCCACCTCAAAACCAAATCGATTGGTCACCGCCAGTTGGGCAAGCCCCAACAAATGAAAAAACCAAATGCTAAATGCCACGTCCAAATTGATCAAATAGGCAAACCCAATCAATGGAAAATAGATGTTCAATCGCATTGCGGGCGCATCACGCAACAAACTGATCTGATTTTCTAAAGAAATACTTGGGAATGTGGGAATAAAATATCCAATAATATTCCACAAAATAATCACCAGTGGCAAAGTAAAACCCATCCAAAACAGTGGGCTTTTCATAAACACAGGCATCCGCCCAGGTTCATCAGAACCAGCCACCATGGTCAATGGCACCTGTGCCAAAGGAAAAACAATGCGCTCATTATCAATCCATTGTCGTCGCAAAATCGCCACCGTACAAAAACACACGGTCATCAATGCGGCAAAAAAACCGAGCCACCAAAACAAAGGTGGAATCCAAACATTCCACGGAATAGATTGATCCTCTGGCAACCCTTCAAAAAACCAATTCATCGCCCCTGTTTCATTAGAAGGAATCAACCAATTGGGCAAATTGGGCTGAATATACTCACCCCATCCATTTTCCGTTGTGGCATTGTAATAAGGCGATGCAATAGTCGAAATCAAATACCCCGTCAAACCAAACGTTGGAATGGTAGAGCCAACAAGCCCCATCACAAAGGCCACCGCCAATTCACCAGGTGTCAACCCTGCATTGGCACGAATTGTTTTTAAAATGGTATTGAGCACCAACACCGCCAAAATAAAAGGCAGCATCACACCAAACGGCAAATAATCACACGCCATAAGTGATGAGTGCAAAATATACTTGGCATAAGGTGCGCCCACATTCACAAAAACGACCATAAATGCACCCAACACCATCGACCGCACAGTCAAATCACGCCGAGAAGTTTCGCCATCTACATCCAAATATTCATCTGCTAACAATGCCATAAAGTACCTTCATCTCTAATAAAATGCGCACGCTTATACCCCAACTTATCCCATCTGGCATTCTCAGTATCCGCGAAATGCCCTTTATCCCACCAGCCACAAAAGCAAACTTTTCCCGATAATCAGCTGAATTCCCGAAACAAATAAAATCCCATAAACCACCCGATTAAACCACAAATCTGTGAATCGCTGATTTAAAAAAATGCCCAACTTCACTCCCAAAAAACTCAGAGGAGACAAAATGGCAATCGTTACCAAATGTTCCATACCCAAAATGTGCAAACCCAAATACGGAATCAGTTTAATTTGATTAATCGCCGCAAAAAAGATCACCGTAGTTCCCACAAACAAACGCCGCTCCAATTGTTGTGGCAACAAATATATGGTAGCAGGTGGACCACCCGCGTGTGCCAATGTTGAGGTAAACCCTGCCACTGCCCCCATCAACACACCTTCAGCACCATGAGGATGACGCTTGGTCAACACGCCCATAATCATAGCCCGCGTGGCCTGAAACAACACAAACACCAAACACAACACGCCCAATCCCATCTGCAACACACGCTCATTTTGGCTAAAATAGCCAAAGAAAAAAGCACCAACACCAATGCCCAAAATGGCCCCCGGCAACATCAACTTGATACTGCGCCGATGAAAACCTGTGCGATAATGCCACACTGCAAAGACATCGCACACAATCAACAACGGCAACAAAATAGCCGCCGCATCAGATACAGAAATCACCAAAGCCAACAGTGGCGTAGCCACAATGCCCACCCCACCACCAAAACCTGCCTTCGCAATACCTACAAAAACCACTGCAACACTTGCAATCATCCAAAAATACATGGGGTAATCAGGAATCATTTTTACTCTCCAAACATGATTTAAAATACAAAACAGAACGCTCTAACATATCACTTTTATTTTATTTTAGCCATCCTAAATTTTCGAATAAGGAACCGTTTTTTTATCCGCGCGTTTTATAACCAATCGGCAGTCTTCTCGTTTTGAAATGACATTGACACGGTCAAATGTGAGACGTATCATAACAAACCGTGAGATCAAAGCAGATCAAAACCAACTGCCACACGCAGACCACTTGATTTGGAGGGAAGTGCATGAATAAAGTTGTGATCGCGTTGTGTATGCTCCTTGCCAGTGCCCATATAACATATGCTCAGCAAACCAACATCGAAGCCGCCGACTTTGACGGCAGTGGTCGGGTTGACTTTCCCGACTTTCTCATTTTTGCAGGCGGGTTTGGCAAATCAACAAGCGATGTCGGGTTCGATGCCCGTTTAGACTTTTCAGGCAACGGCACCATCGACTTTCCCGACTTTCTCGTTTTTGCCCAAAGCTTTGGCAAATCTCCCAACGATCCCCAAGAGGTATTGCTCTACATTGCCGATGTCACAGGTGGGCGTGTCGAAGTTGTCAATACCGCCACCAACTTGCTCGATCCTTCACGCACCCTCCTCGTATCCCAACCTCGTGGCATTGCGCTCTCAAGCAGTCGCATTTATATATCTGCCATCGACACATTTTATGCCTTTAACAAAACAAACAACACAAGAGCATTCACCATTCCTTTAGACCCCACCTTTCTCCCCAGTGGAGGCCTCGAAAGCCGTGGTGGTTTTCGCGTGGCGCTTTCCAGTGATCAAAACACAGCCTATGTCACAGAAGAAGGAGCCAGTTGGGTCGAAGTTTTTGATGTGGCAAAAGGTACAACCATCACGCAAATCCCCGTAGGTCTAACCCCCAGTGGTATTGTGCTTTCCCCAGATGGCACCCGTGCTTATGTGGCCCATGGCGATGGCACAAGAAACATCACTGTCTTAGATACCCAAAACCGTACCCTCTTAGAAACCATTCCCGTAAATACAAGTATTACACGCCTTGCCATATCCAGTAATGGCAACCAGCTTTATCTCAACAACACGGGTGGAAACCTGATTCAAGCGCTCAACACCCAAACCAAAACCATTGAAAAAAGTATCCAAGTCGGTCAAGCAGGAGATTTGTTGGTCCGGGTTTACGATATCAGCCTGTCTCCAGACGGCAATCGTTTATATGCCGCTGTTTGGCGTCTATCCACAGGGTTTGATCCCACGGGTGCCCCCGTAAACATATCTTGGGGGGGCATTGTTGTTATCGACACACAAACCTTCACACAAGTCGCCGAAATTAAAGCGGGCGAGTTGGTTGCCAACATGGGCGTTACCCCAGACGGCAAAACGGCTTATGTCGCGGGTGTAGAATTGTTATCCGATCAAGCCACCGGTAACCTTCAGGTTTTCATCGTTGATCTTGTGAGCAACCAAGCACTTGGCAGCATTCGCGGGCTTAATCTGCCTGTAGCCTTTACATTTGGTGCAAACAAACCTGCCATCCCTCAGTTACCACCCATTTCCTTTTCATTCTAATAGCACCTAAAAAGATCAGGAGTTTTGCATGCCTTTTGTTAATGTCAAAATGCTCGAAGGACGCACACACGAGCAAAAAAAACAACTCGTCGAAGCCATCACAAACGCTTTGGTTGACATATGTAAAGCCAACCCCGACTCTACCATGGTTGTTGTTGAAGATATCCCTCGCGACCACTGGGCCCGTGGTGGAAAGTTTCTTTCCGAACAATAAAATCTATTCACGTTCTCAAATCCAAAGGGGTGGCCAAGAGGCACCCCTTTTTCTATCCTTACCACTTCGGTTCATTCCCAACAAACCAAACCTTTCCCATACACCATCTCAGACATACCTCACCCCCCAAACCCTTTACATTTGCACATAAACCAATAATTATTTGAATGTTATAAAATAGCACAAAAAAAAAGTCGGAACATTTTTGAACGTGCCTCCGTTCAAAAACATAACAACCGGTTGACACTTGACAGGAGAATATCAGACCCCTATATTGAATCCTCATATTTTAAGTGCCTAAACAATTACGCCGCCGGGAGAATATCCGGTAGTGCCTTCGAAAGGAGTCGCTGCATGAAAAAGACCATCAGAAAAACAATCTGGATGTGTTCCATCCTGTTTGGTCTCACCAGTTCCATCGCAGTTGTACCAGCACAAGCCGTTTCAAAAGGTGAAGCCTCAATCGCCAAACGCTCGGCCAAAGTCTATTTGCAATCACGGCAATATGACAAAGCCTTAGATCAATTACTCATTGCCGTAGAAGGCCGCCCAGACGATTATGAGTCACATTATAACATTGGCTCCATTTACAGCCGCAAAGAAAAATACGATGAAATGAACAAGCATTTTGAGGTCATCGAAAACAGCCCCAAAGCCAAAAAATGGCTCAAACAAGTCGAAGCCGAGCGCATCGAACTTTGGCGGCAACACTATAACATTGGCGTGCAAGCACTCAATGCACAAAAAAACGAATTTGCCATTGAGCAATTTAACACCGCCATCAAAGTGAACGCCAAAGAAGCCGATGCCTACGAAGGTCTGGGCATTGCCTATTTACAAACAGATATGGCAGAAGAAGGTATTCAAGCCTATCGCGAAGCCATCAAAAGAAACCCCAAAAAGGCACAGTCTTATTACAATCTCAGCGTGGCCCTCACCAACCAAGGCACCTTAGAAAGCCAAAAAGAAGCACTCGATTTGCTCAAAAAGGGTCACGAAATTGAACCCAAAGACCTGCAAATTTTGCAACAAATGGCCCTGCTATCCAATCGACAAGGCGATAATGCCGCTGCTGGCGAAGCCGCCGAAAAAGCCTTGGCTGTCGATCCCAAAAACCCAACCGTGCTCAACATTGCCGCACAAATTTTCTTAACAGCTCAAAATTTTGAAAAGTCTGCTGAAATATTAGAAAAAGTTCTCGAACTCAACCCAGAAGATGAAAATGCCGCTTTTAACTTGGCCATTGCATATAACAAAATGGGCAAACCCGACAAGGCCGTTGCACTTTATCAAAAAAGTGTCGATGCCAACCCCAACGATGGCGATGCTTGGTATCAACTGGGCGATGTACATACCAAACTCGAAAATTACGACAACGCCATTTCAGCCTATGTCAAAGTAACAGAATTGCAACCTGCCAATTTTCGTGCCTGGGGTGCACTTTCTCGAGCCTATGCAAAAAAATCTGAAAGTGCCACAGGCAAAGAGGCCTCCGACGCAGTTAAAAAAGCGACCGAAGCCTATCAAATGTTTGAAGAACTCAAGAAACAGCAAGGTGACCAATAACAAATCCAACCTATTCTAATCTGGCCTTAACCGTAGGGGCGAATCGTAAAGATTCGCCCCGTCAACATGTGTTTAACATTAATATAGCCGAGGAACTGGTATGTATCTTACCGACGAAAAAGTAGTTGTCTTGGGCGCAGCAGGTGCTATTGGCTCAAATCTCGCACAAACCCTGTTGGCCTCAGGTACCACCTCCACCGTTGGCATGTATGATCCATTTGCCAAAGGACTCGAAGGCACCGCAGAAGAATTGTTTCATTGTGGTTTTCCAAATGCCAACATCACCTACTCAACCGATATTGGCGAAGCCCTCAGCGGTGCGTCTTACATTATCAGTTCAGGGGGGGCCCCTCGCAAAGAGGGCATGACACGCGAAGATTTGTTACGCGACAATGCCCAAATAGCCAAACAATTGGGCCTCGATATCAAAAAATATTGCCCCGAGCTTAAGTTTGGGATCATCATCTTTAATCCTGCCGATATTACAGGCCTCACCACATTGGTGCACTCAGGCCTCGAACCCAGCCGCATTTCAACACTTGCCGCCCTCGACAGCACGCGCCTACAAACCAAACTTGCCCAACACTTCAACGTCTTACAAAGCAAAGTGACTGGGTGTCGCACTTATGGTGGTCATGGTGAACAAATGGCGGTCTTTAAAGGTGGCATCAAAATTGATGGTGTTTCCCTCGAAGATGTGCTCAACGGCAAAACAGCCAATGGCATTGGCATGAGCGCCGAAGAATGGGCAAATGTACAAGCCCACGTGCGAGGAGGTGGCGCACGCATTATCGAGCTGCGCGGTCGCTCCTCATTCCAATCACCTGCTCAACAAAGTGTGTTTATGTTGCGTGGTGTTTTGGGAGAATCTTACGAGTGGCCAAGCGGTGCCTACGTCAACAGCCACGGCATGAACCACATCATGATGGGTATGCCCGCCACGTTATCCAGCAAGGGTGTTACCTACACCATGCCCGAAGGCACAGAAGACGATATCAATGCCCTCAAAGAGTCCTACAAACACGTTGTGGCACTGCGCGAGGCCGTTATCGAAGCCGGCATCCTTCCTCCACTTTCCGAATGGGGCGCCAGCAACCCACATTTGGTATAAACCATTTTGATTTAAAGCAAAAAGGGGTTGACGCTTTCCTGCGCCAACCCCTTTTATGATATTCAGCCGAACCTTCACAATCCGATCGTATTTATTTGCTTTTATGGAGCCACCATGTCCTACTCACCCATCGGCATCTCAAAATGGGATCTCGATACCCCAGCCTTGCTCGTTGATCTCGATATGATGGAAAACAACATGCGCCTTATGGCAGAACGTTGCAAAAAAAACGGTCTGGAATGGCGCCCTCACAGCAAAGGGCACAAAACCCCTGCCATTGCACACAAACAAATCCAGGCAGGCGCATTGGGCATCACTTGTGCCAAACTTGGCGAAGCCGAAATTATGGCCGCCTCAGGCATTCGAGACATTCTCGTGGCCAATCAAGTCGTTGGACACCAAAAAGTTACCCGCCTTGCCCACCTCCAACGCCAAGCCCATGTGATGGTGGCCGTTGATGACCCCTTCCATATTCAATCCATCTCTGATGCCGCTCAAAAAGCCAATACCACAGTGCCCATTCTGGTTGAGGTCAATATTGGCATGGACCGTTGTGGTGTTGCCCCTGGCAAACCCGCTCTTGCATTGGCCCAACAAGCCGATGCTGCACCAGGTGTTGCATTTGCTGGCATCATGGGCTATGAAGGCCATGCCATGGCTCTACCCGATCTCGAAAAGGAAAAATCCTGCCGCGAAGCCATTGCACATCTTGCCCAAACAAAAACCCTTATCGAAAAAGAAGGCCTCAAAGTAGACATTGTGAGTGCAGGGGGCACAGGCACACTGGCCTTTACGCCCGATCAAGCTGGCATTACGGAAATACAAGCCGGTGGAGGCATTTTCATGGACACTTTCTATAAAAACGACCTCCATGTAACTGGTTTGGGCCAAGCCTTAACCATTCTTACCACCGTTCTTAGCCATCCAGCCCCGCACCGAGCCATAACCGATGCCGGCAGAAAAACCACCAGCAGCCAATTTTCGATGCCAGAAGTCAAAGGCCATTCAGGCATCACCGTCACAGGTTTATCCGCAGAACATGCCACCTTAAAACTGGACAACCCATCGCCTGCCATCAAAATTGGAGACACACTCGAACTGATCTCTGGTTACAGCGATATGACCGTTTTTTTACACGACCGCATCTATGGCATTCGCAACAATGTTGTCGAAACCGTATGGGATATTCTTGCCCGCGATAAAAAACAATAAACAAACCCCAGCAATTGTTACATTATTTATCCAATAAAAAAATCTGCCAATACACATTCATTGGCAGATTTTTTTATTTTTATGGCCCAGGCTTGCTTGCAAAGCGGAAATTAATACCCATTCAATTTCATTTCCAAAAGCAATTCTAAATTTATAAATATTTATAAATAAAACACATATGCAAACATATCACGCGTCGGCATCATCCTTGCTTTAAATCAAAGACAACAAAACACTTAAGTTCTCCCCCAAGTGTCCGATTTAAAGAAGGAACAGACATGGAAATCTTCTTAGCATTTGTGCTTTTCTCAATCTTTGTATTGGGCGTACTCTGTCTCGTTGTTTTAGAATATCAAAACCAACGCACCAAACGCTGGCAACAACCTCTTTCACCCCAGGCCCCCCCATCCCACGTGCCTGTGGTGCCAAAACCCATAGCCAAAACCACTACAGCCATTCCCAAAGTGACACCCCGCCCCAAAACAGTACCCAGTTATGCTTCCAAAAGTGATGCCGTACTCACAAGTGCATAACCTCTTCCTGCTGATTTTATCATTGACCAAGTTCCTTATTTAGACGAAATAAAACAAACATCATCCACAAAAGGATCTCTCATGAACTGTCTCGTCACAGGTGGTGCCGGATTCATTGGTTCTAATCTGGTCAAAACCCTCCTCGACCAAGGCCACGCCGTACGGGTGCTCGATAATTTTTCTACTGGCAAACGCGAAAACCTCGGCCCATTTCAAGACCGAATTGATCTCATTGAAGGCGATATTCGCAGTTATCACATTGTCCACGAAGCCGCCCGCGATATCGAAGTGATCTTCCATCAAGGCGCATTGCCTTCCGTTCCCCGCTCTATTCACGACCCCATTACCTCTAACCAGGTCAATGTAGAAGGCACACTCAACATTCTCAACGCCGCACGTGACACAGGTGTCCGCAGAGTCACCTATGCATCATCCTCTTCAATCTATGGCGAAAACCCTGCCCTGCCCAAACAAGAAGAGATGACACCCCAACCCATATCACCTTATGCCGTTGCCAAATTGGCGGGCGAAAAATACTGTCAAGTATTTACCCGCACCTATGGTTTGGAAACCGTGAGTTTGCGTTATTTTAATGTTTTTGGCTGTGGACAAGATCCACAATCGCAATATGCCGCCGTGGTACCTCTCTTTATTTCAGCATTTTTAGACGGCTCACAAATCACTGTCAATGGAGACGGCGAACAATCGCGCGATTTTACATTTATAGACAATGTTGTACAGGCCAATATTCTCGCCGCAACCGCGCCCAAAGCCGCTGGAGAAGTTTTCAACATTGCCTGTGGTGCACGCATGACGCTCAATCAAATGCTCAATCATATCCGCACCTTTACAGAAAATGATACCGAAGTGATTTATGGTCCATCACGCTCTGGCGATGTCAAACACTCTCAAGCCGACATTCAAAAAGCACGCGATATCCTCAACTACAATCCGCTCGTTTCCGCTGAAGTGGGCCTGCGTTTAAGCGTTGAATGGTATCGCGCCATACGCAAAAAACAATAAGTCACACATTAACCGTTTCATTTTTGTTATACAAAGTCTTAAAGCAGTAGGGAGAATTCGTGAGCCGTCGTGTGTTAGTCATTGGGTTAGATTGCGCCCCCCCCGAACTCATTTTTGACCGATTTAAAAACGACCTGCCCACCATCCGGTCACTCGTCGAAAATGGTCTTTACGGGCCTCTCAAAAGCACCATCCCAGCCATTACCGTGCCCGCCTGGATGAGCATGGTCACCAGCAAAGACCCTGGGACATTGGGCTTTTATGGCCTGCGCAATCGCGCCAATTATTCCTACGATCAAATGGATATCGCCAATGCCCGCTTGGTTAAAGACGATACCCTTTGGGATATACTCTCTGCCCACGACAAAAAAGTCATCTTAGTGGGGGTGCCTCAAACCTATCCCCCACGCCCCGTCAATGGCTGTCTCATTTCTTCATTTCTCACCCCAAGCAACGACAGTGCCTATACCTATCCCATAGCCCTAAAAGAAGAAGTTGAGCGTGTAGCAGACGGTTATATGATCGACGTTCGCAACTTTCGCACCGACGACAAACCGCGCCTTTTGCAACAAATTTACGACATGACCCAAAAACGGTTTACCGTCACCCGCCACCTCATGCAAACCCGCGAATGGGATTTTTGTATGCATGTCGAAATGGGCACCGACCGCATCCACCACGGCTTTTGGCGGTTTCTCGACGACACCCACCGCAAATACGATCCAAATTCCGAGTTCATCCATGCCATTCGCGACTATTACAAATACCTCGATGGCGAAATTGCATCCCTCATCAAATTGGCTGGCGAGGACACGACCGTTCTCATTGTTTCCGATCATGGAGCCAAACGCATCGACGGTGGCATTTGCATCAACGAATGGCTGATCCAAAACGGTTATTTAACACTCAAAACCACGCCAGAGACCATAACACCCTTTGAAAATTTAGATATCGATTGGTCAAAAACCACCGCTTGGGGTGCGGGTGGGTATTATGCACGTATCTTCCTAAACGTAAAGGGCCGTGAACCCGAAGGCTTTGTAGATCCCTCAGAATACGACACCTGTCTCAACACCCTAACAGAACAACTCAAACAAATTCCCGATATCGCAGGTAACCCCATTCCAACACAAGTCTTCAGGCCAGGAGATATTTATCACACCGTCAACAACATTCCGCCAGACCTCATTGTTTATTTTGGTGACCTCCTCTGGCGCTCTATCGGTTCGGTAGGCCATCATGCTATTCATACCCTCGAAAATGACATTGGTCCAGACGATGCCAACCATGCCCAACACGGTATCTTCATCTTAAATGATGGCATACACCAAGGCAACCCATCACATTTAGACATTCGCGATGTAGCACCCACCGTTCTGGCCAGTTTAAACATACCCATTCCAACCGATATGCAAGGTCACTCAGCCCTTGGCACAACCGCATCGAGTGAAACGGCGCACACACCCTCATCAGACACAATAACCGATGAGGTCTACACCGAAGACGAAAAAAAAGCCCTCGAAGACCG
>JAYODI010000156.1:0-6116 GCA_038279365.1 Candidatus Latescibacterota bacterium | reverse complement strand
TTTCATCCCGCGTTACCCATCCCCACACATCGGATGTGATCATGTCCAAAACACTCAAATGGAAAACCCACCAAGACCTCGCCATCAACCGCCGCCCCAGTGTACCGCGAGAAGAATACCTCAACCACCTCACCTTTGTGACCAATGACCGCCCTCTTTTCACCGAAATATTTGGCCCCATCATTGGCCTCAAAGAAGAATGGGAAGCACAAGGTGCCTCACCCGAAGAACTCGATTTTTCGGCCTTTCCCTATCGGTGCGAAACACGCGCGGGCATCCCCATCACAACAGGTCGTATGGGCGGGCACACGCCCACAGTCATCGAAGAAACCGATGACCACATTCTCTCTCGTGATGAGCTTGGACGCACCATGAAACTCAGCAAAGGCGTGGCCACCCTCCCCCTGCCCTTAGACCACCCCGTCAAAAACATGGACGATTGGCTCAAAATCAAACCGTGGTATACTTTTTCCGAAAATCGGTTTGGCAAAAACTGGGAAGCCATTGCACACAATCACCTCCAAAACCAACACGTTTTGTGTGCCCACATTCCAGGTGGTTTTGACGAACCCCGACAACTCATGGGCGAAGAAGCTTTGTGCATTGCCTACTATGAACAACCCGAGCTCATTCACGACATGCTTCATACCATGGCCGAAACAGCCGTGCAGGTGCTGGATCGCGTCATACAAAAAGTTCAAATTGATCTGCTTGGCGTACACGAAGACATGGCTGGCAAATCAGGCCCCTTAGCAGGCCCTCGCCAAGTTGCCGAATTTATCGCACCCTATTATCGCCGTGTGTGGGATATGCTTCAAGAACGCGGCACCCGCCTCTTTGACCAAGACAGCGATGGCGATATGAATGCCGTGATCCCTGCTTTTCTTAAAGCGGGCATCAACCTCATGCATCCCATGGAACCCGCCGCCAACATGGACATTGTCAAAATCCGCGAACAATACGGCACGCAACTCGCTTTTTATGGGGGCATCGACAAACACATCATTCGCCGAAGCCAAGACGACATCGTTGCCGAACTCGAATACAAAATCCCGCCCATGATCAACACGGGCGGGTGTGTATTGGGGCTCGATCACCGCATACCAAACGGCACACCCCTTGAAAATTATCGTTTTTATATTCAAAAAGTTTGGGAAATTATCGAACGCGAAACATCATAAAGAACAGGTCTCCCATGAGACCTTATTCAATCACCTGCGTCTCTGTTTTTCCCTTTCGCGTGCGAATCAAACCGGCTCGTGCCACAGTGGTCACTCCCAGTTCCGAAACAGCCACAGGTTGGTCGGTTGCAAAAATCACATCCGAAAAACCATCTCCTTCAACACGCACACCCATCGCACCATCCAAAACCATTTCAGACGCCACAATTTCGGGCATATCATTCCCCGTGTAAGGCACAAGCAAAGTGACAAACGACACGGGCAATGCACGCTTTTGCCGATATCGAACGGCTGGGCGTGGCTCTTTTTCGGTGTAAACAAAAGACACCTCAGAATCAACCGCTTCCATCGTCACCCCATCAGCAGAAACAGCACGCACCAAAAGATTGGGCCCATCAGGCAAAACCGTATGCATTTCAAGTGGGCCTTGTTTTACGGGTGCAGGTAAAAAATGAAAATATTGATCAACTGTATGCTCCCCCGTGCCCGTGATACGATCAATCACCACCAAATAAGGCGACACACCCGCCACAGGCCGCGCAAACAAAACCTGACGACGATGGGTAATCCCCTCATATCCAGCCTGAGAACCATCTAAAAAACTCAAATCTTGTGTGCGCGCAAAACCATTTAAAACTGCCGGTGTGTGATTTTGGTTTTTATCGTCCACCGTCACCGTCGAATGTGACTTTGTGCTGCCAAACCGTTTGCGTTCTGGCCCGTAATACAAATAACTCCCCGAATCGGGCAACAGCGTTTTGCCATATGCATACAAATTAATTTGCAAGGCATCGGGGTGCTGATGCCCACCACCCCAATGATGGGCCACATCTGTAAACACATAAATGCCCTGTGGGTCTGCCCAATCTGTTCGCATCACATAATAACCCGCCGATGGCAATCCCATATCCAACTGGGCAGGAGGCGTACCTTCTGTTCCCGAAGACGCCACGTAAAGCATATCTGCCCGATCAAACCGCTCGGCCCCATCGCGCAATATACGGCGTGTATCACCTGGCCACGAATCGCCCAACATCGGCTGGGTGCCATCCGGCTTTTGAAGCACCATCGTATATTCATACATCTTTTCCAAACGTGCCCAATATTCCGATGTGGGTTCAGCCCCACCCAGTTGAGCAATTTCTGCCGCGTGCTCAAACCCACGAATCGTACCTTGATGATAACTCGTGGTCAACTCAACCTGCGCCCCATCTTCCAACACCTGAATAAACATCTCACCTTCCAACCGCTTCCAACCCGTGTCACGCCACAAAATCGCATCCTTAAACTCAGGAAAAAACGACCCCACATACAACAGCCCCACACTCTCTGTTTGCCCCCAGTTGCTACCACTTCTAAATCGTTTTTCAGGCATCAAGAACTCGGCATGATCAGCAAAACTACCCAGCATCACCGCCATATCTTCAGGCGTAAAAGACGGCGAATCCAAAAACGCATAAAAAACACGTGTCCACGTGCGCCCCGCCCGAATGCCAGCCTCCAACGTACGCCAAGACTTTTCTGTTCCTGCTGGATTTTTAGCCACCCAATCGCGCATCAAAGCCACCCATTTTTTTGCATAACGCTCATCATTTGTGGCCAAATAAGCCTCGGCCAATGCCCCCCAAGCACTGTGACGATTAAATTGCCAAGTCCACTCTGCATCTTCTCCTGGATTATAACTCCAATCAATAGGCTCTGGCACCTGTTGCAAACCATATTTCGATTGCCCAATAAACCGATTTTCAAACGCGGCATCGGCCTCTTCTTTTCGCCGTTCCGAAATGCGATGAACCTCTCGCTTTCGCATATCACCTGGCAATGCCGGATTTTGGCGTGTGCGAAAATGTTTGGCAAGGGCTTCCAAACCCGCTTCCATATCCCCTGCATCCACTGCGCGTTTCACATCACCCAATTCTGGGCGAGACAAATCCAAACGAGTCATCAACGTTTCCATAGACGCATCTCCAAAAGCCACAACAGGCCACATGGTCAAAAAAAACAAACCCCAAAATAGTTTCATAACACGCCTCACACATAATGAGAAAAATGAGAAAAGGGAGAAGAAAGAAGAAACAACCACAACTTCTCTTCTTTCATCTTTCATCTCTCTTCTTCCCAAATACAAAACTTATTGAATCACTGATCCTAACCAATTATTCACCATATCATTAACACAATCAAAACGCCCATCCGTCCCAACCACCACATCAAACACATTTGCAAATGCGTCATACATAGGTTCGGTGTCCCCATTCAAAAAACCAACCCGAATCACAGTACCACCTTCAAAATCCTTCACCATCTCCGCATCTTCAAGTGTATCTCCCAATAACAGCACACACACTCGATCACCCAATCTTTCTCGATCCACCAACTGCGTTTTATTGGCACTATGAATCACAGGCTCAGAAAATCCCACAACCTCTCCTTTTTCACCAAACCGCATCCAATTGGCAATCACATCCAGATGCACAAAATGCAATGCCCGAGCATCCAAAAATGCCGTTATCACATCACCCAACCCTGCCGACACAATGTGTAACGGCACCTGCATCTGATCCAACAATCTAAAAAACACATCTACCTGTTCACGCAACACCATCATCTCGCGCGCACCCACATCCAAAATCATCTCACGGGTAAGACCAAAATCTCTCAACAGCTCAAAAGCGGCCATCCACCACGCATCCATCGAACGCAATTTATCGGCTTCCGAAATATCGGTGGCCAACTCCACACCCCGATACTTCACATACAACCGCGCCATCTCATCGCGATAGGCATCGCCCAAATAGCCCCCATGCACAATCGCCAAATACGACGTTGTGTCCTGCCCATTGGCCATTTTGGGCTGGGTCAATGTTCTGTCCCAATCACTCACCACACAAATGCCTTCAGCACCAACCAAACGAAATGTCGCCATCTTCTGCTCAAACACACCCGCATCCGCAATCCACACATCAGCCATGACAATTCCTCAATTCTCAATGCGTTCGCTAATCTCACCCGTATTTTTATCTTTTACCACCTGCTTCACACGCCCATCGGGCAAACGCTCTGTTTTCAAGATCACATAGGGCAAGTCGGCATTTGCAGATGACGCTTCCACATGCAAATCATTGGGCAATCCAATAATCATCCCATCGGTATCAGCATCTTCTATCGCTGCAACCATATCCGTGGTCCACTTCGGAATCTTATTTTCACGTGCAAATGTCTTGGCCCGTTCCTCTGTACGCGAATAGACACAATGCATCCGATCAATACCCCGGCGACTGTGCAATGTCATTGTATAAAACGTGCCAATTAAACCTGTACCCAACAGCGTCAGCTTATGCCCTGTTGCCATAACGCGCTCCATTGAATCACAAAACGGAATCATAACCCCTGCTTTACCCACGCAACATAGTGTTTCTAAGATGCCCAATCAAACAAAAACACACCTGCTATTCTGTATGACAAACACCACACATGTTGCACAAAAGCCACACCCAAACCGTTAAATTGGCCCGAAATGCCCACTTAAAACATGGCACACTTTTTGTTTTTATAGGGTCTAAAAAGGAGACACACATGAAAACCTTATATATCATCCTCTTACTGCCTTGGGCACTGCTTGGTTGCAATTTACAACTGAGTACCGAATCACCAGAAAGCAGTTTTGCGGTTATCATAAACTCAAACCGCAACACAGCTCCAGCCATAGGATCTCGCGTAGGCAATCGCGCGCCCAATTTCACCTTGCCCGATCTCAATGGCAAACAAGTCACACTCAGCACCCTAAATACCCAACCCATTTATCTCAATTTTTGCGACCCCAACAACCCCATCAGCCACTTAGAAATGACAAAAATTGATTCTTTGCACAAAGCAATGGGGCAATGGATCACCATAGTAGGGGTCTGTTCCAACACCACCGCACAAGCCATGCAAAATTATATCGAACAAAATGGATATACCTGGACGTTTCTCATAGACCCCGAGCAAACCATCCGAACCATCTACAACTTCAAAACCCTACCAGCCAACCTCTTTATCAATAAATACGGCATCATCACCGAGCGCAGTGACAATCCACTTCGCCTCAAAGATATGGACCGATATGCCAAACGTACCATCGGTGTCAACAACTGACGATGTACAAGTTATTGCTCATTTTCACCATCGTGAACGAGTCAATTTAACAACCATTGAATCAACACAAACCCAATTGACCCAAATAAAAACAGCCCTTTCCATTTGGAAAGAGCAACATAAAACCACTCAACAATGTAAACCGATACGCCTTAGATGATTCTCAGAAAGATGAACGTCTCAAATACCAATGAAATATTTGCAACAGCGCCTTCCTTCGTTCTATTGAATCAACAACATACATCCAAGTTTTAAAACAAATCGATCTGCCCAACCAAAGCATGTTTTCTTTCCAACGCCAACAACTTCGCCTTCACATCTACCCCACCAGCATACCCTGTCAATGCGCCCGAAGCCCCCACAACGCGGTGACACGGCACAACAATCGAAATGGGGTTATTCCCATTGGCCGCCCCCACTGCTTGTGCCATCTGTGGATCACCCAATGCCCGTGCCAAATCACCATAACTTCGTGTTTCACCATACGGGATTTCCAGCAACTGTGCCCATACCCGCTTTTGAAAATCCGTGCCCTGCAAATCCAACGGCACATCAAAAACCGTTCGATCTCCCTCAAAATAGTCACCCAATTGTCTTTCTGCCTCAACAATCACCGCATGCGTCTCCTCAACCACAACCGCATCCAACACCTCCCCAATCAACCGACGATGCGGTTCCCACAACACCGCTTGTAATCCCGCATCCGACGCCAACAAAGTGATACAACCCACAGGGCTATCCACATCTTTCCGAACTGTCTCACCAACCAACTGCTGTAACATCTTCCCATCAAACATA
>JAYODI010000058.1:0-38167 GCA_038279365.1 Candidatus Latescibacterota bacterium | reverse complement strand
CCGTTTCATACCATTCCCCTTTTATAAACCAACCAAATAGTAAATCTGCGAATCTACGAATCTACGAATCTACGAATCTACGAATCAAAATATCCTCGTCCATTCGTCAATTTCTCGCTGCGCTCGTTGTAACCTGCGGCTGTGCATCTATTCGTCTATTACTCGCTACGCTCGTTGTAGCCTGCGGCTGTGCGCCTATTCGTCTATTCATCTATTCGTCTATTTCCCCAACCCATCCCACTCTGCGCGTTTAATAAAATCATCAAACGTCAAAGACTCAGACAATTGCCATGCTGTCAAATACAACTGTGCCGTAAAACGCACAGACTCACGCGCACGTCCAACAGCAAAATCGATCACCTCTTGGTCTTTTTCCCACGCCGTTGCATCATAGTCGGGAATCCGTTCACCCAATTCATAGACATGGTCAACCAAAGCAAAACCCGACTTAAATTGTGTCAAAATATCGGGCATCAAATTTTCAAGTGGTGTCACTTTTTGATTTTTAGCCAAAACATCGGGCGACATCTTAAAAAACTCTATCAAACCATCCACTTTCCCGTGGATCCCTTTTTGGAGCACACTGCCATCGGCTTGCACGCGCCCATTGTAATGCAGTGTCAAATGTAAGGGTTGGCACATATCTTCGGCATAATGCGCAACAAATCCGGCATAAATCAAACATTTCATCTTAATATGTGGGTTGTCTGGCCACTTGCGATGTTCGGCAAATGCCACCGCCAACCGCTCTGTCCATTCTCCCAAAGCATAAGGCACCAAGCCAATTTTTTCGGGTGCTACTTTATATTCATAACACAATTTAATAAACTCATATCGCGTTAGTGGCAACGTATCGGCTTCTAACATTTCTCGATCTAAAAAATGCTCAGGAAACTCTACACCACGCACATGAGGTGTGCCCTTGTGTTTGCCCATGTCGGGGTCCAAGCTCATATGGGCAATGGTAGGTGCACCTTCGCGAAAAAAAGCAGGCACTTCCTGAGGCAATGAAGCCACTGCCGCCAAAGTTAATGTATGATGCCCACCCAAATGCCAAGCAGAACCCGCAGTAGCAAATCCCAAAACCAAAGCACCAACTGCCAACATTCGTTTCATCGCATCTCCTTTTAAAAAATGACCGGCGCAAATCTACACACGATCTCGCCCGCTGTCAACCAAACCCGAACCTCACAAACTATATAAAAAGACAGCGGAGAAACACAAAAGGTTTCTCCGCTTATTTTGGCGGGAATGTGTGGGAATCGAACCCACCCAGCGTGGGATTAGCACGCAACAACGGATTTGAAGTCCGCGAGGGACACCAGTTCCCCATTCACTCCCACAAAGGTGGGAAAAGAGAAACAATACCTCTTTTCTTTTTTCATCTTTCAGCCCTTACACCACAAAAATTTCACCCAAATGATCACCCACCACATCTCCAATTTCACGGGCATCAATGCCCACCCCTTGCAAGGCATCAATTAACGCATTGACCTGCTCTGGCGCAAGTGCAATCAACAGTCCACCAGACGTTTGTGGATCAAACAACAATCGTCTAATCGGTTCGGCAACACTTTCGGCAAAGTGAACTTTGGCACCACGCGCAGCGCGATTTCGGCGCAAACCGCCCCCCTCACGCGTTTCTGCTATTTTGTATGCCACCTCAAACAAGGGCACATCTGCAGACCGAATCACAAACCCAACGCCACTGGCAATAGCCATCTCCAACCCATGTCCCATCAGCCCAAACCCAGTAATATCCGTACACCCATGTGCATCTAAAGCCACCATCTGCTCAGAAGCCACTTTATTGAGTTGTGACATCATCTCTATGGCAGGTTGTAATTCATCTTCAGACAATTCATCGTTTTGATAGGCATCAGACATCAATCCCGTGCCCAAGGGCTTGGTCAACACCAGCTTATCCCCAATTTGTGCGCCCGCATTGGTTTTCACTTGGTCGGGATGGATAATTCCCGTTACAGACAAACCAAACTTGGGTTCCACATCTTCAACCGAATGGCCACCTACCAAAACCGCACCCGATTCGGCCACTTTTTCATAAGCACCCTTCAAAATTTCAGCAATCATCTCGGGAGGCACATCGTCACTTGGAAAACCACAAATGTTCAACGCTGTGATTGGACGACCACCCATCGCATACACATCACTTAGTGAATTGGCCGCAGCAATTTGACCATAAGCAAATGGATCATCGACTATTGGCGTAAAAAAATCAACCGTCTGAATCAACGCCGTATCGGGCGAAATGCGAAATACACCTGCATCGTCAGCCGTTCCCAAACCCACCAGCAAATCGGGATGACTTACTTTGGGCAAATCTTTTAAAATAAGATCCAGCACCGCCGGATCAAGCTTAGACGCTCAACCACCACAACTGACCAACTGCGTCAACCTTTTTGCCCGATCTCGCCACTTCATACCCAACCGCTCCTTACAAGAAAAAATCATCGCAACTCACAGGTCGGCAGGTCAAAACCTAAACCACCTGCGACTTGCCACCTGCAGACCTGTGACCGCTTTATTGGTCTAAAATCGCCTTCTCACGCTCTACTTGCGCCTTTTGCCACCCATAATCCACATTGCCCTCATAAAATGCTTCGGGGGTTTCAATGGCCCACAATTGCTTGCGAATCAGCCAATTTTCAGGGTCTAATTTAAACGCTTTTTTGAGTTCCGAAACCGATTCGTCTTTTTTGCCATTGGCCAACAACACAATTGCCAACTGAAACCGCGCATCGGCCTCCTGCTCGTTGGCCGTTAACGCACGAGGTTTGTTTTGTTTATCTGACTCAATCCACGCTTTTGGAATCGCCTCCGTCGTCACCCACTCGATCAACTCGGAGCGAAAATCCTCATTGTCAATATTGACACTCCCCACCGCGCGAACCAATTGACCACTTTCATCCAACAAAATCCCCACAGGCACATACTTCAAATTATACGCTTTGCCAATAAAATTATTTTGATCCAACAAGGCCGTATACGTTCCCTTAGCTTTTTCTACCCACGGTTTGGCAACTTCTGCTCCTTGGGCATCTTGCGCAATGACCACCACATTGACATCATTTTGATATTGTTCGTGAAAAGACTGCCATCCAGGCAGTTGGCCGCGGCATCCTCACCACGAGGCCCACATATAAAACACCGTCTTTTTACCCCGATAATCAGACACCGACACAGGTGCCCCAGAGTACAAATCGGGCAAAGTAAATGGCGGAGGCACATTGCCAATGCCCAAACCTGACACAACCTGCCCAGAAGTAACTTCCAGGGCCCCATTGTTTAACGTCCACACCAAACCCAAAGGATCGGCAAAAGCCGTTAAACGCCCAAATAAAACACCCGCAACAGTAAGTGTATCTTCGGTGTCAGAAACATTCAATGGAATACACAAATCTTCCCGACATACTGCCAACGCCCCACCCGCTTCTAAAACCTTGGCTTCGGCATCTATTTGTTTACAAAAATCATCCAAGGCAACATAAACCTCATCACCACGAAGGGTGGCAGATAAGCCAACCTCAGTGCCATCTAATAAAACACGAAGCATTGCCATTTCCTCATCCTTTTGAGCATTGGCCGAAACCAAAAAGAAGAAACAAACCATCCAAACAGGCAAAAAAACCATACGTCGCATCGTAACAGCTTGTATCATAAAAACCTCAACACCCTTAAACAACGAACATCCAAACAGCCACCCCAAAACCTCGCAGTAAACACCAACACCAAAGAATCTAAGGTATTTTATGCACCTGTCAAGACAGAGCCAATCACTTCCCCAACACCCGCACATCCCCTTGTCTTATGGTTGTTCCTTTGGTATCAAAATAATTCAACATCGGCACCGCATATTTTCGCGTTGTACCAACCAAATCGCGAAAAGTCGCCACATCAATCTCGGTCTGAGATTGAAAATAAGTCAGCAACTTTTCCTCTACGCCTGCAATCACATCCAAATGAAACAAGAGGGTATCATCCATACGCACAAGATCCCCCATGCCTTGCATGGCCGCCACCACATCTTGAACCACTTTGGCATCTTTTCCCAATGCTTCTGGCAACGCCTTTAAGTCGGTAGGCGATGTACCTCCTGCTTGTAACAACGGCAAGATCATATCGCGAATGTGTGCCTGATCGGCCGACAATGAAATCGTGTGTGTGCTCAAACTCAGCAGAGAATCTGTACTTTGAATCACACCCGTTTCAATCAGATATCCCACCCCATAATCAAAAAAATCACGAGATGCACGCCCATCGACCAACGCGCGCAACTCTTCGCGGCGCGCACCCTGCTTGAGTGAATTTGCTTCATGATATTTAGTCAATCCTGCTTCAATATTCTTTTTTAATCGCTCCCAACACGTTTGATGTGCATAATAATCTTTTCCAGATACAACAAACGCCACCACATCTCCCTTCTCAACCAAACTTTTTAAGCGCACTTCAATATCGGCATCTGCAATGCCCATTTCGGCGGCCAATGCACTCACCGTTCGAGGTTCCAAACCCGCTGCTTTTAACCGTGCACTTAAAACCTCTGTCGGATCATCACGCTCCAAATCTTTAAGCACCACCTGAACATCTTCTTTAAACCGCCGATGTTTTACGGGTTGCGGGTCTAAAATTACCCCACCGCCCAATGTCTGAACGGGCGAATACCGCCGAATGACAAACCGATCGCCGCGTGCGGCCACTCCAGCTTCTTCCAAACGCAACTGCACCAATTGCGACTCTCCAGGGTGCAACTCATCGCTTTCAAGCAAAATCACACGCGCCAAAACCTCGCGAGGCCCCAAATGCAAATGAACCCGCGCACGGTTTTTAACCACAGAAGGCGCATCGGGTAACAAGTGCAAACGCGCATCAATCATATAGGTCGCTTTAAAATATCCCACCTGCGCCATAATATCGCCGCGCGTGACCTCATCTACTTCAACGCCATTTACATTCAATGCCACCCGAGCCCCTACAAATGCTTCATCCACATCTTTGCTATGGGTCTGCACACCACGCACCCGCACTTTTTTACCAGCCGGTAACAATTCAAGCTCATCCTTAGGTTTCACCGATCCAGAAATAATCGTACCTGTCACCACCGTACCAAATCCTTGCACAGAAAAAACCCGATCCACAGGCAACCGAAAAATGCCCCGATCTGGCCGTTCTGTAATTTCACCAATGGTCTCTTCAACCAATGTGCGCAAGTCATCTATGCCTTGACCAGTAGCAGACGACACGGGAACTATCGGTGCATCGGCTAAAAAAGTGCCTTCAAATAAATCTCCCAATTCTTCTGTCACCAATTCCAACCAGTCTGCTTCCACCAAATCGGCCTTTGTGAGCACCACAATCCCACGCGACACACCCAGCAAATTTAAAATGCCCAAATGCTCACGCGTTTGAGGCATCACACCATCATCTGCCGCCACCACAAACAAGGCCAAATCAACCGTACACACGCCCGTCACCATATTTTTCACAAACCGCTCATGGCCGGGCACATCAATAATGGTCACATGGTCTTTCCAGTAGGCAAATCCAATGTCAATGGTCACCCCTCTGCTTTTTTCTTCGGGCAAGGTATCGGTTTCAATACCCGTTAATGCCTTTACCAAAGATGTCTTTCCATGATCAATATGGCCTGCGGTTCCAATGATAACGTGTGACATAGACTCCTTCAGTTTAAAAAAGTTCAATCTACTCAATCTGCCTGAATGGCATTTTCAAACGCGTTAACAATCACTTTCAAATCATCTGGCCAAAGCGTGCGCACATCCAACAACAACCGATCATCGCGCACATACCCCACAATCGGTGGGTCATTTTTACGTAATTGTGCAGCGAGTTGATCCACACCCGCACAAGAAATGGCCACAGCCACACTGGATATCTCCTCCAATGGCAAAGCCCCACTGCCCGTTTGAGCAACCGAATCTACCAAAGACACTTGAATCCCATCTACAGATTTCAACTGTTTCACCAATTGTCGCCCACGCCGTTTCAACACCGTCACAGATTCCGTCAACATCCGCAAGGTCGGGTGTGTTTTTTTTAACTGACTTGGGTTTAAATAGAGTTTTAAGGTCGCTTCCAAAGCCGCATAGGTCAGCTTATCACACCGCAGTGCACGCATCAATGGGTTCTTGCGAACCTGTTCAATCGCCTCTTTTTTGCCCACCAAAATACCACATTGTGGCCCACCCAACACCTTGTCACCACTAAATGTCACCACATCCACGCCAGCTTTCACACTGTCTGAAACAAGGGGTTCATACGGCAACCCATAATTGCGCAAATCTATCAACACCCCACCACCCAAATCATGAATCGTGGCAATCCCTTTGTCTTTTCCCAACGCAACCAAATCTTCCAAATCCACCGCCGCAGTAAACCCCATCACCTTATAATTGCTCGTATGCACAACCAACATCGCACCCGTCTCGTCCGTCACCGCCGTTTCAAAATCTTTCAAGTGTGTGCGATTTGTCGTGCCCACTTCCACCATCACGGCCCCACTGCGGCTCATGATATCGGGAATCCGAAACGAACCCCCAATCTCCACCAACTCACCCCGCGACACAATTGCTTCTTTACCGAGTGCCAACGTATTTAACGCCAACAAAACCGCCGCCGCATTGTTATTGACCACCGCCGCCGCTTCAGCCCCAGTAAGTTCACACAACAAGTCTTCAACCAAACTGGTGCGCGAACCCCTTAGCCCACTGTCCAAATCAATTTCAACATTGCTATATCGCCCAGCCACAGCAACAATTTGTGCAATGGCCTCATCGGGCAAAGGCGCACGCCCCAAATTGGTGTGCAATATAATCCCAGTGCCATTGATAACCCGTTTCAAATTAGGCGAGAGACGTTGCGTCAAGGCATCCTTTACCGTCTGAATCACCCACGCCGTTAATGCCTCACGAGAATCCGCAATGGTCTTTCCCTCTTTCATCGCCTGTCGCAGAGCATCAATGGTCTCTCTCACCAACTCCGTCAACAAAGGGCCATCACACAATGCCCGAACCGATGCCATTGCAAGATCATCCAATACGGCATCCACTTTGGGAATCAACGAAAAATCAGGTTTCACCATCGCACCACCTTATCATTAAACATCCGATCACAAAAGCCATCGTCCTTACAATCGGCTCACCATCACCAAAAGCAATCATGATTTTCTGCACCATTCCGTTTAGCTATTCATTCCCCAAAAAACTCTTAACGTGGCAGGCTAAACTATTTTGGTGTATCCACAATCGATATTTGCGAAAAATCAGCCTTCCCGGCACTTGAGGGACGGCACTTTTTGCTTACTTTTTCTTGCTGTTGAGAAAAAGTATGAAGATGCGAGTAATTTGAGCATCTTACGCCGAAGGCTACAAAACATAAAAACAAACGCTTTCAAACAACCTAAAAATCCACATAATTCCACACACAGGTTCTAAATAATCACGGCACAATCTTAAACCGAATTTCTTTCTGTGCTTCTTGCTCGGCCAACAAATCGGTTACTTTTACCACAATCAATTGTTCACCCGGTTCAGATGCTTTTAAATCCAATTCCACAAATGTAGGCACATCTTGTTGATCGCCAACCTGTTCATAAGCAATCATAATTTGTTGATCATCTTCTACCAAACGCAACAGCCGCCCAAGGCCACGCAAAATACGCACAGGTACCGCGCGTTCTTGAAAAGTTCTGACCGTATATTCCACACGATATTTCGTTTGCCCAAATGCATCGCGCTTTAAATTATACAACTCAAAATAGACATATGCATTTTGATCACGCCGAAAAGCCTTCGACGACATCGGCACCACTTGCAAACCATTTTTAACAAACTGACCCTCCGTTTGTGTGGGTGATACCACAAAGGCCAATTCAATATCGCTCAAACGAAAAATATCATCACGCCGAAAATCATCCACATCAATCGTTTGTTGATAAACTTGTGAATCACCAGAGCGTGTATCGCGCACCTGCAACGACATATAATATCTGCCAGGGTTTAACATTACGGGCAAAACACCTGGAATAAATGCACCTGCTTGAATTTGTCGTTCACTGGGCGATCTAAAAGTCAGTTGATCTGTAACACGATGTACCTCGTGCCACAGAGAATCATAAAGGGCAACACCCCGTTCCAACACCACCAACCCCTGCGCATCATCCAAACGCGCCACCTCAGATGCAGGTAAGCCCAAATACAGCTCCAGCCGCGTCTGATCGCCTTCATCTCTAAAACCTGCTGGATAATAATAAAAATCAATGGGCAATTTGGCAAAATCGGCGCGATACCGAGAAGGTGTTTTTGTTGCAATAGACGCCAGCATCAAGTCGCCTTGCATATCCAACAACAAACCCATCTCAGAAAAGGTCGCAGACAATGGAATATCTGCAAACGTATACCTTTTCCCAAATGCATTTTCAAAAACAAATTCAATGCCATCTTCTATTTCAGCATAAACCCAATATTCCCACCGCCCCTCAATGGGCAAAACAGGATGCCCCGCAGGCGGCACAAAACCAGGCCCTAAACGGGTGGCAAACCGTTCTCTTGCGCGGGTGATATAAGGATCCAACTCGATTTGAATATTGTCCGAACGACTCACATGATCTGGGTGCCCCAACCGCACATAAACATCTCCCCGATCATCCCAAGGTTTTTCACCATTGGCATATTGAGACAAGGCAAATGCCACACGCCGATAATGTTCTACCAACCGCTCGTTGGCACGCGTTAACGGGGCAGGATCGCGGCTGTTCCAAAACCGATCAATCATTTTCTGTTTTTCATCACCCTGAACCATTTCCAACTGTGCCAACTCTTTTTTGTTTGCCACCCTTGAGACATCTTTAAAAATAGCGCGTTCCGATTCTGGTAATTGCCCAATATATGTTTCAAACAAACGTTGTGCACTATCATAATTTTGGGCAATTTCACTCATCAAAGCCATTTCCAAATAAGCTTTTGTTGCCACTTCACCACCCGTTGCAATCAAGCCTGCAAAAACCTTTGCAGCTTCTTTGTGTTGGCCTTGTGTAAACAACAAGCGCCCCAAATGATAGCGGGCATCGCCATGGTTGGGCGTCACTTCAATTTGCTGTTCATACGCCGCCATGGCTTGCTGGCGCTCACCATTGCGTTCAAGCATTTGCCCTTGCCGAAAATAGGCATCGCCATGGTCGGGTGCCATTTCAATCGCTTTTTCAAATGCCTCCAATGCATCTAAGGGTCGTAATCGTTCATACAGTTTGGCCAATTCATACTGCGCATCTGCATAGGTGGGGTCTTCGCCCAAAGCACGTCGAAAATGATACTGCGCCCGCATACCTCGCCCATTCTTAAGTGCATACACACGCCCAATACCCGTATGCCCCCTCACTTTGTCACCCAAACGCAATGCTTTTTCAAAAGCCTTTTTAGCATCATCCCATTCACCCAGTGACAAATATGCATCACCCAAACGGACATAATCATCAGCAACCATCTGCTCCGACGGTATCCGATCCAAGATTTCAGCCACAACATCACGCGGTGTTTGTGCCCAGCCCAATATAGGCCACAAAAAAGTGCTCCAAACACATAAGCGCCATCCTATTTTACGGAACAATATCAAACAAGATCTCCTTACGCACCATCTGATCTCGAACAAGATCCGTTACTTCTATGCGCACTTTTTGCCCACCAGGCTCTACATCGCGTAAATCCAATTCCACATAAGCCACATCTTCTGAGGAATGCCCCGTTTGCTCATAAGAAATGGTCACCTCTTTCGATCTTTCACGCAATTTTAACATACGCCCCAATCCGCGCAAGGCACGTACTGGCGCAATACCCTTCTCTTGAGACTGAAATTCATACTCAACGCGATATTGCGTTTGGCCAAACTTATCCTGCTTTAAATTATATACTTCAAAAAAAACAAATGCCGTTTGATCAACGCGGAATGCTTTTGATGCCATAGGCACCACCCGCAAACCTTTTTTGACAAACTCGTCCTTATCTTCTGTGGGGGTAATCCAAAAGGCCAATTCAATGTCACTCATCATTATCTGTGTGGTATCTGAAAAATCGGACACTGCCAATGCTTGTTGATATACCTGTGACTTTCCAGAAATCACATCGCGCACCTGCAGCGCCAAATAGTTCAAACCCGGTTTCACTTCAAAAGTCATCACGCCAGGAATAAATGCATTGTCCAAAATCTGTTGCTGTGATGGCATGTTGAATGTCAACTGATCTTGAACGCGATGCTGTTCAATCCACAAGCTGTCAAAAAGTGCCACACCCCGATCAAGCAATACCCGTTCAGTATGCTCATTAACGGGTAAACGCGCCATCTCAGATGCGGGCAGTCCATAATAAATTTCCAAACGCGTTTGACCATTTCCGCCACGAAACGCGGCAGGATAATAAAAAAAATCGATGGGCAATTGAGAAAAATCGGCTTCATAAACCCAAGGCTCTCGAGACACCAAATCATTTAAAACCACTTGTCCCTGGTAGTCCAACAAATCAGCCGTGAGGTCCACACCCAAACCATCTGGCATAGGCGCAAATTCGTAACGGTCGTTAAAAAAACGGCTCACAAATGTAAACTCCGTACCACCCTCTAAATGGGTATACACCCAATACGACCACCGCGTATTTCTCGGCACTGGAAAAATGGGCTGCCCTGGTGTCACTTGTAAAGCAATTCTCTTTCGCCTTACAAAATGGTCACGTGCATCTTGAACCTCTCGATCCATTTCCAACTGCAAATTATTCGAACGGCTGATATGATCTGGTGCACCAAAGCGTACATACACTTCCCCCCGATCATCCCAAGGAAAACGGTCTTTCCCAAAATGAATACGTACATAGGCCACACGTCGATAGTGTTCGACCAAACGCTCATTGACCGTTGTCAAAGGAGATGGGTCCGTGCGCAACCAAAAACGACGAAGAATTTCATCTTTTTCCGATTGCGAAAAATCTTCATAAATCTTCAACTCTTTAGCCGTTGCCACATACGTCATCCCCAAAAACAATGCTTGTTCTTTTTTTGACAACGTTTGTATATACTGCTCATATAAATCCTGTGCCAAAACATAATCGTAGGCATTTTGTGCATTGACCGCTTGAACCAACAACGGATGATCCATATTCGCTTCCTCTGCCCAAATACGGTGTTCCGTCATAAAAAGAGCCAATAGAAAAACCACATATGCCATAACAACCACCTTCGCTTTAGATTGTATCTTACTGTAAAATACCAAACATACCACACCAAAGTCCCAAAACGCCCCCGTCATTCAGACGTCGAGAACGTTGACAAGTTCCCTGAACAACCCTATTTTTTAGCGCTTGCAAACAACGTGTCAAATACCCTTAACAAGGGTGTCTTGATTCAAGGTTTTTTAGCAAATCGATACCGTCATGCAAATCAAAACATAGAGGCTACCATGCCCATTCGAAAAGTTGTCATTCCCGTTGCGGGTTTGGGTACCCGTTTGTATCCAACAACCAAAGCCCTTCCCAAAGAAATGCTCCCCTTAGGAAAATATCCAGCCATTCAACACGTTGTTGAAGAAATGGCAGAAGTGAACCTCAAAAAGATACTCTTCATCACATCGCGTGCCAAAACCATTATCGAAAACCAATTTGACGACAATGTCGATGTGGTTGCCCACCTCAATCAAAGTGGACAACTTGCAGATATGGGCCACCTCGATTACAGCAGTCGCGATATTGAATTCTTCTATACACGCCAACAAATCCCCACAGACAGTTCCAAGCCCCAAGGTACCGGTGCCGCCATTGCCACAGCCGAAAGCTTTGTAGACAACGAACACTTTGTTGTTGCCTATGGCGATACACTCATAGACTCACAAAGTAACCCTGGTTTTATTGGCCGCATGATTGAGGCCCACCTCAAACACAACGCCACCTGTACCATTGGTGTACGTCCTGTTTCTACAGACCTCATCAGCCGTTATGGCATCGTACAACCCACATCCCAAGCAGACCTGAAAGCCGACAGTTTTGCCATTGACGATGTGGTTGAAAAACCCGCCCCCCAAGATGCCCCCAGCAATATGGCCATCAGTGCTCGGTATATATTTGGCCCCGAAATTTTCGCAGAAATCAAAAAATTACAACCCGCCACGCAAGGCGAATTGGGCATCACAGATGCCATTCGAGGGCTTGTCAAATCGGGGCATACCGTCCGATGCGTCCCCCTTGGAGAAAATGAAATACGCTATGACATTGGCAACCACGAAAGTTATTACAAAGCCTTTATTAATTATGCACTCAAAGATCCTAACTGTGGTGAAGCCATTCGTGCTTATTTAAAAACACTATAAAACGAAGGAATTCCATGTCTCAAATAGGAAAAATGACCGCACAAAACTGGCAAACCCATCTTGCCAACCCCGATCAAACCATCGAACAACGATTCATCGAAATTTATGGCAATGCCCCAGAGATCCGTCAGTCGCGCTATCCTCTATACAAAAAAGCATTAGAGACATTTGTCAATGCTTATGGAGCAAACCAAGAAATCATTATCTCGCGCGCCCCTGGCCGCATCAACCTGTTGGGCAACCATATCGAACACCGTGGTGGGTTTGTCAACTACGTAGCCGTCAATCGAGAAACCCTGCTCATAGCTTCTGCACGCAATGATGATCGCGTGGTCATACACAATGCCAATACCGACCGTTTCACACCCCGCGAATTTTCTATTGGTGAATGTCTTCCACCTGCAAAACGTGGCGATTGGCTCACTTATATCGAAACGGTTAAACGCCCATCACACGACTGGGAAAATTATATTCGTGCGGCGATTCTCCATTTGCAAGATCATTTTCCCGAAGTCTCCATAAAAGGCCTCAATATTGCCGTAGCAGGTGATATCCCCATTGCGGCTGGTTTGAGTTCTTCCTCCTCATTGGTCGTATCAAGCCTCGAAGCCGCCCTCTATTTTAACCAACTCGACATCCCACACCATCAAAAAGCCGAGTTTTGTGGACGTGCAGAATGGTATGCCGGCACACGTGGCGGTGCAGGCGACCACGCAGCCATGCTTTATGCCCAACAACAGGCCATAGTCCACCTCCAATTTTTTCCACTCAAAACCGAACCCGTTCCCCTACCTGCAGGATATCGCGTGGTGGCCTGCAATTCTTTTGTAGAACACGCCCCACCTGGCATTTTTAACGAACGCATTGCCACATATGAAATTGGCCTTCTGCTCATTAAGAAAAACTTTGCCCAATACGCCGACAAATTAGTGCATCTGCGCGACTTAAATAGCCAAACCCTGAACATTACACCCACTGAAATTTATCGCATGCTCAAAACATTGCCAGAGCGCATGTCGCGCGATAACATTCGCAAAGCCTTGCCCGAACACAACACACGCTTGGATTCTCTCTTTGCGCCACACTCAGAACCCAAAGAGGGTTATCGGGTGCGCCAAGTGATGCTTTTCGGTTTGGCAGAATGTGCACGCGGGGCACAATGCAAACAACTCCTCGAAACTGGAAATATAAACGGTTTTGGTGAATTGAAATATATTTCACACAACGGTGATCGTCAATTTCGATACGCAGCAGATGGCACCGAAACCCCCATCAGCAACCGTCTCACAGATCAAGATATTGACAACTTGATATCCGACCTTGAGAGCCATGATCCCGTCCGCATCGAAAATGCACAGATCCACCGCCAACCAGGCGGTTACGATTGCTCTTGTGAAGCCCTTGATAAACTCGTCGATTTGGCAAGCCAAGTCGAGGGCGTGGTTGGTGCGGGTCTCACTGGCGGTGGATTGGGCGGATGTGTACTTGTATTTGTTAAAGAAGAGGCCATCCACACGCTTACCGAAACCCTTGAAAAAGAATTCTATGCACCTCAAAACCATAAAAATGGCATGCTGATCTGTGCAAGTGTGGGAGGATCTGGCATTGTTTGATACCCCATAAAACTTGACGTCTAAGGTACATTTTAAATAAGCACTTCATTGGCTCACTCATCAATAGGTCACAACCATGTATCGCATTGCCCTTGGTGGTCTTTATCAAGAATCACACACATTCTCACCCGCCCCCGCAGACCAAAAACAATTTGAGGCAGGTTACTTGCTTTACGGTGAGGATATCGTAAAGACCTTAGCAGGGCTCAACCATGAAATAGGAGGTGCTCTGCACACCGCCCAAAACCACGACATCGTTCCTTTGCTCTATGGTGCTACCGGGGCTTCGGGCATGCCTTTGCGTCGTCACATATTCGACAAGCTCTGCACACAAATGTGTCAACGCCTCACTGAAGCGCTACCTATAGACGGCGTTTTTTTGGCCATGCACGGTGCTATGGTTGCCGAACATATAGACGATGCCACTGGCCATGTATTGGCCCAAATTCGTCACATCGTTGGTCCACATATTCCCATCGTTGCCACCCTTGATTTACATGCCAATGTGACCAAACAAATGGCGACAATGGCCAATGCACTCGTGGGATATCACACCGCCCCACACATCGACCAAAGTGATACCGGTGCCCGTGGAATGGCACTCTTGCTCAAAATACTCAACAAAGAAGTCATTCCAACAATGGCACATGTTTCTATCCCTATGATTTTACCCCCCGAAAACGGACGAACCACACAAGGGCCCTTTGCAAACATTATGAATCAGGTCAAAGCACTCGAACAAATGCCCAATATCTTGGCGGCATCGGCTTATCCTGTTCAGCCTTGGATGGACTTACCAGAAATGGGGTGCAGCACACTTGTTGTCACCCACAACGATCCACCACGTGCCCAAAAAGAAGCACAGCACTTGGCCCAAGCATTTTGGCAATGCCGTGAAGACTTCATCCAAGATCTACAATCTCCATCCAACATCATCCAACAAGCTTTAGGCAATCCCAAAGGACCGTATATCATATCCGACTCATCCGACTCACCCAGTTCGGGGGCTCCTGGCGACAGCACCACCTTTCTGAAAGCATGTGTGGATGCAGGTGTAGATGCCACAACACTGATCAATATTCTCGATCCCGAAGCTGCACAAAAAGCCCAGAAAGTGGGCATAGGTCAAACCACCACATTCACTTTAGGGGCTTCACTTTCAAACCAATTTTATCAACCGTTCACATTTGAGGCCACCGTTAAATCTCTTTCTGACGGCAAATTTACCAACAAAGGACCCGGGTTTCGTGGTTTCGAGTTTCATATGGGGCTCACAGCTGTTTTGGTGCACAAGGGCATCCACCTCGTCGTGATGAGCCAACCTGTTATTCAATGGGATCCAGAACTGTATCGCAGCCAAGGTCTCGACCCTGCCACCGCAAAACTCGTAGCCGTCAAATCACCTGCTGCATTTCGAGCTGCTTATGAGCCATTTGCCGAAAAAGTAATCGTCTTAGACGCACCCGGTGTTTGCAGCCCAAATCTAAAAACATTCCCGTGGAAACGCATCAACCGCCCCATATATCCACTCGACAATCTATCAGAAACCAATGGGGACCCCATCAACAACAAGCCAAAGTTTAAAGTTTAACCATCATCAAAAAGGAGTTCTTTATGAGCATCGCACAGATTCAAGAATATCTCGGTGATGACACCGACCTCCTCACCTACCAAGCCAAAGTCTCAAAAGATTTGCTCGCATTGCCAGGGCCAGATTTTATCGACCGCGTCTTTATTGCCTCAGATCGCACCATACCCGTACTGAATAATCTACAACGACTTTATGGATCTGGCCGATTGGCCAACACGGGTTATGTTTCTATTTTGCCCATAGATCAAGGCATTGAACACTCGGGTGGTGCATCATTTGCCCCCAACCCCATCTATTTCGATCCCGAAAACATTGTCAAGCTCGCCATTGAAGGGGGTTGCAATGCCGTTGCAACCACATTGGGGGTGTTGGGGATGGTCTCCCGTCGATATGCCCACAAAATCCCCATGATTCTCAAATTTAACCACAATCAACTCATGACCTACCCCAGCCAATATGATCAAGTCATCTTTGGCCAAGTGGAACAGGCTTGGGAAATGGGATGTGCGGGTGTGGGTGCAACCATTTACTTTGGATCTGAAGAATCGAACCGTCAAATTGTTGAAATCAGCGAAGCATTTGCTCGCGCACACGAATTGGGTCTCTTTACAGTGCTTTGGTGTTATTTGCGCAATTCGGCATTTAAGACCAAAGAGGCCGACTATCATGAAGCTGCTGACCTAACAGGCCAAGCCAATCATCTCGGTGTTACCATTCAAGCCGATATTATCAAACAAAAATTGCCCACCAACAATGGTGGGTACAAAGCCGTAAACTTTGGCAGAACCCACGAAAAAGTTTACACAGAATTATCCTCTGATCACCCCATAGACCTTTGCCGCTACCAAGTTATCAACTGCTATATGGGCAAAGCGGGTCTCATCAACTCTGGTGGTGCATCATCAGGAGCAAGTGACTACGCAGAGGCCGTTCGAACCGCCGTGATCAACAAGCGTGCCGGAGGCACAGGGCTCATCTCTGGGCGAAAAGCTTTTCAACGTCCAATAACTGAAGGCATAAAACTGCTCAACAACATTCAAGATGTTTATTTAAGCGATGACGTCACCATTGCATAAATGAAATGCATAAAAAAAGGTCTTTCGGATGACATATCCGAAAGACCTTTTTTATTTAAAAATAAAGCGCTTATTTCCTTTTTGAATCTGGCATATACTTTTTAACACGATCTGCTATAATATCGGCAGTATAGGGCTTAATGACATAGTCGTTTGCACCTGCCTGCACAGATTCAATTACCGTTTCACTGTCGGTTAATGAGGTCAACATCACCACCGGTATGTCTGCCAATACTTTGTCTTCACGAATGCGTTTGAGTGCTTCAAGGCCATTCATGCCAGGCATCACAACATCCAACATAATCATACCCGGTGGATCTTTTTTGGCAAAGTCTAGCGCTTCTTGTCCATTGGTTGCCTCAACGGGAATACACCCCAGTTTTTTTATAACAAAACACAATGCACGCCGGCTGGCAATCGAATCCTCAGCGACCAATATTTTTTTGGTCATACGTTGTTTGTTTTTGGGAGCATTTTCAACCAATAAAGATGCGCCACATTCCCCGCAAAACTTTCCTTGCTGCCCCGTCACCCCACACGAAGGACAGGTCGTGTGATACTGCGCGTCACTCCCCCCCGATCCCGTACCACTGCCTCCCATCGGAACACCAAAAGCTTTTCCAATTTCCTTGGCATATTCAGGAACTTTTTCTAAGATCTGATCGATGGTTTTGGGGCCAAAGCCAAAAAATTCTTTAGCGCGATCATCCAATTTTTCACGCAAGCGCACATCGTCAAGATCTTCTAACACCTCCGCCATCAAACCCGACAAATTGACAATTTGGATAATTGTCTTGGTTCCTTCAGGCAACACTTCACGCAATTCGGCAAAATGGTGGTGGCGAATGACTTCTGCCATCAACTGAGGCATTTGCCATTTGAGACATATCTGTGCGCCAAGTTGGGCATGGTCCCCCCCCCAAGATTCGCGCTCTGCAGCTGCCAACGGCAAGTTTTGACCTTTTGCCATGCCCAATGCCGTGCCATATTCAAGCGGGCGATAACGAACCAAAAACAAAATGCCTATATTTTGAAGCAAAGCTGCAGAAAAAACGTCGGCAGGCTGATCACCAGGTATGCGTGAGGCAATTAAACCCGCAGAAACCCCAGCCAAGATAGATTGTTGCCAAAAACGTCCGTAATCAAAACCTTGTTCTTTTTGAGACGGAAAAATGCTCAGAGCCGAAATACCCACGGCCAAGTTACAAACCTTTTTATATCCCAACAATGAAACGGCATCCGTAATGCGCGTAATGGGCCCCGACACACCATAAAAGGGGGCATTTACCATTATCAGCATACGCTCCAAAAGCATTTTATCGGATTCAATCTTATTGGCAATGTCTTTAACAGGCGCACTCAAATCAATGGTCAAACGTGCAATTTGAGTAGCCGTAGGAGGCAACATGGGAAAATCAGTAACCTCATCAACCATTGCTCTTAAAGCTTCTTTATCCATAACACATCCAGAATCCAAAGCGGTTATCCATCATCAGCCAAATGCTAAACCATCTTTTCACCGTCAAAAATCAGCTTTCCATGTTCATAAATACACCCAGAAGCTTCATCCAATTCATACTTCATGAGTTGCCCCATCGACAAGTGATTAAACACTTCTTTGGGGTCTTTATATTTTTCAATGAGCTTATCGATGGGTCCTTCAAACTCATAACTCTTTTTTTTGGGCCGATCACGTTCGCGGCGCAAACTTTCTTCGCGGCTTAAAATTGGCAATCGTTCAGCAGCAGGCCCCAACCGGCTGGCATACTCTTGTTGTCTGCGAAATTTATCGTGACGCTTTTCGACCTCGTCTTTTGAGGCTTCTTCTGCTTGATGTCCTAAAATTTCTTCCGCTTTTTCAACCCACTTTTCCTGCTCGCGATCATGCACATCATCACGCCCTACTTTACGCATAATATCTCGAAGAGAATCACTCATTGCTACAACCTCCAGCACGTTAAAATACGAGTACTTATGTCTCCCGCAATAGCTCGAAAAATAAACCCCTTACACCCTTTTGTCAACGAGTAAATCTTTATTCCAAACAGAGGGGTATTGACGGAATAAGCTTTGCCAATTACTTTAAAAAAATACATTTACCAACAATCGTGACAAACCACAAAGGATGCGCCATGACGCAATTTAACCGCCTCGTTGAAATCATGAAACGCTTACGCGGTCCCGATGGATGCCCCTGGGACAAAGAGCAAACCTCCATAACCCTCAAACCATACCTCATTGAAGAAGCCTACGAAGTCATAGACGCCATAGACAACCAAGATGACACAAATTTGACAGAAGAATTAGGAGATGTTTTGCTACAAGTTGTCTTTCATGCACAAATTGCAACTGAAGAAAACAGATTCACCATTGAAGATGTTGCCCAATCCATTTCCGACAAATTGGTTCGAAGGCATCCTCATGTATTTGGCAATGTTGAAGCTGAAACAGCCGACCAAGTGGTTCAAAATTGGGAGGCGATTAAAGCACAAGAAAAAGAAGGCGAAACAGACCAAAAATCGGCTCTGTCGGGCATTCCACGGCATTTACCTGCACTCTTAAGGGCCTACCAAATTCAAAAAAAGGCCGCCCGTGTTGGGTTTGATTGGGATAAAACCGAAGAAGTGATTCAAAAAGTAGAAGAGGAAGTTCAAGAATTGCGCCATGCACACACCCAGCAAGAAAAACAGGAAGAATTTGGAGACCTCCTCTTTTCGCTGGTCAATTTGGCCCGTTTTCTCCAAATCGACCCAGAAGAAGCACTCACCCAAACCATTGCCAAATTTCAAAACAGGTTTGCCTATATTGAAACAGAACTCAAAAAAAGAGGTTTGACACCTCAAGATACGACGCTTAAAGAAATGGACATCCTGTGGGAGAAGGCCAAACACATTTAAAAGAAATCATAATATTTTGACAATTCAAGGGTGGGAATGGGTGAACCTTCCCAATCGTCTGTCCAGCAAATAATACGATCACAAACCTCCACATCCAAACCCAATGTTTGAAAATCTCGGCTGCGCACCACCACATGGGCACAAATGGGTTTTCCATCCATATCAAGCACATAATGCGGAAAATCTTCTTGCGACTTTAAAACCTCAAACCCCAACTGTTCATAAATTCGGGCAAACAATTCTCGCACATTAACCACACTGCGCACCGCAGGATAGTTTGTTAGACGGTATTTAGCTGTTTGAATGTTTACATCTTGAGGGCCAAATGGCCGGTCTTGAGTCAGCATCGGATAGTCAGGGTTTTGCTTACGCATTTCGCCTTCCACCCGCCGTAGTGCCACTTCTGCCACTTCTCTTGAATCACCTATCGATTTGCGCACACGCTTGCCATTTTCATCGTAATAGCCAATCCACCACTTTTTGCCCCGCTGATAAAGCCAAGCCATTCCCACATCTCCAATTAGGCACAAAACACAGATAACTGTCCACAGATGCAAAACAAAAAAACACTATTTTTCAATATATTAAAAAGCTTCGCCATCCTTTTTTGTGGCCATTAGCCACAAAATGTGTCCACAGATAATACAGTTCCGATTCTCTTTTTGCAATAAAAAAGGGCAGGCCAACGGCCTACCCTTTTGATTTTATTTCTTTTTAAATGCGCTACCGAATCAACAACATTCGTCGGCTCGCCCAAAATTCACCTGCATGATAGCGATAAAAATAGACCCCACTGGACACATCACGCCCCGAATCATCTTTTCCATCCCAAACCACTTGATATCGTCCAGGAGCTTTGTTTTCGCGTACCAAAGTGCGCAAACGCTGCCCCACCAAATTGTAAACAGCCACATCCACATCCGCAGATTGTGGCAACTCAAAAGCAATGGTCGTTGCAGGATTAAACGGATTTGGGGAATTTTGCATCAAACGAAAGGTTTGGGGGGGCAATTCCAAATCAAACTTGGCAGGCAACCGCAATGGCACCAACTGATCGTCTTGGCCAAACAACAGCGCCGTGGCAATTTCAATCGGCACACCCGTTGCATCACCTTTTAACCGAAAACGCAATTGAACAAGTGATCCTTGTGCTTCGGTAGATGCAACATCATGGCCCTCCAATGCAATTAACACAGTACCATGTTGTCTCTGCACCAATAATGGATGACCTGCAAAAACACCCGTTTCCGTCTCTTTGGCCCCCAACAGCTCGGCCAAATCGGCATCATAATTGACTTGTAAAACATACCCTTTTGCCAAAGGCAAGTTATCAACAAGCAATTCGGCAACCAAAACTTGGGGATCGTCTTCTACTTGTTGCCAGCGCAATGCACCTTGTTCTGTGGCCATTTTACCCGCACGCTCAGGCGTCACATTGAGCAGATCAGACAAGCCAATTTCGCCATCTTTGTTCAAATCAAACTGGGAATCATATGCCTTTTTATCCATTACATGGTGTACCAGTTGCATCAAATCTTGGAAATCAATGACACCATTGCCATCAAAATCGCCAGGTTGACGCTTTTTCAGGGCAAATCTGACATCAGAAAGGGTCTTACCGGCCTTTACTGAGACGTGCTTGGCCAATTCAATATCAGTGGTCTGTCCTAAAAATTCCGTCACATGATTGCGCGCACGTGCCTGTAAAATAAAATCCCCACTGGGCAAATCTTCCAATTCAAAACGGCCATTTTGATCGGTTTGTGTTTGCCAAATACCAGGGTGCCCCACCCAACGTGCCGATACCAATGCATCACCAACAGGTTTGTTTGATTCCACATCTCGAACCTGCCCCGCAATCTTTCCCCCCAAAAGCAACACAAAATCAACTTGATCTGTATGTGCGTCATCTGTAACCGTTACCGCGGTTGCTTCTCCATTGGTTTGTACACCATCATAATAAAATGGCATATATCCATCAGCAAAGGCCCGAACCAAATAAGACCCTTTGGCCACATCAGCCAAAACATACTGCCCATCCTTATTGGTTCTTACCTGTTGTCGTTTTCCCACCCCCAAAGGTTCTGCCAAAATGCGAGCACCCACAATAGGTTGCTTTTGTGCATTGGTCACTCGGCCAACAATTGCCCCCACTTGCCCCAACACAAAATTGACATTGCGATACACCTGTCCATTGTCTAAATAGATCACCGTGGCTTCTTCTTTTTGATTTTGATCATCATAAAATCGCGGTGTAAAACCAATCTTATGTGCATCAAAGATATAAGCCCCAGGAACCAACCCAGAAAGATGATAGGTGCCATCATTGGCCGTTGTTGCCCGTTGCAAACGACCATCGCGATCAGCCAATCGAGCAGTAACAATTACATCGGAAAGCGCCTCACCATTTTGACCAACCACCTGCCCAGAGATGGACAACCCCTTGGACAACTCTATTGGAATCGGTCCTAAAACATCTCCCACCCCCAACATCACATTGGCTTGCCCAACCACATAATTCTCAGCCAAAACTTGAATGCGATATGCCCCAGGCAAAAGCCCTTCTGCAACAAAAGACCCCAATGCCAAAGCAACGCGTTTGTGTAACCGCGTCACAACCCCTTCAATAAGCACAGATCCATCATCCACAGGCAACCCCGTGGATGCATCCAATACATGTCCATAAACAGAAGCAATAGGCGTCACAACAACAGGCCACACCACTTCGACACCCGGTTCAGAAATCACAACAGGCACAGCCTCACCACGCCCTTGGGCATCTTCATACCAATGTGGTACAAACCCCAGCGCCACAACCTTAACCCAATATTGCCCCACAGGCAAACGCAGTCGAAATGTCCCATTTTGATCGGTTCGATGACGATTTTGAAGATGGCTGCCCAATGCTTGGTCTGTAGACAACACCATCACTTGTGCATGGGAAACGGGCGCACCTGACGGTGTGGTGACCGTGCCCATAAACACACCCGTCACCCCTTCTCGCTGAGCATTGGAGGGCGTGATTATGCCACTTATAAGGAGTAAAATTAAAAAAAGAAATCGCTGAACAACCATACATAGCCTCGTCAAACCGATAACATAAACTCAGATATTACACCTACTTTAGACGCATATAAAAAGAAAAAAGTTTAAAAAAAATCACATATTATGTGCCTGATAGCGTTCCCAAACAACAGAAGCCGCATGCACATCTTGAATTGCCATACCTGAAAAATACACAATTACGCCCTGTCCACGCAAATTTTCTAACGCACCCAAGGCCACCTGCCCAACATTTTTGATCTGTCCAGCCTCATCTTTTATCCAGCAAACCTGGCTTCCAGATGCCGTTGCTTCTAAAAACTCTCCCGATTTTAGTACTTGATCGGCATGGTCGGGAACGATTAACCGGCTCAAAAAAAGCGACTGTGTCACTTGCTGTGTGCGCTGATCGCCTCCCAAAACAGAAATGTGGGTGTGTGGACCAACCATCTCATCAGTTAATATCGGTGTGGGAGTTGGAACGGCAGCAAATATGGCATCTGCGCCTGCCACACAAGCTTCAATCGTATCGGTCATTTGTAAATGACAAGACAACAAATCCGTGACATCCTTGGCAAAATCTTTCCGATTCGCCTCTTTTCGACTTGTCACACAGATCACCTCAGGTTGGAGGGCCACATCGGCACACAAAGCCAATGCTTTGGCAATACGTCCAGTACCCAAAACAGCAACTTTTCGAATGGGTAATCGGCCCAAATACTTTGCGCCCAAAACACCAGCAGCACCTGTGCGCATATTGGTAATATAATCGGCATCCAGTTCCACGCCCTGTCCAGTCTGAATATCTTCTAAAGATATCACAGCCGTGCGATCGCCCAAACGACCTGTTTTCACATCTGACCGTTCTTCAATCACCTTTTTGCCACGATACTTGCCACACCACTCACCCAGCAATTCCAGGTGAAACACATCCATGCCATCTTTTTGGGTAATTGATTCTCGGCGTGCGGGATTCAACATCTCACCATTGCCATACAATTGAAAAGCCTTATGACAACTGTCTACAAAATCTGCAGGAGACATCAAAGCGGCAATCTCTTCATCCGATATTCTAAGCGCTTGCAAAAACCCACCTCCAAAGTCTAAAACTACCCTATTTAAGATGGCCCTTATCGTTTACACAACAACCACAGCAATCCGAGGAAAATAACAAATGTTATACCAAATTGCCTTCAACGCGGCTGTTTCGCCCCACTGAAATAATGGCATCATCCATCCCCACACATAAGTTTCCACTGATCAAATTATAATCACTCTCGCCACTTTCAACAATCCCACGCAATTGCGTAGGTGTATCTTGGTCATCTGCACATCGGTTGCCTTGCACAAGTGTTTGCAACAAATCGTGCATCCGAATGGCAGGCCACTTACCTGGCGTTTTTTGCGAATTATTCAACAACAAATTCCCCGTAATCACCTGTTCTTCTCCCTGATTGGCGTCAATGCCACACAGGCCATTGTTTGCACACACATTGTTGCTGATAATATCGTGATGATCAAAACCATTTGCCACACCACCAATGCCATTTTGTGCGTTGCCTTCAAACACATTATCGCTACAAACCGAATGATGCACCCGCATACAAAAAAACAACCCATCGCCACCATTCTTACGCCCTATATTTTGTGACCAAACACTGTTCCCCAATCCGGTGCCTGGGTGATATCCATGCCCACGACAGTGATGTACCTGACAGTGTGTCACTTGCACATCGGCTCCGCGCTGTACACCAATCCCATCACTGGGCCACCACGCCACCGACACACCCACAATTCGGGCACGTTCGCAATTGACCAAATGAATGGCCGCATAGGTAAAATCCCACCACCTGCCCGCATACCCATCAATGCCTTGAATCGCCAAATCTCGAATTTCCACATCTGTTGCATCTTGACCCCAAATAGCCGGAAACAAATTCACAACACGCGCCTGTTTTTGAGTTGATACACTTCGATTGAGTGGCCGGTCCAAACGCACAACCAGCCCCTCAACTTTCTCCACAACCGCGTGTGTTCCCCACCATCCTCGAATGTGATCATCACCAATTCCAATCGCATCACCCGGTTGCATCATGACACGTTTTTGAAGGGTCAAATGACGCCCACCCTTACGTGCATCTTTAACCAACAAATTCTCTCTCGGTGGAGCAATACAAAGCACCGTTGCCGCACCTTCGCCAATTAAGCGCACACGACTGGGCACACGAATAGAATCCTTCAGCTTGTATTGGCCTGCAGGAAGAATGACTTGCCCACCCGTATTGGGCAACGCATCAATAGCATCTTGGATGCCACTCGTCTTTGATTTGGGGTCGTAAAAGTCAAGCATACTTACCGATTGGTCGCCTAACGCTCGTTTTTTATTTATAGCCACGATGCCTCCTGTGTTGATTTTACATATCAGAAACCATATGTTTATCCATATCCATCAACCAAAAAGTGGAGATCTCCATGCACGTTGAAATCAAATCTTGCCATATACCTTATCAATTTACATTACCCAATGGTCAAACATTATTTAAAATTGAAGAGGCCACACTGTCACACGAAACCTTTTCAGGCAACATGACACCCGATATTAAACGCGTTAACTTTGAACGAGGCGACGGTGTGGGTGTGTTGCTTTATTGTGAAGACGCCGATGAAGTGGTTTTGATTGAGCAATTTAGATATCCTGTTTTTGCCAGTCGTTCCGAACCCACCCACAAAAACAAAGGATGGTTGCTTGAAATTGTGGCAGGCATCAAAGATGCCGAAGGACAGGTTGTTGCTCGCCGAGAACTGTTTGAAGAAACCGGATTTAAACTTGCCAAACCCCTTGAACACCTCACCACTTTTTATCTCAGCCCAGGTGGTTGCTCAGAACGAATGGAGTTGTATTTGGCCCATGTTCAAAAAGCCGATGGCATACAAAAACACACCGGACTGAAAAAAGAAGCGGAAGACATTCGTACGCACCTGATACCTCGCCACCAAGCACTCCAAATGCTTGCCCAAGGACACATTCAAGATGCCAAAACCATCATTGCACTTCACATGTTAAAAGATCGCTTTGATACACACTAAATTTTATTTGAGACAACCGGCCAAAAAATCCAACGCCGCTTTGGCAAATGCCTCCATATTTAAACCACGATCTGTCTGCCCCGTTTGAATAGTCCAGGCATGTTCACCACTTGGCCCCACCACACCAATGCACGTATGCCCTGGTGGATCGCCATAACGATTGCCCGTTGGTCCCGCAGCACCCGTTTCTCCAATGCCCCAATCTGTGTCCAAGCGCCATTTGGCCGCACGCGCCAAATGGATGGCATGGGCTTCTGTTGCTGCACGCACTTCTGCAATGGCTTCGTCAGACACAGCCATAAGCACTTGCTTGGATACTGTGGTATAAACTGCCCCTCCCCCCTTAAAATAGGCCGATGCACCTGGCACAGCCAATAACGCCGCCGAAATCAACCCACCAGCTGAAGATTCTGCCACCGCTATCGTTTCTCCCCTTTTTTTAAGCAATGCACCCACCTCAACAGCCATTGTTTTAAAGTCTGCCATATCAACCTCACTTTTTTAAAACCATTCTGCTCCCACTATAGATTAGAAAAACATCTCCCAATTGACCAGATACAAAAAGGGTTGCCCATTGGGGCAACCCTTAAAACAATAACCGACACCCAATGCCTGTATGCTTGAACAATACCTTACAAAATCTCCAAAACTTTTTCAGGCGGTCTGCCAATTCGCGCCTGATTATTCTTCACAACAATAGGACGGTCTATCAAAATAGGATGCGTGATCATATGTTGTATCAACGCGGCACGATCTTCTTTTATTTCTTCCAAACCCAAGTCGACATATTCAGCTTCACCTTTTCGAATCAAAGCAATAGGCTCCAACTCCAGCATGCCCAATATGCGTGCCAAATCATGTTCATCTGGCGGATTCTTCAAATATTCAATCACTTCAGGCACAATACCACGCTCTCTCAAAAGAGCCAAAGTGGCACGACTTTTACTGCACCGCGGATTGTGATAGATGATTACATCACTCATAAACACTCCCAATTATTGCCATCAAATAGGCAACAAAAACAAAATTTATCCTTCAAGAATTTCTGGTCCAAAAGGTGCCACACGCAAAACTGGATATTGCGAATTCCACAAAGACCGATCACCCGTATCGCGAATCACTTGCCACATATACTTTGTCAATTCGTGCAACTGGCCACGATGCGCCGTCACATCAATTAAATTGGTCATTTCGTAAGGATCGTCGTCTAAATGATACAATTCATCAAAATCAAAACCATTCATAACCAACTTCCAGGCCCCATCATAAACAACCCGCTGAGTCACGCGATATCTCCCACCATGATATTCGGCAAACCCCTTTTGATAATGAACTGATTCTCCAGATGGGTTTTGTAAAACAGGCGCAAAAGATTTGGAATCAACCACATCAATTGTTTCAACATCGGCCAAATTCAAAAGCGTGGGACAAAGATCGTGCAACCCCACACGCGCATTGCTCACTTCATCTTGTGCAACACCTGGCCCAGCAACCACCATCGGAATATGATACACCTCTTCAAATCCAGAATAGTTTTTGCAATACAATCCATGAGAGCCCAACAATTCTCCGTGATCGCTGGTAAGCACCACAATCGTATTGTCCAACTGCCCAGCCTGTTCCACCAAATCAATCAAACGACCAAATTGTGTGTCAATTTCTGTAATGGATGCATAATAACAAGCCGCCGCTTCCTTTTTTTGTCGCTCCGTAAAATCCGCCCATGCCAACCCTGCCTTGCGATAAATATTGGGTTTGTCGGCCAATTTATCAAACACATTGGGGCACAGTTCAATGGCATCTACATCATATTTTGCAAAAGCTTCTTCCCCACAAATAAACGGGTCATGTGGCTCCAGCACACTCACAAAACAACACCAAGGATCATCTCCTTGAACCGCCTTTTGCAAGTGCTTAAGTGCTAATTCAGTGGTTAAACCCACACCCCGTTGCGAAACGGGTTGGTCGGTCACGCCATACAAAATACTGCTTTTATATCCTTCGGGCAGTTCGGTATCTTTGCGCAATGAAAATGAAGCAGCTTTGGCACCAGCCATCACCTCATTCCGAAAAGACTTAAATAAGTCTCCACCCGTTACCCCGTTAATCTGCCAGCCAAACTGCGTCAAATCATCTGACCGTTCCACATGCCACTTGCCAAAATACATCGTTTGATATCCCGCATGTTCCAATCGCTGTGCCCAATGGGGGTGTTCGGTTCGCAACACGCATTGATCATCGTCTACAACATGGGTCACTTCCAACACACCGTGATTGTGTGGCAACAATCCCGTCATCAAACTGGCCCGCGCTGGTGAGCAAACCGCATTGGGTGTATAGGCCCGCTCAAAACGCACACCGCGCTTGGCCAACTTGTCAAAGTTGGGCGTTTGGCATACATGATCGGGGCGCAACACCTGGCCTTGCATTTGGTCTGTCATCAAAAAGAGAATATTTGGTTTTTTTGCCATTGAGACTCCTATTCATAAAAAACACCACTTAAAATATTCATACTGGCCACAAAACGCACAACCGTCAAACCGGCTGAATCGGCCCACGCCCCATCATCTCAACATCAAGCCCTTCCGTTAGCGCCAATAAGTCTGGCACATCAACCACGGTTGCCAAACCAAAACAAAAAAGAGATGGCACATCGGTATAGGAAATAGGAAAATCGATCACCTGTTTCAACTGATTGAGCAAGCCATTCAATTGCAAATGCGAAAAGCGTTTGGGTTCCAATGCGGCGGCACATAAAACGGCAAATGATGTTAACATCCCATTGGCCACTACCCGAATATTTTTGCGCCCACCAGCCCAACGCGCCAAAGCCAAAACTTGCCCCACCAACACACCCAATGGTCGTTCACCTGCCCCAGCCAACACCATTTGCATACCAGCAGGTGTTTTGGATTCGCCGGTGCCAAACACATCACACACCAGCACCCGATGCCCTTCTTGAACCAACGCTTCTGCCTGTGCCACACGAGCCGACCGACCACCATCGGCAAACATCAAAATTGTATCGCCTTCGCCCAAAAATTCGGTCACTGGAAGCGTCCAGGTATGACTCAACCGAACCAAATGCTGTACAACACCACCACGTGTTGATACCACCTCATCTTGCACCCGAAAAGATGGCAACTGAATCACAGCATTGAGTTTTTCGCGGGTCTTTCCAATCCATTTCGTTCGATCACTTTTGGGTATATCGGGCTTTTTGATCTGTAAAAAATTCTCATTGGCCAAAGAAATCAATGTTGCATTGTCTTTTGGCAACCCCACATTCAATTGCGATTCACTCAACAATTCTTCTTTAAAAGGCAAATCACTTTCGGGTGTATCAAGTGCAAAATGCTTGTTTAAAAAACGATACAACTGCCCACGACTGTCGGCCTCATAATTATGTGTACCTGGATTGCGGTTCTCATAAAACGCTAAATGATCTCCTACCCCCAACAATTCATACAAAGGTTTTACAGGCGCATAGACACTCTTGCGCGTACGACGACTTCGAAAACAACAATCGTCATTCAAATTATAGATCAACAACGTGGGGCGAGGTGCAAACAACGCCGTCATCGTATCAAAATCGGCCACAGTACACAAATCGGAAGGCACTTGCTCTAAGTCACCAATATCGGCCAAACAAGACACCCGTTGCCAAACTGGCGAATGCCCTGCCACAGGCACAATCACTTTCACACGTTCATCCAATGCACTCAAAACCGCCGTTTGCCATCCGCCCCCAGAAAGCCCCGTCATGGCCACACGGTCAGGATCACAATTGGGGTGCGCAACCAACACATCCAACGCACGCTTCATGGCCAAGTAAAAAACCCCCACACCCGCTTTGCCACTTAAGTCCATATGCCCAATGCGATAATGATCTCGATTGGCCACCAACTCACCCATACCAATAAACTCGGTATTAAGTGCCAACATCCCACGTTTGGCCAAATTGATACATCGCGCCTGTTTGTAATCCATCGCCTTGCCACCTTCGTGGTGGCCATTGGGGTTTAGCACAGCAGGAATTTTTCCGTTCAGCACATCGGGTTCGTACAAAAGTGCAGGCACCCACATGCCCGGATACCCTTCATAGCGCAACTTTCGAATCCGATATCCACGCCCCGTTTCAATCACATCACCCCAAACCACTTCTGGCTGTGCGTGAATGACCTCCAAGGCATGTCCTTTAAGATACACCTCATCCAAAAAGCGTTTGCGCAACCGAGAAGCCATTTGCGCCCAATCTTTGGCCTGATCTGGGCACTGAAAACGATTGAGCCGAGACAAAATAAAACGATGCAACTCGCATCGTTTTGGATCTTCGACATTCACGCGGCCAAGCAACCGTTTTTGAAGTGCCCCTGCAATTTGATTATGTGTTGGCATCATTGCTCCAAATGCAAAAGTCATTGGGTAAGTGCGGGGTGCCACTTTCTTGTGTGGTCACATACCCACCCAAAGCGTTGGCATATTGCGCACCCATAGCGACCGCTTCGCCTTTTAAATAATGACAAACAAATGCTGCCGTAAAAGCATCTCCTGCCCCAACTGTATTCACCACGTCTTGTGACGTGCCCGGCACAGAAACCACCCCATTCTCACCAAACACACAACATCCCAAAGCGCCCAATGTCAGTATCACCCAATCCAAATTAAAACGTGCCCGTAACTCATGTAAAAATACATCGCGATCCATAGAGCCCCCCACATACAAGCGCAACAGAGCCACTTCGTCTTCATTGAGCTTCACCACATTGGCCAATGCCAAAGACTGCAAAAACACTGCTGATGAATGATAATGTTGGCGAAAGTTCACGTCCAAAACCCGCAAACACTGCTGTGTGGTGGCATCAACAAATCGTTGAATGGTCTCCCGGCTTTGTGGGCTTCTTTGTGCCAAACTACCAAAACAAATGGCGTTGGCCGTTTTGGCCAACGCTTCAAAGTCTTCTTGCCATAAAATATGATCCCACGCCACACCTTCTACGATCTCGTAGCTGGGTTGTCCATCGACCAATGTCACAGGCACAGTACCCGTGGGATGCCGTTCTTCTACCTGAACCCAGCGGGTGTCTACCCCATGTTCAGACAATGCAGATACGGCCTGACGCCCCAGATCATCATGCCCAACCCCACTGACCAATACAGAACGGGCACCCAACTCAGCACAATGAACAGCAAAGTTAGCAGGCGCACCTCCCAAATGCCTGCCAGTTGGAAAGATATCCCACAGGACCTCGCCAAGCGCAACGATAAGAGGCCGGGCATTCTTGTTCATAAGCACGGTATAACCACTCTTATCGCGACACCTTCACGGGTTTTTTGCCCGAGGCCGAACGATATGCCGCCTCAGACAACCGTGCCACTTGCAATGCAAAATCGGGGGGCGAATACCCTTGCCCACCATTGCGAATAAGGGTCAAAAAAGCGTCATCGGGTGAGGTCTCTACAATGCGCGAAGGCACTTTTAAGGGCTCATCGTTGAGCAAAACCTGCTTCACTTTCCATTGATGCAAATGAAACACCAGCGTGCCCTTACTTCCGTGAATGGCAATGCGCTCATCGTGCCGATCTGCATTCCCAATGGTGTTTAACGACCCCACGGCCCCACCCTTAAAACGCATGTTCACCACCGCATTGGTATCAACGGCCTTTCCTGCATTGTCGATAAATGCCGACACTTCCACAGGCTCAAGCCCCGTAATCCACAACACAGACGCCACCAAGTGACTGCCCGTATCCATAAACATCCCCCCACCCGCCAACTCTGGGTCCAAACGCCAACCACGCGCCCCACCCCAGTTTTGAGTCACATAGGCGACCACACTGCGCAACTCACCCAACTCGCCATTTAAGATCAACTCTCGGGCATACATATGGGGTGCCATATAGTTTCTTTGATACGCCACCACCAGATACAATTTCAATTTATCCGACAAATTAATCAACGACTTGGTCTGACGCGAAGCAATTGTCAGAGGTTTTTCAATCAATACATGCAATCCCTTTTGCAAAGACAAGCGCGCCTGCTCATAATGCAAAGCATGGGGTGAGCTAATCAACATGGCGTCCATTTCAACATTGCGAACCAACTGCCTAAAATCATCGAAATATTCGGCTTCACTGCCCCATTCACCAAATAAGGCTTGTGCTTGACTTTCATCGGGGTCGGCCACACCGACAACCTCGACGGCACCATCTGCCTTGAGTCTTGGCAAATGTGCACGTTGCATGTTCCCACCACAACCAATCAACCCCATACGAATCTTTTGTTTCGCCATCGTGTGGTCTCCTTCAAAAATTAACTTTCACATACAACAGAAATACCCTCTTATACTGCCAAACAAGCACGTGTTGCCATTAAATTATCATACGTATTGATCTCCAAGTCAATCATACCCGAAGGCGCAACAGTGCGCCCTGAAGGACGATTGGTTAAATGCGTTTCAATAACCAACATCCCACCAAAACCATCTTGAGCCAATGCCTGTAATTGCCCTTTCCAATCGACAACACCTTCATCGACCAACCCCCAAGTTTGTTCATTTGGAACATAGTTTTTTACATGAACGTGATCGACCAAATCTTTGACCACCTGATAATCTTGAGGAAATGGGATTTCTGCACCCCCGCGTGCCGCATTTCCAGGGTCCCAACACAACCCCAAACGTTCATCACCCACCTGTCGAATAATATCTGCCACTTCGACACCCGTAGCCCCCCAACACCCTGCCACATTTTCAACCACCAACCGACACCCCGCTTCGCGAACTCGGTTGGCAGCTTGTCCCAAACGATCAATGACTTCTGTTGGAAAAACACCATCTGCACGTCGTTTAAAGCTAAAACACGTCATCAAATCGGTGCCCCATTGACCGGCCACCTCACACAAGCGGGGCATCACATCATCTAATGTTTTTTGTACCTCAGGGTCGGCCAAATCACACTTGAAAAATCCCGGAGACAACCCCGATATCGACAAACCCAAATCGTGCACATAACCAATAAATGCCTTCAGCATATCATCTGATACTTTGGGCAAACGAACCCCGTCAATGGCGCGCACCTCCACGTATTTCACGCCCCATTCCACGGCCCGATTTAAAGCACGTTTGTAATCTTCTTTGTGGATCTCGTCTGTAAAAATAGCAATTTTCAACTCATACTCCAAAAGTTTGATTAAAACGCAAGCGCACAAAATGCACTTATCCTGTTACCGATGCATCCAAAACAGATGTCATTGAGAGTAATTCTTGCCCATTTAGCCCCGAAATCACAGGAAAACTGCGCGCTGTCACCTCACTGCCTCTGGCCACCAATTTAACGGTGGGTGGGAAATATGCATACAAAGCCGTATGCCTTGCATCTGGCGATTTATTTGGCCCAGACCCATGCACAGTTAGGCTGTGAAACATCACAGCACTCCCAGCTTTTAGGGGAACTTCAATGGCCCCAGAAGTATCCACATCGTCACGGTTGGCTTGTGCCTTGTCTGTATTTTGGGCAATCAAACCCCAATCTTTCATCCCCCATTTATGACTCTTGGGAATGACCTGAATACAGCCATTTTCAGAAGTAGAGGATGTCAATGCGATGCTTACCGTGACCAATGAGGGCGGATCCATTGGCCAATAAGCCGAATCTTGATGAAATGCATGAGCAGATCCGTGAAAAGCAGGTTTTAACATCAAGGTACTGCGAAACAACAACAAATCTTCACCGATCAGGTTTTGGATCACCGACACCAACTTGGGGTGTGCCGCCAAATCTTTAAACACCACAGAAAAATCACGGGTCTGCTCAATCTTGCGCAATACGGGCAAACCATCGTGTTCTTTTTCTTTGGCATAAGGCTCTCTTTGAAAATGTTTGAGCACCGGATCGCCCGTTGCCTCCAACTGGGCCGTCACCTGATGCAACCGATGTATTTCTTCTGCACAGGTTTTCAATTCGGCTTGTGTCAACACATCTTCAACAATAAGAAAACCCTCTTCTTCAAACTGTCTTTTTTGCGCTTGAGCGGTCATTTCATTCCTCACACAAAACATTTGGTTTGGGAAAGCATAACACCATAAGAACACCTCTGTCAAGCATAACATTTGAGGGTACCCAAACTCCTTACCTGATTGATCTTATCCTTTTTTTATTCTGCCGAAGACAGCGTACAAGAAAAAAGGTGTCGATTATAAAAAACGACACCTTTGCAACAGCTCATTCAAAAAATTATTCAACTGTTTTTGGCAACACAAAAAAACCCAAAGAATCGACCGACGCCGAACCAAAAATGCCAATGCCACCATCCATATGAAACAGAGGTCGTTCAAAATTATCACCGGCCAATCCCCCAGGTTGCAAAGAACCATCATCACCTAAAAATTGGGGCACAGACCGAACCAAGTCAAACCAGTTTTTATCAATGGCATAAATCCGAATCACGTGCCGCCCAGCAAAGGCCACGGCAAACCACGGCAAACGCAGGTTGCCATCTTTGGCTTCAAAGGCCGGCGAACTGCCAAAACGCTCCAAATCTGCATAATCATCTTCCTCTAACAAATCAGACTCCAAAACCCGTTCCGAATCCAAGTCCAAGCTTTCGATGGCCACATGATATCCATCAACAGCCAAAGGATTAAACCGCGCTTCTAACAGACCCAATTGATAAGGCACCTGATTAACAGGGTCGGTAAAAACCACATCTTGACCATCTCGATAGGTTTTAAACTGTCGCATCACTTCAAGTGTCTTATCATTTAACAAAACCGCATCACGAATTTGAATGCGTGCAGGGGTGCGCGTAGATGCCGAAACCACACGTCCTTGCGATTTGACCCCCAACACATACGTTTCTTCGGGCAACACCAAAGGCGCATTTTCAGGCGGCAAATAATACCCCAAAGAATCGGGGCTGTGTTGATAGATATATTCAGCACCATTGTGCAAAATAACAACTTCCGCATCCGTTACCCCAGCCAACTCGCGCGAGTAAATGCCATTGGGTGCAACCGTCTCACGCACAAACAAATTGGGCAAAGGTTTGTCCACAATCATAAGCGCATCAACAACCAACACACCCACTTCTTGTGGCGAAAACAAACTCTCTCGATCTCTTTCAGCCGCACACCCCATCCACATCACCACGCCCAACAACAAAAACATTTTCTTCATTTTACGATCCTTTTAAACGGGACAACAATCCCATCATTTTCACTTTAATGAAAAATAACCAATCCTTAAAAGGCAAAGTTCACACCAATTGTTGGCACAATAGGCAACATCTTCACCACTTTGGGGTCTGTTTCGGGGTCATCCACATCATACTGGACAAACCATTCATTGCGGCGATTGTAGGCATTAAACACCTGTAAAAATGCTTCCGAATCTGTACCAAAGAGGCCAAATTTGCGCTTCATGCTTAAATCCAAACGGTGATACGGCAGCAACCGGGCGCTGTTTTTATCTGCTGGCAAAACCAAATCCTCAATCTGCAAATCTGGAATGGCCGGCGAGCGAAGGGTATAACGTGCCGAAGCAGGGGTAAATGCTTGGCCGGTGCCATATACGTAATTGGCACCAAACGACCACTTGCCCATCCGATAATTTGCCACAAAAGACACATCGTGACGCCGATCATATTTGGGGGCAAACTCACGCCCCCCATTTATCTCTGCAAATTGGCGACGCGTCCACCCAAGTGTGTAACCAATCCACCCCGTCAACTTCCCAGTCCGTCGCTGTAAAAAAAACTCAACCCCAGTGGCATATCCTGTACCACCACTCACAAAAACCTCTTCAGACGTTTCAGCTTCACTGTCTGCGGCCACACGGGTATCAAGCACCACCAAGTTGGCCAAATCGGTGTAATACCCTTCCACTGAAAGCTGATAGCGCAACGACGGTTCCCACTCAACACCCACCACCCCTTGCCACGAACGCCCTGGCTCAACCGTGTCGTCTAATGGCACCCAAAAATCACTGCCAGCAAAAGCCTCAGTCGTTACCAACTGTAAATATTGGTGATAAAACCCGCCCGCCGTTTTCACACGCCATTCATCTTTGGCCTGATAACTGGCCGAAAAACGTGGCTCAATTTGCCACCGTTTGCCCTCGCTAAAATAATTACCCCGCGTCCCCAATCGAATATCCCAACGCGTGCCCGGTTGCCAATGATCTTGGATATAGGCCGAAAGCAAATTGGGTTTTTCTCGCAAAGCAAGTTGTTCTTCATTGTTAAACTCTTGCAAAAATTCAAAATCGTAGCGCGTAAACAAAACCCCACTGCTCAAAGCGTGATCTTGTGTGGCAAACCAATCCAAGTCCCCCTTAAACGTATAGTCTTGAATGCTGTTTTTAAATAAAATAGGCGTGTCAAAAATGTTCAACGTCGATGTGCTTGTATATTTGCTTCCTGCCACCATAAAATTGCCAAATAAGGTGGGTGAAAAAACATGGGTCCATTTGCCCGTAAATGCCGTATTGCCCCAACGAATTTTAAAAAACGTGTCTGTATCCACATCAAAAGTCAGATCGTCTCGCCCAAAATAACCACTGGCTTGCAGTTTGTTGTTCTCCGAAATATCTTGATTGATCTTGGCATTTAAGTCGTAAAAATAGTATGAGGGCACATCGGTGCTGTCATTTCTCACCAAAGACAACAGTGGATCAATATATGTGCGCCGTCCAGACACAATCCAAGACCCTTTGCGGGTAGGCCCTTCTAAGGTCAAGCGCGAGGCAATCAAACTCACACCGCCCGAGCCTTCAAAACCCTTGCGATTACCATCTTTATTGCGCACATCCAACACCGCTCCCAAACGCCCACCATATTGCGCAGGGTAAGCCCCTTTGTGCAAGCTCACATCTTTAATGGCATCAGGGTTAAATGTGGAGAAAAAACCAAATGCATGAGACGGATTGTAAAGCGGCATTTGATCGAGTAAAATCAATGTTTGATCGGGCCCACCACCGCGTATATACAGCCCCGAACTGATGTCGGAAGCCGCTTGAATACCAGGCAACAATTGCAAACTGCGCAAAATATCGGCCTCGCCAATGGCGGGCATTTCACGAATTTGAGCGGTTTCAATTTCAATAAACCCCGGCTGAATCAAACGCTCTTCTTCATCACGCTCGGCTTCCACCACAATCTCTTGGGTCATAATCGGTTCTGGAGTCAGTTGCACATCCAAGCGCCGCGTTTCACCCGCTTTAAAAGTGAGCGTGTCTTGAAAACCAATGTATCCAATATAAGAAATCACCACCACCAATTGGGTCTCTGCAGGCACACCTTGAATGGCAAAATAACCGTCTACATTGCTCAATGCACCAATCGGGCGATCACTGCCTTTGAGCACCACAGACGTATAAGGCAGTGTTTCGCCATTGCTTCGGTCTGTCACAAACCCACTCAACGTTGCCTGTTGTGCAAATGCTTGCAAAGGCAACATCAATCCCAACCACAAAACAAGCCCCTTCACATAAACCTCCCTCAAAAATCGTTTCATAAAAGCCCCGTCCCATTGCCGATAAGATGCTCTGGTCCCAAATCTTGTTTCACTGTGCCCTCATTTTTATTTTGCAAAGTTTACTCAAATCATTCCACTGCGACAACGGCCTCATCAGAGGCGATATATTGCGCGCGTTCCTGAATTCGAGATAAAATAACCTGCATCCGATTTCGGTCGTTATCCGATAAACCATCGTTTCGCCACGGATCATCCCCTTCTTTTTTTTGTTTCGTCATTTGTACCTTCACACTTTGTGTATAAAAATCAAACACAACTGAAATGCGCGTGCGACGAGACCTATCCAAAAAATTCTGACTGGCATAACTCGATTCATCTCGCCAATGCGATGTGACCAAACCCGCTTCGCGATCAACCGAATCAACAGTATAACCTTCTTCGTACAAAATGGAGACGGTTGCATTAATAAAGGAACCTGGTGATATTTCTGCAACAGACCCTGTTAACAAAGACGGTTCGACCACATCACACCCAATCAAAAACAACGGCAATAAACACCAAATTTTCATTTTCATAAAACACCTCCCCAAACAAATGACACACAAACACTGGACACCCTAAACATAGGCAACCCGTGTGCCAAACCCATCACGCCGCAAGCAATTTTCCTTAACGCACTATAAAATATAATTTTATATTTAAAACCCCATGAATTATAAATATATAACATTGTCGTTTTTATTCACACTGTATCACAATTCTGTTGCGTTCAATAATCAACACAATTTTTTATAAAAATTTATTTTCGTAAACATTATAGCCCATTTGATCTGTTTCAAATGCGTTACCAATCTTCATTTAACACCCTACAAGTATGAAACACGCAGTATCTGCCCAATTGTTACTTCATACCCCAAAATTTAATTAGACTTTCAATACTATTTTTCCGATATATAAAACATTAGGGAAATTTACTTAGCAATTTAAAAATAGAGAACCAGCAATGCG
>JAYODI010000155.1:0-6191 GCA_038279365.1 Candidatus Latescibacterota bacterium | reverse complement strand
AACGTGAGAATCAGTGAAACGCCAAACGTGAGAATCAGTGAAACGCCAAACGTGAGAATCAGTGAAACGCCAAACGTGAAACGCCAAATGTAAAACCGTTGAAGCCAAAAAACAAAAGGCCCAATATATCACGCAATCAAATCACACGGTTGATCCGTTTGCCGTTTGCCGTTTGCCGTTTGCCGTTTGCCGTTTGCCATTTGCCGTTTGCCGTTTGCCATTTGCCGTTTGCCATTTACCATTTACCGTTTGCCATTTACCGTTTCAATTTTTAATTGACCAAACCCATGTCCACCATCGCCATCATCCTCATCATCATCTCGGCCATCGCCCATGCCAGTTGGAACCTCTTAGGCAAAAGTCATAAGCCCAATGCAGCATTTTTTCTATTGGCAAACTTTGTAGGCACACTTTGTTTGGGCATCATTGCAAGCACAGCATCCAGCCTCTTTTCCCAAGTTCCCATCACAGTCTGGTATCTGCTCATAGCCACAGGTTTGTGCCAAACCATTTATTTTACGGGCCTCTCCAACGGCTATCGCCACGGTGATTTGTCGATCATTTACCCTGCCGTACGTGGGTTACCCGCCCTCATAATTGTAATGATCTCTCTTGCTGCTGGTCGGGAAGAACACATCAGTACCCAAAGCATTTGGGGGTGTGGCTTCATTTTTATCGGTTGCCTGATTTTGCCCATGCATCGTTTTCAAGATTTTCGGGTTGACAACTACCGCAATTTGTCGTCTTTTTTTGCTTTGTTGGCCGCCTTGGGAACCGTGGGATACTCATTCATTGACGACCTGGCATTGCGCCAACTGCGTCAAATACCCAACACCAACTTGGCCATTTGGCAAATCACCATTTTTTATGCATTTTTTGAAGGTATATTTACCACCTTCTGGATGGCCATTGTTGGTCTGCCCTATCAACTTGTTCGGTCTGACTTGCGCCACCTGCTCAAAACCACTTGGCCACGTGTGGCATTAACGGGTTTTATGATCGCCTTCACCTATGTTTTGGTGCTCATCAGCTTGGCCTTTGTCAATGATGTCAGTTATGTGGTGGGTTTTCGCCAACTCAGCATTCCCTTAGGTGCCATTATGGGCATTGTGTTGCTCAAAGAACCCGCCCACAAACCACGTATATTTGGTGTGGGCATCCTCTTTATCGGTTTGGTGCTCATTGCCACAGGATAATATGATTCACATTCGCCCAGCCACAGAGTCGGATTTGGATGCACTCTTGTTTTTGCTGCCACAAATTACATCTCAGCCAAACAGTCCGGCGGCGCAAATGCCCGATGTGCAAACAGCCCAAAAACACTTTTTGCACATGCAACAAACAGGGCAAACCATTTTTGTTGCCGAATCAGATCAAAAAATTGTGGGCACTTGCACCCTCGTCATTTTACCCACCCTCATGTATGGTGGGCGTCCATTTGCCCAACTCGAACACGTGGTTGTGGCCCAAAATCAGCGGGGTCAAGGTATTGGATCACAATTGATTCAATACGCCATCCAAAAAGCAAAAGAGGCCAACTGTTACAAACTCCAACTTTTAACCGGTAAACGGGATACACAAATCAACTTTTACAAAAAGCAAAATTTCGACGATTCAAAAACACACGGATTTAAAACTTACCTTATCTGACCGCTTGGAGCATATATATGAGTGAAGATCTCAAACACGAATGTGGTGTGGCCGCTGTCTACTGGCTCAAACCTTCAAAAAATGAAGCTGAAGCAGACGACAATGACTTTGAAAATGTTGCGGCACTCATGCCGGCCATGTTACTCGATCTTCAAAACAGAGGACAACTTGCCTCAGGATACAGCGCTTATAACCCCAACAAAGAACAAATCATCAGCACCACCAAAGATTTGGGCGGTGTCACCGAAGCTTTTCGCATGTCACACCATGGCAAGCATCAATCTATTCTAACCGATCACGATGGCATTGCCGCCATTGGGCACACACGCTATGCCACCAGTGGCCAAGACGATGTGCGTTATGCACAACCCTTCGAACGCCAACACGGGCGACTCTGGAAATGGTTTGCCATGGCCTTTAATGGCAACTTGGCCAACTACACGGCCCTGCGCGAACGCTTGCTTTCCAAACGCGGGTATCACTTTACGCTCAATATTGACACCGAAATCATAATGCACACCTTGGCCTACCAACTTCGAGGAGAACGCCAACCCGATTTGGTCAAAGTGATGGGGGCCCTCTCGCGCGATTTTGATGGGGCCTACAACATTGCCTTTTTAGACGCCATGGGGCGCATGGTCGTCTCGCGCGATCCATTGGGCTTGCGCCCCATGTGTTGGGGCCGAAAAGGACGTCTCTTTGCCGCCGCCAACGAATCCACCGCCTTGGTCAACTTGGGCATCACTGACATTCACCACCTTGAACCCGGTGAAATGATCCTCATAGAAAAAGGGCGCCTCAGCAAAAAACGATATGCCGAAGCGCCCCAAAAGAAACGATGCTTTTTTGAATGGGTCTACTTTTCCAATGTGGCCAGCGAAATTGATGGCCACAGCGTTTACAAAACACGTGCCGAAACGGGTCGGCTCTTGGCCGAAAAAGAAGATCAAATCGTCGATGGCAACAGTGTGGTCGTTCCTGTGCCCGACACAGCCAAAGCCGCCGCCGATGCGTTTGCGTTTCACCTCAAAATTCCGTGTATGGAAGGCGTCATTCGCAACCGCTATGTGGGGCGCACCTTCATTCAGCCCAAAACCATGCGGGCACAAAGTGCCAAAAGCAAATACACGCCATTGGCTTCGGTGCTCTCTGGCAAACGCGTCTTTTTAGTTGAAGACTCCATTGTGCGCTCCCTCACCTTGCGCACCCTTGCCCGACAACTGCGCGAATTGGGCAACGCCGCCGAAGTGCACGTGCGTGTGGCTTGCCCACCCATTGTTGCGCCCTGTTTTTATGGCATCGACATGTCTACCCTCAGCGAGCTTTTTGCACCCGAGCATGTACCCGCCCGATACAATGGCAAACTCGACGCCAAAACCCTTGCAAAAATGGCTGCCGAATTAGAAGTTGATAGCCTGAGATATCTCGACGTGAGTGATTTAGGCCCAAGCATCGGGTGCGACAGCGACACATTGTGTTTGGGTTGTGTGACGGGCAAACACCCTACAACTTGGGGTAAAAAGCTCATGCGCGAAGCACGCAAGCATCCTGACATCATTGGTCGGATGTACGGGTAATCACAATGATCAAACCCTGGAAAATCCGCACATCAAAATATCTCATTCAAGACCGTTGGATGACCTTACGCGCCGATTGTTGTGAACTGCCCAATGGCGTTGTGCTCGATACTTATTATGTACGAGAAATCCAAGACTTTGTACAAATTGTGCCCATCAGTGCCGAAGGGAACATTCTTATCGTACGGCAATATCGTCACGGGCCACAAATCATCAGCACCGAAATACCTGGTGGCATTATCGACGCTGGTGAAGCACCTCTTGATGCGGCCAAACGGGAACTGCTTGAAGAAACGGGTTGTGTGGCAGATCGATTTGAGGCCGTAACGCCGCTTTACACCAACCCTGCACGAAACACCAACAGTGCCCATACGTTTATTGCGCACAATGCGCGTATTGTTCAAGCACCTGAACAAGAAGATACCGAAGACATTGAATTTGAGTTTGTTTCTCGCGATGAGGTGTTTGCGCTCATCGACAGTGGGCAATTTGGACATGCCCTTCATGTGGCCAGTTTGCTTTTGGCATTTCGACAGCTTGATAAATAAGAATTGAGGGGAATGGTTCAATGTATTCAATTGCTTACCATTACTTTATATTTCACTTTTGTTGCCTCCGGCGGCCCACTTTTTAAACGACTAAAAAGTGGGGTAAAAAGTCGCCCCTCAAGTGCCGGGGGGGCTGATTTTCCGCAAATACCTTTTGTGGGTGCAAAAAATAAAATAGCCTACCAAGGCCAGCGCGTTTTTTAAGTATATAGCTGAACGGAATCAGCGCGGAAAATCATGAATGTTCGGGTGATCTATTTGGGGCGGTCATTCTATACTCTTATTCAGGTGACAACTCACCTCCCACAGCTTATCGAATCAACCCAACCGATCAGCCTCGTCATAACGAATGGGTTGCACCTCATTCTGCTTGCAATAATCTAAAATGCGCGCATCAGTAAACCACCGCCGTTGCCAATCGCGATCTTTTGCAATATCCTCACCCAAAATATTCGCATTTCCTGTTTGTCGCATTTCCTCCGTATCATAAGCTGGGTGGCCAACAATAGCCCACTGGCCTTCGCCAACGGCTTCAAGTTGGGCAATCACACGCGCCACAGGATCGCCTTCCACATTCGCCACAGCAGGCAAGCGTCGGTGATAATGTCGATAATTTAACAAACCCTCCTTTGAACACCACACATCAAACGCCTCATCAAACCCGTCAATCGCCCGACCAAATCCCATATGTTGATCGGCATAAGTAAATGTAAACCCCACCTCACGTCCCTTGTCTAACTGCGCTTGCAATTCGGCCATCGCCTCATCCAAACGCGGTTGATGATCGCGCAATTCGTTCACACTTTGAAAAAACGTACCGTCGGCATGAACCAAAGACGGCACATCCTCTCGCAACGCACCCCAACGCACCTGCGACCACTCGGCATTAAACGTCGCGTGCAAACCAAAACAAACACCCTCCAAACCAACCAATCGATCTGCCGCATCAGCCAAGTGATCACATGCCACCATCACCGACACATTCCGCAAAATGCCTTCGACACACGCTTCTCGAATGGCACGATTGGCAGTCACGCTGCTACCCGCGTCATCACCTCGCGTGATCAATTTTATATTTGCCATTGTCACAAACCTTTCAGACCAACTCACAATCTCATTAAATAAATTTTCAATCTAAAAATCACATTAATTTCTATTTTTATTATGTTTACTTTTTTGAATAAAAATGTTTTCAGTAATCATTACAGGTTTAAAGGTTGGGTTCAAAAAACAAGTGCAATCGGGTGTCTATGACATATTTCTCTCAGAAAAATCTTCATAGGAGGGTTAAATGGATCTCATTCTAAGCTATTCGATACTGATTCACCACATCGTCATTCAACGACACACCCAAACCTGGTGAATCGCTCAAATGCAACTCGCCATCTCGAAACACCATTTCGTGATTCGCCAAGTTTTGCGCCAGTGGTGAGGGTGCGCGTGTGTACTCCGTCAGTGGCCGATCACTCGCGGCGGCCCAATTTGCCGAGGCCGACAGCAACAATCCCGTTCCAAATGCGTGTGGCACCGCGCGTGCGCCTGTCTCCTTGGCCAATATCTCAATGGCCAACCCACCCGAAATCCCCCCCACACGCCCAAGGTCAGGCTGCACAAAATGAATCTTGCCATTGCGCAACAAATCGGCATATTCCTCTACCAACGTCATCGCTTCACCGCCCGCAATGGGAATGGACGAATGTTCAGACAATTCACGATAACCAGCCACATCAAACGGGTGGAGTGGCTCCTCTAACCAAAACACATTGTAAGGCGCAAATCGTTCCACACGCGCAAGGGCCGTCTCAGCATTCCACGCACGCCCCGCGTCCACCATCAAATCCACATTCTCACCCAAAGCATCTCGCGCCGAAGCAACCAACGCCTCATCCACATCCGCATCTGGCCCCATCGGTGCCCACCCGTATTTCACAGCGCGATAACCTTGCTCTAAAAACGCACGCGCCGAGTCACCCACCAACTCCGGTCGATCAGGCCACAACACACTCGCATAAGCTGGTACCGAGTCCACCGCATTTTCACGCAACAACTTGCGAACAGGTTTGCCCTCCGCTTTGCCACGAATATCCCACAGCGCCATATCAATACCACTCATCGCCTGACGCGCCACACCACCGGGGCCATACCACGCGGTGCCGTGGATCATGGCCTCACGAATCCCGTCAATATCCGTCGCATCCATTCCCGTAACAATCTGCGCCAACCCGTGACGAAAAGGCGCCGAACGCGGCGCTTCAATCACCGCACGCGCCACATAAGAACACGACACCACTTCACCCAAACCCGTTAGACCACTATCGGTTTCAACGCGCACAATCAAACAATCTTGCGTACCATCAGCAACCTCTTTAACCTCAGGCAAACGCAAATGAAGCGCCTCTACTTTTGTAATGATCAT
>JAYODI010000057.1:15093-39263 GCA_038279365.1 Candidatus Latescibacterota bacterium | reverse complement strand
CACCTGAGGGACGGCTTTTTTTGCTTACTTTTTTTAGCTGTTGAAAAAAAGTAAGGCGCCGCAGGCAAACCCATCTAAAAATAAAAAACATGCCCATCAATATGAGCAACCTCATCCCATCCAGAATATAGATATCCATCACTTTTCTTCTTGCATCGACACAATAAACGCCGCTATCGAACGCCGATCTGCTTCTGAAATCTGCGGATATCCCGGCATCCCCATTCCCCGTTCATTAATCGTGCCCTTTGCGATCGTACGTGTAATCGCTTCCACCGAACGGCCATATTTATACTCATCCACCTTATGAAAATCCCGTGGTCTCGGGTTCAAAGTCCGTGCAATTTGCCCATTCCCATTGCCAGTACGTCCATGACATACCGCACACCCATACCGCTTATACAATGCCTGCCCCTGTTGCACATCCGCCTCAGAAATTTCCACCTTTGCCACAACTTCTTCTTTTGGTGCCTCCTGACAAGCCACCACACCCAAACACACCACCAAAATCAAACGCTTCATAAACAACACTCCTATTAAGTCTTAAAGACAGATGATTAAATAACGTAATTCATGAGGAAGAGGGAAAATAAAAGAGGAAACAAGCACCATTTCTCATCCCCCTTCTTCCATCTTTCTTCTTCCCCAATACGAACATTATTGAACCACTGATCTTAAGTGCCTAAAAAAACCACCCATACATTACCCTTTCACCCAAATAATGTCAATCCCTGACTACATATTTTCTATACGTATCAACATCCCCCCCCACAAACACGTCAAAGTCTCACCACACATAAAAAGTATAACTTTTTCATTGACATATCCCATATAAAAAAGGTATTTTATAAAAAATGACAAAAAGGTCTTTTATTCATAAATGAGTTTTTACATGCAAACAACATACACATCATTGGCCATTCCCCAAATCACACGCCCACCCATCCCTCAAGAACACGGTGCATGGTTCATGCTCTACATCCCCCTCATCACCATACTCATCGGACTTCATGCCTCCATAGAAACCGCCCTATTGCTCATACTCACCGTCACGGGTGCCTTTCTGGGGCAGCACACAACCGTCCTCTTTATTCGCGCCCGCGCCCCCAAAGGAGCGGGTTTATGGCTCACACTCTATGGTCTCACATTTGCCATAGGTGCTGCAATTTTACTCCGTTTTTATGCACTTTACGACCTCATCTATATTGGCACCCCCACAACCATTGCTCTTTTTTGGCTCTTCATCCGCAGCCGTTTTGCACGCAAACGCATCGACCGCACCTTCTCTGGTGAAATGCTTGCCATTGCAGGCCTCACCCTCACTGCACCCTCCGCCATCATTGTCGCAACCGGGCACCTTTCCCAAACAGCCATTGGCCTATGGGGCCTTTATGTGCTCTTTTTTGGCAGCAGTGTCTTATACGTCAAAATGCGCATCTTAGCTGTTCAAAAAAAATCTGGCATCTCCTTCAAAGATCGCCTCATCCTCGGCTGTGGCCTCATCATCTACCACCTGATCTTATTGGCCAACATCGCCACATTTTACATCACCCTGCCAGCACTGGGCAAATACCTCCTCATCGGTTTTGCACCCATCATAATACGCGCCATCATCGGTTGGATGTGCTTATCTAACACACTGCCCAACCTCAAACGTGTGGGGCTTATCGAGTCGGCCTATACCCTATGGTTTTCAGCCCATCTCATCATAGCCCTACAAGTCATATGAACCGAGTCCTTGCCATGACAGACACCAAGAAAAAACCCGACTTCTTAAAAATAGACTTCGACCAATCCCCATTTATTGTCATATGGGAAGTCACCCAAGCCTGCGATTTGGCCTGCTTACATTGTCGCGCCTCGGCCCAACCCCTTCGAAACCCACTCGAATTGACCACCTCCGATGGTTTCAAACTCATCGACCAAATCTGCGAATTTGGCTCCCCACTCTTGGTCCTCACGGGTGGCGACCCCATCAAACGCCCCGATATCTACGACATCATCCGTTATGCCAGCAACAAAGGCCTCCGCGTGGCCATGACACCCAGCGGCACCCCACTCATGACACCCACCGTCGTTAAAAACCTCAAAAATGCAGGTCTTTCTCGTTTGGCAGTCAGCCTCGATGGCTCTCATGCCACATTACACGACACATTCCGCCAAGTACCAGGTTCATACCAATGGACCATACAAGCCATTCAAGCCGCACACGACGTCGATCTGCCCGTACAAATCAACACCACAATGACCCGCTACAACTTCGACGACTTTCCCGATTTGGTCCAAAAAATGATCGACCTCAAAATTGCCATGTGGAGCGTCTTTTTTCTTGTGCCCACAGGCAGAGGCCAAGAAAAAGACGAGCTCACCGCCAACGAATACGAATGGATCCTCAATCGCCTTTACGAAATCTCACACACAGCCCCTTTCGATATCAAAACCACAGCCGCCCCTCACTATCGCCGCGTCACCTTACAACGCGCCAAAGCCGATGGGGTGCTCAACGAGGTCAAACGCAATGGCACCATCGGTTTTCACATCGGCCAAGACGAAATCGGTCGTGCCGCCAAAGGCGTAAACGATGGCAATGGTTTTGTCTTTATCTCTCACTTGGGTCACATATTCCCAAGCGGTTTTCTGCCCATCTCGGCGGGTAATATACGCAAAGACAGCTTGGTTGAAGTCTATCGCCACTCAGATCTCTTTACCTCTTTAAGAGACTCCAATAACCTCAAAGGGAAATGTGGTCTTTGTGAATTCAAAAACATCTGTGGCGGCAGTCGGGCACGTGCCTTTGCCATCACCGGAGACTTGCTCGAGGCCGATCCTTATTGCGCCTACATACCCAAACGCGCACAATCTTGAAACCATCATCTAAAAAAAGAGCACACCGTGTCTAAAATTGACGAACGCATATACAAAAACAGTTTACACCTCAGCACCGCCATCGACTACCAAAAAGAGTCCATCGTCAGTCAAACCTTATTGGGAAAAGAAACAGGCACGGTTACCCTCTTTGCATTTTCTAAAAACGAAGGACTCAGCGAACACACCGCACCATTTGATGCAATGGTTCACGTGATAGAAGGCACCGTTGAAATCAAAATATCAGGCACACCCTATATCCTCAACACTGGAGATGCCATCGTCATGCCAGCCAACGAACCTCATGCCCTTCAAGCCATCGCAGATTTTAAAATGCTTTTAATCATGATCAAATCTTGACACAAAGGAATTTAACCATGGCCATTTGCAGTTATCTCGTCTTTCCCAAACCCGGCACATACCCCACCCTCACCCAAACCTTAACTGGCTTATCTGGGTGCAATGTGTTGCCCGCCGAAAACCGCGACGACGTCATGGTACTCGTCACCGAAACAGACACCAAAGAAGAAGAATCCACACTGCAAGACACGCTCAAAGACATACAAGACATTCAATGCCTCGTCCTCACCTTTGGCGAAGTCCAACATGCGTCATAACCTGTGACTTGTGACTTGTGACCTATAACCTCCAGACTTTAAATTCCCAAGGAGCCGTTCCATGAATGCTGTTTCACGCAGAGATTTTATTCGCAAACTCGCCATTGGCTCTGCCGCCACGGCAGCAGCAGCACTCATACCAGGTGTTTCATTTGGCAGTTGGGAAGCATTAGAAGCCGCCAACAGCGACATTCAATGGCGCAAAACCCCCTGCCGATTTTGTGGTGTGGGCTGTGGGCTCTTGGTGGGCTTGGCAGAAGGGCGTGCCGTAGCCGTCAAAGGGGACCCAGACTCACCCGTTAACAAAGGTTTGTGCTGTGTCAAAGGGTATCACTCCGTACAAGCACTTTATGGCAAAGACCGCCTCAAAAAAGCCATGGTACGCAAAAATGGCACCCTTGTCGAAGTCCCCATGCAAGAAGCCTTAGACCTGGTTGCCAACAAACTCAAAGAAACCGTCGACACCCACGGCAAAGATGCCGTTTCCATTTACGGCTCAGGTCAATGGACCATTCCCGATGGATATGTGGCCTCCAAATTGTACAAAGGGTGCATTGGCACCAACAATGTCGAAGCCAATGCCCGCCTTTGTATGGCCAGTGCCGTTACCGGTTTTTTAACCAGCTTTGGACTCGATGAACCCATGGGCTGTTATGAAGACATAGACCATGCCGATGTCTTCATAACATGGGGCAACAACATGGCCGAAATGCATCCCGTACTTTTTTCGCGCATGCTCGACCGCCGATTAAAAAACCCCAACACACTCATCATCGACTTTGCCACACGCACCACACGCACCAGCCAAGCCGCCGACAAATCCATCCTCTTCAACCCACAAACCGACCTCGCCGTTGCCAATGCCATTTGTTATGAACTCATTCGCAACAATTGGGTCAATTGGGATTTTGTCAAAAAACATGTCGCCTTCAAAGAAGGCAAAACCAACATCGGTTATGGCCTCGAAGAAAAATTCCAATTCAACGACGAAGCCAAAAACAGCAGCCTCGAAACGTATAAAAAATTCCTCGAAGACTATACACCAGCAAAAGTTGAAAAACTATCTGGTGTATCTGCCGACGACATTCGTTATCTCGCCTCCCTCTATGGCGACCCCAAACGCAAAGTGGTTTCCTTTTGGTGTATGGGCATGAACCAACACACCCGTGGCACCTGGATCAACAACCTCGTCTACAACATCCACTTGCTCACAGGCAAAATTTCAGAACCCGGTAACAGCCCCTTCTCACTCACCGGACAACCCAGTGCCTGTGGAACCGTTCGCGAAGTAGGCACACTCACACACAAGCTCCCCCACGGCGTGGTCACAAATGCCAAAGACAGAGAAATGGCCGCCAAAATTTGGAACGTGCCCGTTGAAAACATTCCTTCCAAGCCGACCAATCACACCGTGGCCATGTTCCGCGCATTAGATCGTGGCGATATTCGATTTATGTGGATCCAAGTTACCAACCCCATGGTCACCATGCCCAAGCTCAGCCGCTACCGCGATGGCGCACTAAAAGAAGATCGTTTCATTGTTGTGTCCGATGTCTACCCAACACCCACCACAGACATCGCAGATGTCATATTACCTTCTGCCATGTGGATCGAGCGCGAAGGCATGTATGGCAATTCCGAACGCCGCACCCAACACTTTGACCAACTCGTTAACCCACCAGGCGATTGCATGAGCGACACTTGGCAAATCATCGAAGTAGCCAAACGCTTAGGTTATGAAAAACAATTCCCGTGGAAATACGAAACACACATTCGCGACTTATGGGAAGAATACCGCCAGTTCCACAACAACCCCAAACATGCCATGGCTCCCTATGACGAACTCAAAAAGCGCCCTGGCATTCAGTGGCCCTATGTCAACGGCAAAGAAACCCAATGGCGTTACAATGCCAAATACGACCCCGCAGCCGACTCAAAATTGGGCTTCGACTTTTATGGCAAACCCGATCATCGCGCGTGGCTTTGGTTGCGCCCCTACGAACCCGCCGCCGAATCACCCGATGAATCTTATCCTTTCTGGCTCAACACAGGGCGCGTACTCGAACATTGGCACACCGGTTCCATGACACGACGCGTACCCATCTTACACCAAGCCGTACCCGCATCTTATGTCGAAATCAACCCCGAAGATGCCCGTCGCTTGGGTATCCGAGACGGTGAAAAAGTGCGCCTCGTATCACGTCGTGGCAAAATTGACATCACCGCCAACATCTATGGCCGTGCCACACCCACACCCGGGCAAGTGTTTGTGCCTTTCTTCGACGAAAGCCTGCTCATCAACGAGCTCACATTAGATGCCTATTGTCCCATATCCAAACAACCCGACTACAAAAAATGTGCGGTTCGCGTCGAAAAGATCACGTCATAATTTTCAAACTGTCTCAGGTCTACAAGTCTCAAGTCAAACCCCAAAAACCTTTCGACCTGTGACCTGTGACCTGCAACCAGTCATCTTCTTAGGACCTCATCATGCCAGAACAACCTCCAAAACAAATGGCCATCTGGAAAATCCTGCTTACCGTAGGCATCATGGCTGTTGCGGTATATGTCGTTGGTGAATCATTGCGAACAGATACCCACACGCCCACGCATTCAGCATCCAATGTCTTAGACCGTGTGCAAAATCAAGCACCTGCCCGATCAGAACAAGGGCACACCTTGCCCACGAGTCTGTCCGCAACCATGCAACCCCAGCAAGGGGTCAACACCCGTGCGCTCAAAATGTATTACGAACGCCGCGCCTATTATGGTGCCCCCCCAGTCATCCCTCACGAAGTAGATCCTGAAATTGCACGTACCATGAATTGCAACGTCTGCCACGCCAAAGGGGGATACACACCCAAATTCAACGCCTATGCTCCCGTTACGCCCCACCCACAATATGCCAACTGTATGCAATGCCATGTCGCATCCACAACCAAATCAACATTTGTTGCCACAACTTGGAAAAGTGTTGCATCACCCACAGTACATCGCCCAGCATTACCAGGTAGCCCCCCACCCATACCACACACGCTCCAACTGCGTGAAAACTGCTTGGCTTGTCATGCTGGGCCATCAGCCGTCATAGAAGTACGCACATCACATCCCGAACGTGTCAATTGCCGTCAATGCCATGTGCCCCGCACCACCGATCAAATCTTTGTCCGCAGTGCATCAACAGGGAGCAGTGAATAATGACACATCTGGCAAACGGCAAACGTGAAATGGCAAACACCCCATCCCACGCTCCAAATGTCAAAACCAACATGGCAGTGCATCCATTGCCATTTACGATTCGTTTGTCTCCAATCTTCTGCCTACTTTGCATGGTCTGGATGGGTTGCAGCACCCCCAACGCCGATATCATACCCACCCCACCCGCATCTCTTGAAAGTGACCCAACAGAATTGTTGGCACTCAAAACCATCTCAGCCCTGCCTGCACAAAATGTCACCGGTCCAAACCAAACACCCTTTTATGTCAACAAACGCACAGAACACATCACCCAATATCCTTGTGCCTCATGCCATACCAAACCTGTAGAAAAACCGCAACGAGAGCGTATCTCCCAACGGTGGTCACACCTCAACATCCAACTCACCCATGGTCAAACCACGGGATTGGACTGCCAATCGTGTCACAATTATGACAACTTCGAACAGCTCCAACTGCAAAATGGCCAAACCACAACATTCGATCATGCCTATGAACTCTGCCGACAATGCCACTTTCAACAAGCCAATGATTGGGCTGGCGGTGCACACGGCAAACGCTTAGCGGGCTGGCGTGGCAAACGCGTCATCAACAACTGCACCGATTGTCACAACCCGCATGCACCTGCATTTGACCAACGCATCCCACTAAAGTCGCCCACCATTCCAAGAACAGGCCAAGGACACTAAAGTCATCATTCAGCACCTTCAATGTCAGGCATTGTCCTGAACACATAAAGGCATCACACCATGATCAATCGCATCCTCAAACGCTTCGTCAAAGCACCGCCCCCAACCCCATCCGAATGTGGGTCTTCCTGTGGGTGTGGATCAAACAACAAAGACCTCCTCCAAATAGAACCCGACAACACCGCACTCAACAAACCCATGGATCGTCGCGGTGCCTTGGGCATGCTCTTCAAAGGACTCGGCCTTGCAGGTGCCACCGTACAAGCCCACGCAAGCCCACTTACCGACGAAGCGCAAAAAGAACAAAAACTCTTAGAATGGGAAGAATATTTCAAAGGCAACTTTCGCCTCATGAGCGAAAAAGACAAAGCCGACACCATCCACCGCTTAGAACGCCTCGCCCAACTCCAACATGGCGTCAATGCCAAAATAAAAGCCGGAGATGCGCTCCCCGGCGTGTTATATGGATATGCCTTCAACATCTCCAAATGCAAAGGCTATCGCAACTGTGTCGATGCCTGCATCAAAGAAAACAACCAAGACCGCAGCACCAACATGCAATACATCCGCATCTTTGAAATGACCAAAGGCAAATTTGACCTTGAAGACGGCACTGCCGAATACGTCCATCAAGTACCCGCCGAAGGCCACTTCTACATGGGCACCCAATGTTTCCAATGTGAAAACCCACCCTGCGTAGACGTCTGCCCCGTGGGTGCCACCTGGAAAGAACCCGACGGCATCACCGTAGTCGACTACGACTGGTGCATTGGCTGTCGCTACTGCGAAGCCGCCTGCCCTTATTGGGCACGCCGATTCAACTGGAACGAACCCAAAGTCCCCCAAAACGAAATCAACCCCGTACAACATTACTTAAGCAATCGACTGCGTAAAAAAGGCGTCATGGAAAAATGCACCTTCTGCCTCCAACGCACCAGAGAAGGTCGCCTACCCGCCTGCGCCGAAGCCTGTCCCACAGGCGCCCGCGTCTTTGGCAACCTTCTCGATCCCAACAGCGAAATTCGATACGTCTTAGAAAACAAAAAAGTATTCCGCCTCAAAGAAGAACTCGGCACCGACCCCAAATTCTGGTACTTCATGGACTAACTCACACACCCATCACCAAAAGCCATCATGATTTTCCGCGCCATTCCGTCCAGCTCTTTGTCATTTAAAAGCACTGCGGCAACAGGCTAAATGCCTTTGAGCATCTCCAAAAGTAATTTGCGGAAAATCAGCCTCCCCAGCACTTGAGGGGCGACTTTTTGCCTCCTTTTGTGTCGTTACAAAAGGAGGTCGCCGAAGGCAAGGTGACATTGGGCCGTGAACAAACGGAGCTTTACATGCACCTCATACATTTCCTAAAAGATGCCCTCACGGCCGCCACAAGCGGTGGCCGAAAATACCACCTCTGGATGGGCACCCTCACAGCCATCATGTTCATCGGCGCATACGCCTACTCCATCCAACTGCGCGACGGCCTCATCGTCACTGGCATGAACGACCACGTCAGTTGGGGCCTCTACATCTCCAACTTCACATTCCTCGTTGGCCTAGCCGCAGCAGCCGTCATGATCGTCATGCCCTCCTACGTCCTCAAAGATGTCGATTTTGCCAAAGCTGTACTCATTGGCGAAGGCGTCGCCGTCTCGGCACTCATCATGTGTTTAAGCTTTGTAATTGCAGACCTCGGTGGCCCCCATCGCGCCTGGCACCTCATCCCCATGATCGGTTATTTCAATTTTCCCAAATCCCTCTTAGCCTGGGACGTGCTCGTACTCAACGGATACCTCGCCCTCAACCTATCCATACCTCTCTACATCCTCTACAAACATTATTGTGGCCGCACCCCCGACAAAAAACACTACTTGCCCTTTGTCTATCTCTCTGTGTTCTGGGCCGTCGCCATTCACATGGTCACCGCCTTTTTATTGGCCGGTTTACCCGCACGCCCCTTCTGGAACAGCTCTCTCTTAGGACCACGCTTTCTTGCATCGGCCTTTGCCGCTGGCCCAGCATTCATGATCCTCACCCTCGGTTTTATACGCAACCACACCGAGTATCACATCCAAGATGAAACCTTTTCCAAACTCGCAATGATTGCCACTGCCGCTGCCCAAATCAACTTGCTCATGCTCGGCTCCGAACTCTTCAAAGAATTTTACTTTCCCACACACCACAGCCTCAGTGCCCAATATCTCTTTTTTGGCCTCCACGGTCACAACGCACTCGTTCCCTGGATTTGGACCGCCATCTTCCTCAACGTCACCGCAACCCTGATCCTTACCCTACATCCCTTACGGCGCAAACAACACCTGCTCTTTCCGGCGTGTTTGCTCTTATTTGTCGCCATCTGGATGGAAAAGGGGTTGGGGCTTGTCATTCCCGGTTTCATCCCGTCACCATTAGGTGAAATCGTCGAATACATGCCCACATGGGTAGAAATTTGTGTCACCTTTGGCATTTGGGCCATGGGCCTGTTTGTATTCACCGTGCTCATTCGTGTGGCATTGCCCATCGAATTGGGCCAATCGCGGAGCCCACTCATACCCAAAAAAGAAGGGCAACCGCAAACGGCTGCCCAAACATCATAAACCATATGGGTTAAATTTAATCCCGAACCAAAATCCACCCTCGCGCATGCAACTGATCCGTAATCTGATCCAATGTGCGATTGGTCAACATATTCTGAATTTCCGTGCGCAATGTGCGCCACTGACCATGTAACGGGCAAGGAAAATCATCTGAACAATGCGGAATACCCAAAGCGCAGGCCTGAAACAAATTCACACCATCAATCACTTCTACCACCTGTAGCAAAGTAATTTCCGAAGGTGCTTTGGCCAGTGTTACCCCACCACCTGGTCCTTTTTGCGAATGAATCAACTCATTGCGTGACAAAGAATGTACAATCTTAGACAAAAAAGGAATGGGAATTTTTAACGTCTCGGCAATCTCGCGCACACGCACAGGCTTGTCATCTGCTTGAGAAGCCAAAAACAACATCGCACGAATGCCATACTCACACGCTTTAGAAAATAACATAACAAACCTTGTATTAAATTTTGATAAAAAGGTAGCTTAATCATAAATAGCCAAAACCACTGGCTACGTCAACAAATAAATACCAAACAAGGGGGATGTGATGCAAAATCGGATGTGGGGCATGATTGTCATGCTGATTGTTTCAACAGGAATTGCTTCAGCCAAAGAAATCACCATCGGCGGTCAAATACGACCCCGTGCCGAATTTCTCGATCCCGTAGGCGGTGGTTACGATACCTTTACCTCCATGCGCATACGCGCGCACATCAACGCCACCCTCGACAAAAATGTCGACGCCTTTATCCAGTTCCAAGATGTGCGTCTTTGGGGTGAAGAAACCAACACACTCAGTGATTTTAACGCCAACAACTTTGACCTCCACCAAGGTTACGTCACCCTCAACACCATCAACAATTCGCCCATCTCTATTCGTGCAGGCCGCCAAGCCATTTCATTGGGTGGCCAACGCCTCATCGGTGCCGTCGAATGGACCCAGCAAGGCCGTTCCTTCGATGGTCTTCGCGTCATGCTTAAACCCCAATGGGGAAGCATAGACATCTTGGGCATTCGCTTATCCGATGCAACCGCCACAGGCATCACCAACAATGCCTACCTTTCAAGCATCTACGCCACCACCAAATCAGGCATCGACCTATATGGCATCTACAACCGTGTTGCCACATCCACCAACCAATACACACTTGGTGTAAGATGGGTCAGCACATTGCAAGCAATGCCCCTTCGTCTTGAGGGCTCCTATCAAACAGGCGAACGCGGTGGCACCGACGTCTCTGCTTTTATGTTCGGTGGACGAATTGCATTCCCACTTGGCAAATCAACCCTCACACTTTGGTATGATTACCTCTCTGGCGACGACAATCCCACAGACAGCAAACTCAAAGTCTTCGACACCCTCTTTGCCACCAACCACAAATTTTATGGCTTTGCCGATCTCTTTCTCAACATTCCCGTTCACACAGGTGGGCTGGGCCTGCAAGACATGGCCATCAAATTTTCTGCCCCCTTAAACAACGGCATCAAACTGGGTTTAGACGCACACGCCTTTTTCTTAGCCAAACAAGGTACCGCATCTGGCAAACACCTCGGTGAAGAAATAGACCTCACCCTCACCTACAAATACAGCACAGAAGTCACCTTTGTAGGCGGTGCCTCTTACGTCATTGCCAAACAAGCCCTCGCCGACATTGGCCGCCTCAACGACGACTTGAAAGCCGCCTATTTCATGACCAACGTCGCATTCTAATCCATCACACCAAAAAATAAAAAAGCGTGTTCATTTTGAACACGCTTTTTTTATCCCAAAAACCACCATCCAAACTCATCTATCAAACCTTGCCAACTGCGGCAAATGATCACTCAACGCCACAAAATCAGGGCGATCTTCATACAACCGAAAATCATCTTCATACAATGGCCGCGCCTCTACCAACTGATCCACAATCGCCCCACCAGCCAACACATAATCCAACCGCGCCCTCGGTTGCGGCCGCAACAAAGTCTTCCCATCATCCGTATCACCATGCATCTGAGAAAACGTATCCACCAACCCCGCATCCAACCACAAATCGTACTCTGGCCCATTAGGCGTATGATTCAAGTCTCCCTGCACAATCACCGAATGCCCCGTCGCAAGATCACGCCGCACCACATCCAAAATCTGCTTCACCTCCCAATGCCGCACATCGGCCCACTGCGCATAAGTATGCACGCTGTGTACAATGAACGGCTTCCCATCATCACCTTCCAAAACAGCCCGCCCCCAATGCCGCGTAAAAAGATCCGCCCGTCGCCTGCCTCCCAACGGACAATTCTCACTCTCTAATATTTTATACCGCGTCACCAATCCCCCCGGCCACAAACCCGGGCTTGGAAAATACACATACGCAAACCCCATCGCCTCTGCCAACGCCGCAACCGCCCCTTCATTGCGCGACTCACTCGTCGTCACAATATCTGGCGCATAAGCTTGCAACGCCCGCCCAATCTCCCGCGCCCCATCCCCCGAAAGCTTCCCCCCCACCTTCCCCCGCACCCATTCTGGTCGATGTACATACCCCTCAAAACTAAAAACATTATACGCAACCGAAATCATACACACCTCAATCTATGACATATCTCACTAACACTACCCCAAAACATCATTCACCACATTTTAAGCACAATTAAATCAACTTCAAAACTCAAAAATCACTTCGGTAATCGCACCACCATCACGCCGGAATAAATGCCAGCGCGATCATTACAAAGTCCTTCGGACCAAAAGTCAAAACCGAATCAAATCTAAACTGAATTATTTTAACAAAACTTCAATCCCACCCACGGTGGAAGGGGCCGTTGTGCCGTTGGTGTGGTGGCCTTTGGGTGTGTGCGGCAGGGGCATATGAAATATGCGGAAGGGTGGGAACGGCACGGGCAGGTGAGGGTGGTTTCAGCCTGAAATAAACACTGAACACAATTTAAAGCCCCGCGCAGCGGCAGCCTTTTTGATTACTTTTTTGGCTGTTGAAAAAAGTAATGCGCCGCAGGCAAAAAAAGGGTCGTGCATCCCCAGATGCACGACCTTTCTCACTAAACATAATTGTTACCTACCCAGCCTTCTCCACCAAAAACGTCACCGAATGCCTTTCAAATTCCACAACATCCCCCACCACATCCTCACCCCGTTCCAGCGACGTACACAAAGTTTCCCCCATAATATAATCCCGAAACTGATCCACAGCCTCAGCCACATCATCCGACCCCGCATAAGCAACTGTAATCCGATCCGACACATCAAAATCTTTCTCTTTACGCAAGTTTTGAATCACATGCACAATCTCACGTGCCAAACCTTCGCGCTCCAAATCGGCATCCAAATGCAAATCCAACGCCACTGTAATGTCGCCTTCATTGGCCACAGCCATTTCTGCTTTTTCTTCCCGCTGAATCAAAATATCATCCACCGTCAATTCAACTGGGTCCATACCCTCCACTTCCAAAGCAAGATGTTCCCCAGCACGCAAACGTTGAATGTCTTCAAACGACAAATCCAAAATCTTCGCCGCCGCCACCTTCATATTTTTACCCAACTTTGGCCCCAAAGATTTGAAATTGGCCTTCGCACTCAAATGCACCACATCTTCCTCATTGGCACGAATCTCCACCGTCTTCACATTCAACTCATCCATCACAATATCTTTCAACGCTTCCAAATCTTCCCGCACCGTATCGTGCATAGACACCAAAATTGCTGTGCGCAATGGCTGACGTGTTTTTGCACTGGCCTGACTGCGCAAATACCGACCCAATGAAACCGCCGTGCGTGTATGCGCCATCTGCCGCTCCAGTTCTTCATTCATATCGGCTTCCAGCACCGTCGGATAATCGCACAAATGCACCGACTCAGGCATATCGCCCGAGCGCAAATTGCGATAAATTGTCTCCGTAATAAACGGCGCAAAAGGAGCCAATGCCTTCACCAACGTCAACAAAACATGATACAGCGTGGCATATGCACTCAGCTTGTCACCATCGTTGTCACTCTTCCAAAAACGTCGGCGACTGCGCCGAATATACCAGTTGGTCAAATCGTCAATAAACGTCGTAAACTGCAACGCCGCCGTCTGCAAATGACAATGATCCAAACCCGTGCGAATATCGCGCACCAAATGATTCAACCGCGCCCGAATCCATCTGTCCAATGGGTGTTCAACCTGCCCCGCCATCTCACTCGTATCGGGGTGCCAGTTATCAACACGTGCATATGTCACCAAAAAACTATACGAATTCCACAACGGCAAAATCACACTGCGCATCGTTTCTTGCACACCTTTTTCCGAAAACGCTGTGTTTTCACCCCGCACCACCGGAGACGACAACATATTCAAACGCAAGGCATCGGCTCCGTGTTGATTCATAATCTCCATCGGGTCGGGATAATTCTTCAAACGCTTCGACATCTTTCGGCCATCTTCCGCCAAAATCATCCCATTGACCACCACATTCTTAAACGGTGGCCGATCAAATAAGGCCGCACCCAAAATCACCAACGTATAAAACCACCCACGCGTTTGGTCCAACCCTTCGGCAATAAAATCTGCTGGGAAATGTTTGTCCAACCAATCCTTATTATCAAACGGATAATGCCGCTGTGCATAGGGCATCGAACCACTTTCAAACCAACAATCCAACACCTCAGGCACACGTGTCAGCGGCCCTGTTTCACCTTCTATAATCACTGGGTCCATAAAATGTTTGTGAATATCATCAAACTTGCCACCCGTGCGTTCTTCAAGCTCACCAATTGACCCCACACAAATAGCTTCACCCGTTTCTTCATTGCGCCAAATAGGCAACGGACAACCCCAATATCGGTTTCGAGAAATGGCCCAATCGCGCGCACCTTCCAGCCAGTTGCCAAAGCGACCCTCTTTAATATGTTCGGGCACCCAATGAATCTGGCTATTGGCCTTCAACATCTTGTCTTTGATCTTTCCAATGTCCACAAACCAAGTCGAAATCGCCCGATAGATCAACGGCGATTCACACCGCCAACAATGCGGGTAACTGTGCTGATGCGTACTGCGATGCACCAACTTACCCTCATCTTTCAAACGGCGCATAATATCGCTGTCACAGTCTTTCACAAATCGCCCTTCATACTCGGGCACTTCATTTGTAAACCGACACTCCGCATCAATGGGGCACACCGACGGCACACCATGCAACCGCCCAGCCTCCGCATCGTCTTCACCAAAACCCGGTGCCGTATGCACCACTCCCGTGCCATCACCCGTCGTCACAAAATCTGCCGAAATGATTTTAAAAGCCCCTTCAACACGCAGCGATTCAAAATAAGGGAACAGTGGCTCATATTGCACCCCTACCAAATCTTTCCCTTTCACCTTCTTCACCACTTCGGGCGCTTCAGCCGAATAGTATGCACCCACACGTGCTTCAGCCAAAACAAACGTATCGTCACCATCTTTCACATACACATAATCCACATCTTCATGCACCGTCAAGGCCAAGTTCGATGGCAACGTCCACGGTGTGGTTGTCCACGCCAACACCTTCACACCTGGCTCATCTTTCAACTGAAACGCCACCGTAATGGCCGGGTCTTGCACATCCACATAACCCTGATTGGCCTCAAAGTTTGACAACGGCGTGGCGTCTTTGGGGCAATAGGGCAAAATCTTATGCCCTTCATAAATCAATCCCTTATCCCAAAGCTCTTTAAACACCCACCAGATGGATTCCATATAATCTTTGTCCATCGTCCGGTAGCCATTCTCAAAATCGACCCACCGGCCAATGCGCTTCACAAACTGCTCCCACTCTGCTGTATAACGCAACACAATGCCCCGACACGCCTCATTGTATTTGGCCACACCATAATCTTCAATTTCGTGCTTGCTGTTGAGGCCCAACTCTTGGCTCAGCTCATATTCCACCGGCAAACCATGGCAATCCCATCCAAACACCCGATCCACATACTTGCCATTCATTGTCTGATAGCGTGGAATCACATCCTTAATCGTGCCTGCCAACAAATGCCCATAATGCGGCAACCCCGTGGCAAACGGTGGCCCATCATAAAACACATACTCCTGTGCCCCCCGCCGATTCTCCAACGACTTTTCAAACATCTTCACATCTTCCCAAAAGGCCAGCACCTTCTCCTCTTCCTTCGGAAAGCTCACATGGGTATCTACTTTTTCAAACATCACAGCTCCTTATCCTGACCGACACAAAACTTCGCCTGATATATTTACGCTTCGATAAAACGGCAGACGGCAAACGTACAACCATCATCACACTTTGGTGATATTGGGCTGGGGCTTTTGCCGTTTCACATTTGCCGTTTGCCTGCCCCAAATAAAAAAACCGCCACGACAAATTGCCTGGCGGTATCCATTACAACACATATCGTTTACGACAAACGACACACCCCAAGCGAGCCCCATGCGGTTACGCGTATCCCTCCAATAGAACTGCCCGGTGTCAGCAAACCTGTCACCTGGGCGGAACCCTTTCGCAATGTTGAGGATGTCATTTCCATTTTCATAACCTAATCCATTTCAAAGTGTATCATAAGTGGCTCTAAAAATAGAGGTTTTTATAAATTGTGTCAAGTTTTGGATTCATATTGGCCAAAACCACTCAGTCTCGCAACTTCGTCTTCTCATCCCACGTCACCAAATCCAAATGCTTTTGGGCAAAACCAACCACATCTCGTAAATCCGCCCCGCGCACATCGGCACCTTCAAAGTGTGCTTTATACATATCGGCCTTAAACAATTGTGCCTTTTGCATATTGGCCCCACGCAAATCCACCTTCACCAAATCGGTCTCCTGAAATTTGGCACTTTGTAAGTTGGCCCCATTCAAGTTTGCATCGGTCAAATCAGACTTGCGCACATCGGATGATCGCAATATCGCCCGTTCAAAATTGACCTTTACCAAAATCGACTCTTTCAAATTCGCCCTATAAAAATTCGCCTCTCTGCAATTGGCACCCCGCAAATTACATCCTTGCAAATCAGCCCGCTCAAAATTGACCCCTTCCAAATTGGCACCACTCAAATCAGCCAACCCCAATTCCGCTGGCGAAACCAAAGCCCCCTTCAAGTTGGTCTTCTGAAACAGGGCATTTTGGCAAAATGAGCCGCTCAAGTCAGCCCCTTCCAAATTTGCGCCACTCAAATTGGCTTGCAACAATCGTGCACGTTGCAAATTGACGCGGCACAAATTGGCACCTTGCAATTGTGCCCCACTCAAAATGGCCTCGCTCAAATTGGCTTCTTGTAAAACCGCATTTTGCAACTCTGCCCGATTCAAATTGGCACCACTCAAATCGGCTTGTTCGCCTTCTTTCCCACGTGATTCAACCCACAACTGATGTTTCTCCAAAACCGCTCGCAATTGTGCAGGAGAAAGTACATTGCTCATAAAAAAACTCCTCTCAAGCTTCTCGAATCTCATCGGGTTCTGGTGTCACATCAAAACGCACAGCCTTAATTTTATCCAATCCTTGAATCAGTGCCTTGGCCACCCGATGCCCACCATCCATCAAACTGCCATCCGAATGTAAAATGATGGGGTAACAAAAATCAGCCTCCATTATTCGCTTACAGTGTTGTGCCACATTGCGAATCGTTGGTTCTGTGCCAGGTAAAAACCAACAATCCACATCCAAAGCACCCACAGACTCAACAGCCACCTCTATCATGGGTAATCCTTCTGACAACGCCCACAAACGCGGTGTGTACCACACATGTCGTTTGCCATCCACAATACGCGAATGTTTCTCTACCTTTTTTATGTTCTCTTCCGACATAAAATCACCTCACCTTCTGTTACCACCCCATCCATCTGCACGTCATGGTTTTCTGCTGGCACCGCATCGATCACCTGAAACGCATAAGCCAACCCCACAGTTGTCGCCGCACACTGGGCCAAAAACCGATCGTAAAACCCGCCCCCAAACCCCAAACGATTGCCTTGCCGATCAAAAGCAATACCCGGCACAATCACCAAATCCAAATCATCTGGTCTAACAACCTTCTCGGCTTGATAAACAGGTTCCAACAATCCAAACCGAACAGGGCGTAATTCATCCAATTCCGATATCTCCTGAAAGTGCATCACACCCTTTTTTTGAGTCACAGGTACATATACCTGTTTTCCCATCGCCAAGGCAGATACAATAAGCCGATGTGTATCCACCTCCTGGCCTACTGACACATAACAAGCCACATGGTGAGAGGTTTGAAAAATGGGATAAGCAATAACCTGTTCATGAATGGTTTGGCACGCTTCATATATAATAGACGGAGCAACCTGGTCTCGTTTGGCCCGCATCACCTGTCGCAAATAATCCTTATCCATAAATAAAGACATCCATTGGTCGGTTACATTCTGTGTTTTGTTTCATTGCTTCAACACCATCAAACCATCCTACTGTTTGCCAAAAGTTCCCTTGACTTTGACTCTATGCACCGATAAATTACACTATTACAATTTTTTATCTCATAATAATAGCATATTTTTGCTTCACATTTTCTTTTTTGTTTTTATGACCGATACCGACATCCAATCCGAACTCAAAGCATCCGGTAAATTGCCCAAACACATTGCCATTATTATGGATGGCAACGGGCGTTGGGCACAAAGCCGCGATTTGCGCCGTTCAGATGGTCACCGCTCGGCACGTGAAACCGTGCGTGATATCGTGCGGGTTTGTGGCGAACTTCAAGTTGACATCTTAACCCTGTTCACATTTGGCACAGATAATTGGCGACGCCCCTGGTCTGAAATCCTCTCACTCATGCAATTGCTACGCGATTGTTCGCGTGAAGAACTCAAAGAATTACAAGAAAACAACGTACGCCTCACGGCCACAGGGGATATTAACCGCCTCGTCAAACAATCTCGTTTGGCACTCGAACAAGCCATGAAACAAACGGCAAACAACACAGGGCTCACCCTCAATTTGGCGTTGAGTTACGATGGCAAAAGTGACATCTTACAAGCTGTTCGAAAACTTGCCGAAGAAGCCCAACAAGGCCATCTCAATCCCAAAGATATTGATGCAGACCGATTTGCTCAAAAATTGTATACCGGAAACTTGCCCGATCCCGATTTGCTCATTCGCACCAGTGGCGAAGTGCGCTTAAGCAACTTTATGCTTTGGCAATGTGCATACACCGAATTTTGGTTTACCGATGTCTTTTGGCCCGACTTTAGACGCGAACACCTCTATGAAGCCATTCGCAACTTTCAAAAACGCGAACGGCGCTACGGAAAAACGGGTATCCAACTCCAACAAGAAACCCTGAACAAAAACGGCACACCATAAACGCCAAATCGTATCACCTGGCGTCTTTATATCACAGGCTCTAAAAGGCTGGATTTTCTATTGTCCAGCCTCGTTTTTTGGTGGGAGGGATCATGTCCAATTTGATCCAACGCGTCTTAGCCGCAGCATTATTTGGCCCCGCATTATTGGCCTTATTTTGGTATGGCAATCTGCCATTGCTCCTTGCTGTTGGTCTCATCGTAGCCATTGGCACCCGCGAGTTTTGTCAGATGTTGCGCGTCAAAGGGCTCCACCCTTGGACCATTGTTGCCACAACAGCCAGTCTTATTTGGTGCGGGCTTGCTTTTTTTTACACACTCCAAATTTGGGCAACCTTTTTTCCCATACTTTTTATCCTGTTGCTGATCATCGCACTCTTCACAGGTGAAACCGGGTTGCGCTTGGCCAATGCCAGTGGCACCCTCCTCGCCATTGTTTATGTTGGCTTTTTAGGCAGTTTTGTCATCTTGGTGCGCAACCACCCCCATCCCAACAGCGATCTTTTTGCTCTGCTTATTTTAGTCGGTATCTGGGCATCCGATGTTTTCGCCTATTTCTCTGGTCGCACATTTGGCCGATGGCACCCCATTCCCCAAATAAGCCCAGGCAAAACCGAAGCTGGGTTTATTGGAGGCATCCTTGCCGCTGTAGGTGCCACGGCTTGGGGCACCAGTACTTGGGCATTATTGCCCTTAGATCAAGGTCTCATCCTCGGTCTCATCATTGGCATCGGCGCCCCCATCGGCGACCTGATCGAATCCATGATCAAACGCGATATCGGTGTCAAAGACACCTCCGAACTCATTCCCGGTCACGGTGGTATACTTGATCGATTTGACAGTGTCTTTTTTGTTTTTCCACTTGTCTATTTATACTTACAAATCATAAACCCTTAAAACGTGAAACGGCAAACGTGAAACGGCAAAACCCCCAGTCCAACCGCCCAATTTGATGCCTGCTGCACCTTTGCCATTTGCCATTTGCCAGCCTCTAATTTATGAAACGAGTCTCTCTTTTAGGTTCAACCGGTTCCATTGGCACCAGCACCATTGATGTACTCAATGCCTATCCAGACCGTTTTGAACTCATCAGCTTGGCCGCAGGGCGCAACACCGCCTTACTTTTAGAACAGGCCAAAAAATTGCGCCCCAAGCGTGTTTATGCTGCCGAAAATGCCACTGACATAACATCCCAACTCAGACCCTTGGGCATTGAAGTCGTTCAAGGTGAAAAAGGCTTAGAGGAACTGGCCGCCGATCCTGAAGTTGATTTGGTCATCAATGGCTTGGCCGCAGGTGTGGGGTTGCGCCCCACTCTGGCCGCAGTGCAAAAAGGCACCGATGTGGCCATTGCCAACAAAGAAACACTGGTTGTTGCAGGCCATCTCATTACCCAATGGGCTCAAAAAACGGGTTCTGCCCTATTGCCACTCGACAGCGAAACCACGCCCTTGTGGCAAACCCTTCAAGAAACCGACCGCAAAGATATCAAACGCATCTTATTGCCCGCATCGGGTGGTCCATTTTTTGAGTGGTCCAAAGAACAAATGGTCAGTGTCACACGCGATCAGGCCCTTAACCACCCCACCTGGCAAATGGGTCCCAAAATCACCATCGATTCTGCTACGCTCATGAATAAAGGGTTTGAAGTCATTGAAGCCCAATGGTTTCTCGACCTTCCCGTTTCCAAAGTAGATGTGATCATTCACCGCCAGTCGATTGTTCACTGCCTCATCGAATATGTCGATTTTGGCCTCATGGCCCACTTAAGCACCCCAGATATGCGCTTGCCCATCCATCAAGCGCTGGTTCATCCCGAAAAACTGCCCTCCCCAATTGAACCACTTAACTTGGCAAAAGTGGGTACACTGAGCTTTTTTGAACCCGATACAGACCGATTTCCCTGCCTCCAACTGGCTTACGACACCGTTCAAATGGGTGGCACAGCACCTGCTGTACTCAATGCAGCCAATGAAATTGCCGTATATGCCTTCCTCGAAAACCGCATCAGATTTCTTGACATACCCACCATCATCCAACAAGCGCTCGAAGACCACACCCCCACCTCTGCAACCGAAATCGAAGCCATCTTCGATGCCGATCATTGGGCCCGCAAACACACCCAAAAACTCGTTCAAAAACACCAAGAGTAGTCAAAAACGTTGATATTTGTTATTTTAACTCGGTAAGATACAAAATCCGAACAATCCCACCGTTCAGATCCACCCAAACGGTCATACATCAGCAAATCAGGAGGTCTTGACCTGTGATCTGCGACCTGTGACCTGACAAACATATGATCTAAACCGACAAAACGTCTCACTATTTAACCAACGAGGGTTCTCTTGATCACATCTATACTCGCATTCATCTTTGTTTTGGGCGTCTTGGTTTTTGTTCACGAACTGGGGCACTTCTTAGTTGCCAAAAAATCGGGCATGAAAGTAGAAGAATTTTCGCTCGGTTACCCACCCAAAGCCGTGGGCATCAAAGTGGGCGAAACAGAATATTGCCTGTCGTGGCTCCCATTGGGAGGCTATGTCAAAATAGCCGGCATGGCCGACTTTGGGCATGAAGAAGCCCAGGGCCAACCCTGGGAGTTTCAATCCAAACCCCGCTGGATGCAAATGTCTGTGATGATCGCAGGCCCTTTTATGAATTTCCTCTTGGGCTTTTTACTCTTATTTGGCGTGCGCTTGGCCGCTGGTGAATACGAATTTCTCAACGACACCCGCATTGGCGAAGTGCAAGAAGCATCTCCTCTTCACAGTGCAGGTCTGTTGCCTGGTGACCGCATCCTATCTGTTGGCAACCTGCCCATTACCGACTGGGAAGACATGTCAGACGCCTTTTTAGGCCACATGGGAAAAAGTGTTGCCATTGCCGTAGAACGCGGTACAACACAAGAGGTACTCACCGTAGATTTAACCAATACCCCCGAAAGCTTGGGTATTGGTCCTTACATGACCACCGAAGTCGGCGCCACCATGCCAGGCATGCCTGCCGAAACCATTGGTTTACAACCCGGCGATGTCATTACGTCCGTGGCAGGTGTACCCGTGACCATGTGGTGGGAGATGAGCCGTGAAATATCAAAACGCCCTAATGAATCCATTGAAATTACCTGGATCAGAAACGGCACCCAAATGTCAGCCGCCATCACCCCCGACGGGCAAGCCGATGGTGAAGAAACCATTGGGCGCATTGGCATCAACACCGCCTCCAAACGCACCCCCATTCCAGTTGGCAAAGCATTTGTAAGAAGTGGCGAAGAAACCATTCGCCTCTCAACGGCCATCTTCGGTTTTGTCAAACGCCTCGTTGTGGGCCAAGAATCCAGCAAACAATTGGCAGGTCCTGTGGGCATTTTTCAAATGGTTGGCCAAAGTGCAGAACGCGGGTTTTCCCATCTGATGTGGTTTATGGCCATGCTCAGCATCAACTTAGGTGTGCTCAACCTCTTGCCCATCCCCATGCTCGATGGTGGCCATTTGCTCATCTTAAGCATCGAAGCCATTTCCAGACGAGATCTCTCCAGCCGTCACAAAGAAATTTTGCAGCAAGTGGGGTTCGTCTTTTTGCTCTTTCTCATCATATATGTCACATTCAACGACATCGGTCGCCTCTTTGGATAAGTCATAAACCCAAATAAACCTTAAAAAAACCCCGAACAATTTTATTGTTCGGGGTTTTTGTTTTTTATAGAATCCATTTTTGTCTGCTGAAAAGCCCTGAGAGGTATATCGGCCTGCTCACCCAACTGAGCCTTGAGCAACCCTATCACAGATTCCCACGCCTGAGGATCTGCCTTGCGCTGATCTATAAACCGAACCACATCCGCTTTTGTAATGCCATGCTTTTGATAGACCCGATCACGTGCCACAAGCAAGCTATCTGACACAAGCAATTCATCTGCTTGAAGTGCCAGCACATCCACACACACATCCACAAACTGCGCCTCCGTAAGTCCCTCTTGTGGCACCTTCTGCTCAGCACACCCAACCACACATCCAAGCATCAAAATCAATATCCACATCACCATCACCTCGCAATCAAAACCGCCTACTCAAATATCACCCAGAGCAACAACCATTTCAACTTTGCGCTCCAAAATACATCACCAACCGTTTTGCGTCAACTGGCACCAAAAACCACCATAAAAATCTATATGCCCAAAAGGGCACTGTGTATTGTTTTTTTTAAAGATAAGGGAGAAAAATCTTGACATTTATATATCAAATCGCTAAGTTTGGTGGGTGAAAGTGGGGCATAGTGGGGGATTGTGAATGAGTAACGTAAAACATTAAAAATCATTATCTTACAAAAATTCGAGTTTAAAAATGTCCGAAACGCGCCCTCAATTTATCGGTGAATATGAAGATGCACCCATCGATCCCAAGGGCCGTCTTATTGTACCAGCCGCATTCCGAAAGGCATTGCCACAAGGCATCACATCCCTCATTGTTGCCGAATGGTTTGAAGGTTGTTTGGCCGCTTTTGACCCCGAGGGTTGGACGCAACTCATTCAAGAACTACGTGGCCTTGATCGCTCACAACGTCAAACAAGACAATTGGTTAGACGACTTGCTGGTCGTGCAGCAGAGGTCAAAATTGACCGCCAAGGGCGTATTTTAATTCCTAAAAAGTTGCTCGACTTGGGTGAAATTTCCGACCGAGCCACCTTATCAGGCGTGATTGACAAGATCGAAATTTGGAACCCAGACCGTTACAATCAAGCACAAAACAGTGCCGATTTAGAATCGGTTGCAGAAGAATTGGACTGGCTTTAAACACCTGCGGAATATTCCAAGCATTCGAATAAATATTCGAATATTTATTCCAAAAACAAATAACCTTCAAAAAAACAATACAATAT
>JAYODI010000057.1:0-14993 GCA_038279365.1 Candidatus Latescibacterota bacterium | reverse complement strand
AATATTCGAATATTTATTCCAAAAACAAATAACCTTCAAAAAAACAATACAATATGCACAAAAAAGCCCCAGAGTATCACATTCCTGTTCTGGGGCCAGATGTGTCGAATAACCTGATAACAGATCGTCAGGGCATTTATGTAGATGCAACATTAGGCGGGGGTGGGCACGCCGAAAACATCTTAAAAGAACTGTCTCCACAAGGTCAACTCATCGGCATAGACAGAGACCCAGAAGCCATAACAAAAGCATCGCAACGCCTGGCTCCATTTAAAGACCGTGTCACATTTCACCAAATGCCCTTTTGGCATTTACCTGATGCGCTCGCCTCGCAGGGTGTTCAGCAAATTGCAGGTATCTTATTCGACTTAGGGGTCTCATCCCATCAGATTGATGCATCTGAGCGTGGATTTAGTTTTCAACAAAATGGCCCCTTAGATATGCGCATGGGCCCAGATGCCAACCGATCTGCATCAGAAGTGGTTAACACCTATTCGCAAACAGAGCTCACACGCATCTTTCGAACCTACGGCGAAGAACGCGCATCACCAATCATTGCCAGAGCCATTTGCAGGGTGCGTGATGAAGAACCCATCACCACCACCATACAGTTGGCCGACCTCATAGATCGAACCGTTAAAGGCCCACATATTCAAAAAACATTGGCCAGAATTTTTCAAGCCATTCGCATCGAAGTCAACAATGAGTTGTCACACCTGGAGCACATTTTTCAGACCGCCATTGACCTGCTCCAACCCGGTGGTCGCATTGCTGTCTTGTCTTATCACTCACTGGAACACCGCATAGTCAAACAAGTGTTCCAATGCGCCACCCGAGACTGCATCAGCGAACTTAAATTGCCCATATGCCCCTGTCTGCGGCAACCCATGCTTCGGCTTATTACGCGCAAAGGGATTCGCCCAAAACAGGAAGACATCGCCCAAAACACACGAGCACGCAGCGCCACATTGCGTGTAGCAGAAAAATTAAACATTAAAAATCAACCTTGGGTCTGTCAGCAAGGAATCCCTTCGTGAGCACAGAAGGCAAAAAATCCACAAACTTATATCGCACCTACTTTTTATCGCTCATTTTGTTTGTCGGTGTGTTGCTCATTTATTTGTGGGGGCATGTCCAAACCATGAACCAAGGCCAAAGATTGGCCCAGTTGCGCGCCGAACGCAAAGCTCTTTTGCACGAGCAAGATCGGTTTCGAGCCAACATTGCAGGACTTAAACAAAGCACCCGTATTCGCACCATTGCAGCAAACAAACTCGACATGGTCTTCCCGGCTGATCCGCCGAGAAACCTGTATTTGGAAGCACAAACAAAGTAAAAACGAATAGGGAATCACAAAACAAAGCCTTTAAATCGCCGATTTGCAGATTCACATTTAACCTTCTCCCCACTATGCCAACAGATCGCCTCAAAATCATTGCCTTTTTAGGCTTGAGTTTTGCCCTCTTGCTGTCTTTAAGACTGGCATCTTTGCAAATATGGTCTGTAGACATCTATACCCACCGCGCCCGAAACCAGCATGTCAAACAAAAAGTATTACAGGCCAATCGGGGGCGCATTTTAGACCATCAGGGCCGGGTATTGGCGACCAACCTTGAGTCGCAATCGTTCTTTGTCAACAGCGTTTCTAATCTCGACAGCCTACACTCTTTGGCAGTGCGTTTTTCAAACGAAGCCGGGCAAAACGAAACGACGCTTTTAAAAAGGCTTAAGCAAAATCGTCCTTTTGTTTGGTTGGAACGCAAAATGATGAATGGGCCTTCACCCGATAATCTGCCCAATGGCATTGGACGCGTGGTCGAAATGCGACGCAGTTATCCAATGGGCGCACTGGCCGGGCAAGTACTGGGATATACCGATACAGACAATTTGGGCATTGAAGGCATTGAGCGCGGTTTTGATCCCATTTTGCGAGGCAAACCCGGAGAGTTATCGGCACGCGTTGACGCCCGTGGCAATGTTATTAGTGCTTTGGGAGCCATCAAGAATATGCCTCAAGATGGTGAAGATCTGTATCTCACCCTCGATGCCGATTACCAATCTATTGCCGAAGAAGAATTATCAGCAACCATCAACACATTTCAGGCCCACAGTGGCATTGCCATTGTCATGGCACCCCATACGGGTGAAATTTTGGCTATTGCCAATGTACCGACATACAACCCAAATGCCTTTACCGAATACAAATCTTGGAAACGACGCAACCGTGTTGTCACAGACCAATTTGAACCCGGTTCCACATTTAAGGTGGTGGCCGTTGCGGCAGGTCTTGAGGAAAAAAAGATTCGGTCCAATGACAAATTCTTTTGCGAAAATGGTCGCCTGCCCGTAGCAGGCGGCAAAGTCATTAACGATACCCACCCCAGTGGGTGGTTGACCGTACGCGAAATTGTTGAAGAGTCGAGCAACATTGGAACAATCAAAATTGCACGTGAAATAGGCAAAGTCGATATGTTTCGCTATATGCGCCTCTTTGGGTTTGGTGCCAAAACAGGCAGTGACTTACCTGGCGAAACCTCAGGGCAACTGCGCCATCCATCCGAATGGTCTGAACGGTCACTCGAAACCCTCTCCATCGGACAGGAAATTGCCGCCACAGCCCTTCAAGTGGCCACCGCTTATGGGGCCATTGCAAATGGTGGTCATTTGATGACACCCACCATATTTAAAAAAACAACGCGGGGTGAAATCACCACCTTAGAAAATGCGCCCCGCCCCATTCGCCAAGTCATTTCACCCGAAACCGCAGCCGAGCTCACTGCCATATTAGAAGGCGTGGTCACACACGGTACTGGTGAAAATGCCCAAGTGCCCGGATATCGCGTGGCTGGCAAAACGGGAACCGCACAGCAAATCAAAGAAGGGCAAGCCGGTTACGATCCAGATCGTTACATATCCTCCTTCATCGGATTTTTGCCGGCCGAACGCCCCGAACTGCTCTGCTTGGTTGCCATCGACAGTCCAAAAGACATACATTTTGCCAGTCAAGTCGCAGCACCTGCATTTAGTCGTATTATGCAACGCATCCTCAGTTTGCGCCAAACCCCCTTGCGCCACAAAGCACGCTTGGCTGAAAGTCAAAAAGACACCACAAGCAATTCAGACATACACTTGGTAGGGCTTTCAAGCCAAACCGCAACAGATGTGCTCAAACGCCTTGGCTGGACATGGAAATTTTCGGGTAATGGAACCAAAGTAATTGAGCAACAACTCAATATGAAGCAACGCGAAGCCCACTTGGTACTTGCAAATCCAATGCCCGATCACAAGGCACTTCAAATACCAGACCTGCGTGGCACATCTGTTCGCCAAGCCATATCACATTTGACAGCATTGGGCCTGCGCGTAGAAATTCAGGGCAGTGGCAAAGTAATGCGTCTAACACCCGCACCAGGCTCACAAGTTATCCCAGGCACCTTGTGCAAAGTGGCATGTACACGTGAAAGTTAAGCCATGCGCCTTAGCGAATTATTGGCCGACCTACCCAATATCCGATATCGAATAGACAGCGACCCCAACATTGGCGGAATAGCCACCCATTCGGGCCGTGTCAAACCTGGTGACCTGTTTGTGGCCTTAAGAGGGGATGCCAAATTACCAGATCGACACCCTTTTATTACACAAGCCATTGAGGCCAAAGCCGCTGCAATTGTAGCCGAAAAAGATGCCGAAACGGGGTCTGTGCCACTTATTTATACAAATGACACACACCAAACACTGGCCTTTCTGGCAAAAAAGTTCTATAATCACCCTACAGACCAACTCCGACTGGTGGGTGTAACTGGCACAAATGGTAAAACATCAACAGTTTACCTCATACATGCCATTTTAAAAGCAGCACAATTGGCACCCGGTCTTATTGGCACCATTGAACACAAATGGGGTGACAATCGAGAAATTTCTCAAAATTCAACACCTCAAGCCCATGATCTCCATCGTTTGTTTCGGGCCATGACTGATGCACAATGCCAATCGGCCGTTATGGAAGCAACTTCTGAAGGCCTTGCTCAAAAAAGGGTTGAAGGTCTTCACTTTGAAGCCGCTGTTTTTACAAATTTGACCCGCGACCATCTCGACTATCACGGCTCCTTCGATGCTTATCTTGCCGCCAAGGCAACGCTCTTTGACAACTTAAAATCAGATTCAAGCGCAATCGTTAACACAGACGACAAAGCCACCGAAAAGCTTTTGGCCCATTGCCAAGCCAAGGTCATACGCTATGGCAAAGCTGAAAATGCCAATGTGCGTATCCTTCAGGGCAAAACCGATTGGCGTGGTACCCAATTGCAACTGCAAACACCTGTTGGCAAAATGGACTTGTCTATGGTCTTGCAAGGGCGTTTTCAGTTTTACAATGTCGCCGCAGCGGTAGCAACAGGGTTGGCACTGGGTATTGCCCCAGGTGTCATCTCTGAAGCCGTGCGTGAAGTGCGTGTGCCGGGGCGTTTTGAAGGCATCGATTGTGGGCAAAAATTTGGCGTGATTGTCGATTATGCCCATGCACCCGATGGTCTTGAAAACGTACTCACCACCGCACGCGAATTTACACAAGGGCAACTCATCTGCGTTTTTGGCTGTGGCGGAGATCGCGACAGAGGCAAACGACCTGTTATGGGTGAAATTTCGGCGCGATTGGCCGACTTAACGGTTGTCACCTCCGACAACCCCCGCACAGAAGACCCAGAAGCCATTATTGCCGACATTTTACCTGGCGTCGGTCATGCACCACACGTTGTTGAAGTACATCGCCAAAAAGCCATTGAAATGGCCATCCAAAAAGCACAACCCGGCGATTTGATCATTATTGCAGGCAAAGGCCACGAAGATTACCAAGAAATCAACCACGTCAAAACACACTTTGACGACCGAGAAGTGGCTCGAAACATTTTAAAGACGATGAGCAAGGCTTAAAATGGAAGGTTTTTCGCTTCAAGAGGTCATCACGGCCACAAACGGCGAGTGGGTAGGGCAAACCGATCCCACACACATTTTCCCAACAGGTGGTGAACGCGATAACCGCACCATCAAAGAAGGCGAACTTTTCTTTGCTTTACCTGGTGAGCGCGTCGATGGTCATCAATTTGTTGACGCCGCCCTCCAAAGCGGTGCTTCGGCAGGTGTTGTGAGTCGTCAGTGGTTTGAAGCACAAACCCCACGCCCATCGAAACCCTTAATTGTTGTTGAAGCACCCGATCTGGCAATGGGAGATGTGGCCAGGGCTTATCGCAAAAAGTTTCAAATTCCCGTTATTGGCATCACTGGCAGCAATGGCAAAACCACCACCAAAGACATGGTCGCTGCCGTTTTACAAACCCAGTACAACGTTTTAGCCACACAAGGGAACCTCAACAATCAGTTGGGGGTGCCTTTAACACTGTTTCAACTCAATGCCCAGCACGAAGTGGCCGTCATTGAAATGGGCATTGCCGGCTTTGGTGAAATGCGGTATCTGTGTCACATTGCGCAACCAACAATTGGCATCATCACAAACGTAGGACCAACACATTTAGAGTTTTTAGGCTCTGTAGAGGGGGTGGCTAAGGCCAAAGGGGAACTCCTGGAATACCTGGATGAGTCTTCAATGACTATAATGAATCTCGATGACCTGTTACTGTCCAAGGAGAGAGTAAAAGTTAAGGGGAGACTCCTTGGCTTCGGTATCGAGCAACATAGTCAGTTTCGTGGGGAGGGACTCAGTCTGGATCAGGAGCGTCGAGGTCATTTCACTCTGCAGGGCCGTATTTTTTCTTTGTCTGTACCGGGGCGTCACAATGTTTACAATGCGTTGGCAGCAATAGCAGCAGGGGTCGCACTCAATGTGCCTTTAGAAAAGGCCGCACACGCGTTGGCCCACTTTGTGCCAACCAAATTGCGCAGCCAAGTGATATCACAAAATGGGTTACGCCTCATCAACGACAGTTACAATGCCAACCCAGCATCGATGCACGCCGCACTTGAAATTTTGTCACAAATTGACATAAGTGCTGGGGGGCGACGCATCGCCGTATTGGGCGATATGCGCGAGTTGGGCAATATGGCAAATCAGGCACATCAAGATTTGGGAAAAGAAACAGGATCCAAAGTAGATGCGCTTTTTGCTTTAGGTGAGCATGCACACCTGGTCACAGACGCTGCAAAATCGGCGGGCCTTTCGCCCACAATGAGCCATGCATTTACCGATTCAGAAACATTGATTGCAACACTCAAAGCATTTATAACCCCAGGTGATACCCTACTTGTAAAAGGGTCTCGTGGCTTGGCAATGGAACGCATTGTAGAGGCATTGGGGTTTAAACTGTAACCTGAAAGAAAAAGAGCACAATCAGCGCTCTTTGTCTCCCCTATGACTTTCATATCCGAACAAGGTGATCGCCAAACGTGGATCGCACTGTTGTTGGTTGTGGCAGGCCTCATCGGTTTTGGAACCGTTATGATTTACAGTTCCAGCTCAGGTTTGGCACAATTTCGCTTTGAAAACAGCAACTTTTTTCTCAAACGTTGGACCATTCGCATGGTCATCAGCTTGTGCGTCATGGCCGTTATGGCACGCATAGATTATCGCATTTGGCGCAAAGCTGCTCGGTTGTTGTTGGCCATCGGTTTTTTGGGGTTGCTCATCGTTCTGATGCTCAAAGTTTTTGGCGTGGGCAAAGTGCGCGGCGCCTATCGCTGGATACCCTTACCAGGGGGCGCATTTCAACCTGCCGACATGATGCGCTTGGTATTGGTCATTTATTTGGCAGATTCATTAACGCGCCGCCAACAATTTATCAAAAATTTTCAACAAGGGTTTATCCCCCATGCCGTTATCATTGCACTTGCAATGGGCATGATCATCTTACAACCCGATTTGGGTACGGCATTGGCCATTGGCATCACCTGCACATTGATGCTTTTTTTAGCAGGTGTACGTTTACAACACATTTTTGCAACAGGTTTGGCCCTCTTACCCTTTTTGTATTTGATCATTTTTGTCATCGGCTATCGCAAAGAACGCGTGTTGACCTTTCTCTTTCCAGCCGATGATGTTCAAGGCACAGGCTATCACGTTGCCCAATCGCTTCTGGCATTAGGCAGCGGTGGGCTTACAGGTGTTGGGTTGGGACAAGGTCAGCAAAAGTACTTCTTTTTGCCCGAGCCACATACCGATTTTGTTTTTAGCATTATTGGTGAAGAAATTGGGTTGTTGGGTACGTTGGGTGTTTTATTCTGTTTTCTCATTTTTGGGCGCTTGGGCTTTCGCATTGCCCGCACGGCCCCCGATGCATTTGGATACATGTTGGCATCGGGTTTAACCTGTCTCATTTTGGTTTACGCACTTATCAACATGGGTGTAACCACCGGGCTGTTACCTGCCACGGGACTTCCCCTCCCTTTTATCAGTTATGGTGGTTCTTCCCTGCTGTTCACGCTGATGGCCACAGGCATTCTCATCAGCATTGGCCGACAAGGTGCACGCGACAAAAGCGCCTTGCCAAACCGCTCCGAAATATGGTCTCCCCGAACCTTTCCCCGGTCCGGTCATACATTCGGTTAAAGCAAAAGGAAAAACGTCATACGTCTCTAAACATTTGCTTCAATATGGACACGTTTGTCGTTTGCCATTTGCCGTCTTGTTTTTCCCCACACTATTATTTCCCATAAATTTGCGGATTGTTTGCATGGTCGAACTAAAGACCGGAACCCGTGTGCATTTTGTTGGCATTGGTGGCGTGAGCATGAGCGCGTTGGCCGAGCTTTTGCACCAACGCGGTTGCCATATATCGGGGTCTGATCGCCAAGCCTCAGCCTTAACCGACAGGCTTAAAACCCTTGGTATTTCAATAAAGATTGGACACGCGGCAGAAAATATTCAAAATGCCGATGTGGTCATTTACACCTCAGCAACCGATCCTACAAACCCCGAACGACAAGCCGCCACACAAAAAAATGTGCCCTTGGTGCGTCGGGCAGAATTGTTGGGTTATTTAACGCAATCACACCCAACCATTTGCATTGCTGGCACACATGGAAAAACCACCACCACAGCCATGGTGGGCGCCGTACTTGAAGCAGGTGGGCTTGATCCAACCCTTCTGGTAGGCGGAATTGTTCAAGGTTTAGAAAACAATCTAAAAATAGGCAAAGGTCCATATTGGGTCATTGAAGCCGACGAATACGACCGAACATTTTTGGCACTAAAACCCACCGTTGCCGTGGTCACCACGCTTGAAGCCGACCACCTCGATTGTTATAAAGATCTCAACGACATACGCAACACATTTGAACAGTTTATCAATTTGCTCCCCTCACATGGGTGTGCAATCTTATGTTGCGACGAACCCGAAATTTGCACCCTGCATCTTAATACGCAAGCTTCAAAAATGATGTATGGCCAAAACAAAAGCAGTCAACTTCGTTTTGACAACCTCAAGGCATCAGAATTTGGCAGCACATTTACGCTCTTTGACAATCAAACAAAAATAGACACCCTCACCCTCCAAGTGCCGGGAATCCACAATGTACGCAATGCATTGGCCGCCATAGGTGTCGGGCGTTTTCTCAATATCGACTGGCAACACATTAAAAAAGGCATCGAGTCTTTTAGAGGTGTGCACCGCCGATTTGACATATTGGGTACGGCAAACAACATCACAGTTGTTGATGATTATGCGCATCATCCCACCGAAATTCGCGCCACCTTACAAGCCGCACGTCAGGGATGGACAGGGCGTATTGTGGCCGCGTTTCAACCGCATTTATACTCTCGTACACGCGACTTTGGAGATGCATTTGCAAAGGAGTTACAAGCCGCCGATCAGGTTTATTTAACCGACATTTATCCTGCACGTGAAAAACCTATATCTGGTATAGACGGCATGTTTATTACAAACAAAATACCCCATGCAAACTATGCACCCACAATTGCAAACTTAACAGACACACTCATTCAAAATCTAAAACCCGGTGACTTACTTGTTGTTATGGGTGCCGGTGACATAGAAAAAGTGCCCCACCAAGTGTGGCAAGCACTGCAAAAACAAAGCTAAAAATCATCATGACGCACAACTCACAAAACAACACATTCATCAAAAAACTACAAGAAACATGCCGTGGGCAACTGCGCATACAAGAACCGTTATCCAAACACACCACATTTGGTTTAGGTGGGTGTGCAGACTTATTCTTTTTACCCGCCGATCTTGACGATTTGGCTTTGTCTATACCCCTGCTAAAAGAGGCCAATATCCCCATTTTACCATTGGGTGGGGGCACAAACACTTTGGTTGGCAATGCCGGATTTAGAGGCATCGTCATCTGCCTAACCGCAGGGGCCCATCACATTGACGTCTCGCAAGGTTTTGTTCAGGCAGGGGCAAGTACTCAAGTTTTTTCACGGCAATGCCAGCGTGCAGGCAAAACAGGTTTTGAATTTGGCTGTGGCATTCCAGGCACACTTGGTGGTGCCATTCGGGGCAATGCCGGTGCATGGGGCGGCGAGACATTTGACAATCTCATATCCGTTAAAGGCATCAGCCTCAAAAGTGGCCTTGATGAAACATTTCACAAATCAGACCTCACATATGCTTATAGGCGTACCAACTTTTCGCCCGACTTTTTAATTGTCGAAGCAAACTTTCAACTTGGTGAAGAAGATCCTGAAGTGATACAAAAAAAAATGACCCAAATGTTATCCGAACGAAAAGCGTCACAACCCCTATCCAATCGCAGCCCTGGGTGCATCTTCAAAAATCCACCCGGAACATCTGCTGGCAAACTCATAGATCAGGCAGGGTGTAAGGGGCTTTCCGTCGGTCAGGTTCAAGTTTCAGATGTGCACGCAAACTTTATGATCAATTTAGGCGGCTCTTCTGCCAACGATGTACTTGCACTCATTCAAGAGGTCACCCAACGCGTGCAAAGCGTTCACAACATCACATTAGAACCCGAAATCCGCATCATTGGCGAATATGGCATAGTAAATGAATAAGTTTTAGGTGTTGTTTTCCCCCTTCTCTCCCTCGGAGGTTTTATGACCAGAAACAAAATAGTTTACACTTCTTCAGCAGGTCGCACCATTTACCATCGTTCGGGGGCTGTTAACAATCCAATGCCAATTACAAAGCGCCCCAAACAAACGCTGCGTCTCATGGCCATTATCGCCGTGTTGGGTCTGCTTGTTGTGGGTATTCAAAATGCTTCTTCGGCACTTGCAGAATCCGATTTCTTCAAAATGTCTCATATCAAAGTGGTTGGCAATAATTTGTTGCCCGAACAAGAGGTCATAACTTGGTCACAACTTCAGGTGGGTGACAATCTTTTTGACTGTGATTTGGATGCGGTTACCAAACGAATTGAAAATCAACCCATTGTCAAACGGGTTTTATTGCTTCGTGAACCCCCAGAAACAGTGGTCATATCTCTTGAAGAAAGACAACCCCTTGCGCTTGTGGCAACACCCGAAGGGCTCTTAGGATTGGATACAGAAACACAGCTTTTTCCAATACCCAATACACCCATTGACCTGCCGATTTTGACAAATTTGAAAATTAAAAAAGATTCAACAGGTGCTTATCAACACAAAACCCTGCCCGCTTGGACCACATTTTTGGCACAACTTCAAACCGAAACGCCAAATTTTTGGAATGAAATTTCTGAAATTCGCATAACTGACAAAAACACAGCAACCATCTATTTGGTTGGTGATCAACTCACACTTCATATGCACTTGAAAAATCCAAAACAACAAGTGCAAAACTTCCGCGCTTATACACAAGCGTCATCGCGTAAAATTGCAGACTTGGCTTATATCGATCTGCGATTTGAAAATCAAGTCGTCGTCGGTAGACGATAGCACAAAGATGACAAAAACGGGTGAAAGGAAATACAATGGTCAAAGGTGATCGAATCGTTGGCCTGGATATTGGCACCACAAAAATTTGTGCCATCGTGGCCGAAGTTGAAAACAACGGCCAGCTCAAAATCATCGGCGTGGGCAGCAGCCTATCCGATGGGCTCAAACGCGGTGTGGTGGTCAATGTGGAAAAAACTGTCCAATCCATCAAGATCGCAGTTGAAGAAGCCGAAAAAATGTCTGGCACACGCATAGATGCCGTTTATGCAGGCATTGCAGGTGATCATATTCGCAGTGTCAACACACGTGCCGTGGTAGCCGTATCTGGCCCAGAAAATGAAATTACCAACAATGACGAAGAACGCGTCATAGAAGCGGCCAAGGCGGTATCCATTCCCCTCGACCGAGAAATTGTACACGTTTTGACACAGTCTTTTGTCGTCGATGACCAACCTGGCATCAAAGACCCCATAGGGATGTCGGGTGTGCGCCTTGAGGCCGATGTGCACATTGTAACAGGTGCCGTCACTTCGGCTCAAAACATTTGCAAAAGCATTCGACGTGCAGGTATTGATGTTGTCGATCTGGTCTTAGAACCCATTGCCTCCAGTTATGCCGTGCTCACACCTGATGAAGAAGAAATGGGCGTGGCACTGGTGGACATAGGCGGTGGCACAACAGACTTGGCCGTCTTCTACGACGGCGCCATTCGGCACACAGCCGTTGTGGGTTTGGGAGGCACCAATGTCACTCACGATGTGGCCATCGGTTTGCGCACTCCAGGCAAACAAGCCGAAATGCTCAAACAGCAATATGGTTGTGCACTGCGTTCATTGGTAGGCCCCGATGAAGTCATTGAAGTACCCGGTGTTGCTGGACGACCATCGTTTAACATGCCACGCGGTGAAATGGCGGCCATCATCGAAGCCCGAATGGAAGAAATTTTTACGCTAGTACATCGTGAAATTCGTCGCACAGATTATGCCGATCTGCTCGCTGCGGGTGTGGTTATTACTGGGGGAGGGGCCATGTTAGACGGGTGTGCCGAACTGGCCGAAGAAGTTTTTGGAATGCCAGTAACCGTCGGACGCCCACGTGGCATTACAGGTCTTGTGGGATCTGTAAAAGACCCACTCTATGCAACAGGTGTTGGTTTGGTGTTGTTTGGCTTACACCATCGCAACCGTGCACTTATGTCTGAAGATAATGATTTCTTTGACTCTATTGTTGGCCGCATGAAAAAATGGGTTCAAAACTTTTTTTAACTGGAAAAGCGAAAAGAGAGAAAGAAAAAAAGATACCCGTCTTTCTTCTTTCTGTTGGCTTATATCGTTTTTCTAATTATTCCCCGCGAAACACAGGAGGCATCACGTGGTAACCTTTTCAATTGTCGATACCGAAAACCAGGCCAAACTTCGGGTCGTGGGTGTTGGTGGGTCTGGTGGCAATGCCATCAACCGTATGATTGAATCCGGCCTCAGAGGCGTTGATTTCATCGCCATTAATACGGATGAACAAGACTTAGAACTTTCGCAGGCTGCTCAACGCCTTCAAATTGGCCGCAATGTGACCCGCGGTTTGGGCGCAGGAGCAGACCCTGGCATAGGGGCCAAGGCCATCGAAGAAGACCGCGACCAAGTCGCCGAAATTTTATCGGGTTCCGACATGGTTTTTGTTGCGGCAGGCATGGGCGGTGGCACAGGCACAGGTGCCGCACCCATCGTTGCAGAAATTGCACGAGAGGCCGGAGCCCTCACCGTTGGCATTGTCAGCAGACCCTTCACCATGGAGGGTTTGCCACGCAGTCGCAATGCCGATGCAGGTATTGCCGCGCTCAAAGCCGCAGCCGATACGGTCATCATCATTCCCAACCAACGTTTGTTGGCCATCAGTTCTGCCGACACCACTTTGCGCGATGCCTTCCGCATGGCCGATGATGTGTTGCTCCAAGCCACACGTGGTATTTCAGATTTGATCACCATACCCGGTGAAGTCAACCTCGACTTTAACGACGTGCGAACAGTCATGAAAGAAGGGGGCGATGCTTTGATGGGTACGGCAGAAGCCTCAGGGGAAAATCGGGCCATTTTAGCAGCAGAAAAGGCACTTAAAAGTCCTTTACTCGACGATGTTTCTGTCTCAGGGGCTCGGGGTGTATTGGTCAATATTTCAGCCGGTAGCGATCTTAAACTATTTGAAGTAGACAAAGCCGTCAGCCTTGTAACCGAAGCCGTTGGCAACGAAGCCAACATCATTTGGGGTACCGTATTAGACGACAGCATGGGTGACGAACTGCGTGTCACAGTCATTGCAACGGGTTTTAACTCTCCAGCAACCAAAACGGCAGACGCCAACAACAACGCACGCAAACCTTCAAGCACCACACGCACATTGGGCCCTGATGTACCCGCATTTATGCGTAAGTTAGATGGGGGCAATGCCGAGGCAGAACAAAAACGAGAAACCAAAAAAGGAAATGAACCCTCACTGGACGATTTAGAATATCCCACATTTTTGCGTCGACAAATGCAACAAAAAGAGGGATAAACCCCCATCCATAAATAAAAAAGCGCAGAGGATTTTTCCTTTGCGCTTTTTTTTTAAGAAAGCCTTGTTACATAAGAACCATTTTTGATATTGACAGATTCCCATTATGTAACTATATCCAACAAGAAATCCTTTACCGCGGGCACTGCCTCGCTTTCTATTCAAAGATCAAACAATCACCTCATGAGCACCGCCTCTGATGGTGTGCATTTGATTTCGAGGAGGTTTGCGATGACAACAGGTGCTCATGCTGTGCGTTTTGGACGTGTTGCACCCACCATTCCCGTAACAAACATACTTACGGCTGTATTATTTTACACGCAGAAGCTGGGTTTTAAAAAGATTTTTGAAAACGGTGAGCCAGTTGGTTTTGTCATTTTAAAAAAAGACGATGCAGAAATTCATTTAACATTAAAGCCCAATCATCACGCATCAGACCGCAATGTATTGCATCTATTGGTCAGTGATGCTCAAGTACTTTATCAGGCATTAGATGAAGCGGGTGTACGCATTGTCAAAGGTATGCGTGATGCTGAGTATGGGTTGCGTGATTTTGTAATTGCCGACCCGGATGGTAACCGATTGGATATCGGGCAGATTTTATAAAAAATTCTACAAGAGAACATAAAAGGGTGATCCAATAGGATCACCCTTTTTATTTTTACTGCTCGCTCAACCGTCGTCCTTATTGACAAGCAGCTTCCTGAAGCACCGCTCTCATTCTAAGTGCACGTGCAAAAATTTGAGCCGCAGTAACTTCATCATAAATATCGTAAAGGGTGGGCTCAAACAACGCCAACCAACGGTCAAAGTGCTCGGGTTCAATATGTGGTAATGCCATATGTTTGAGGCGTGGATTCCCGTGAAAACGACCTGTTGTAAGCAAAATACTCGACCAAAAATCACACATGCGATCCAAGTGATGTGGCCATTCATGATCTGCAATTTGGTGGCCAAAAACAGGGCCCAAAAGGTCGTCATTGCGCACCTTGTGATAAAACTGTGTGACCATTTGTCGAATTTTATCTTCCGTAATGGATTCAAGAAGCATCATCTTTTTATCCTATTGCCAATAGCTTTTGAGTTTGGGGAGCAATCAAATCTTCGAGCGTATATTGATTAAGTGTCTCAATAAATGTATGACATGCATGAGAGAGTGCAGATTGTAACGCACACCCAGGTGTGAGTGGACACGTGTTTTTTTCTTCTGAGAAACATTCGGCCATGTGTAAATTGGGTTCAAGTCGTTCAACAATATCGCCCACGCGAATTTTATAAAGTGGGCGATCAAAAACATACCCACCACCACGCCCAGACACAGATGTGACATAGCCTGCTTTGGCAAGCCCTTGCAAACTTTTAACCACATGATTGGTTGAAATGCCAAAGGCCTTGGCTATTTCATCGGCAGCAGTAATTTTGCCTGAGCGTGCCCCAAGATACATCAGCGAACGAAGGGCATAATCACAATATTTGGATAAGTGCATGATGTTCTCCCAAAACTGGTATATAAAATACCAGTTTAAATTTAAATGTCAAGTGTTTCTCTTATTTTGCCCAAACATCCCAAACCCTGCGATGCCTTATATATCTA
>JAYODI010000007.1:74725-134116 GCA_038279365.1 Candidatus Latescibacterota bacterium | reverse complement strand
GAAGAGAATGTGATCGCTGATGATCATCTCGTGCGACTGAGAGTGGCCATGGATCGTTTGATGGCAAAAGGGGAAGCAGAATATCGCAAACCACATCAAGATTATTATCCCAATATTATCGAATTTGATGATGCCTTTGCAGAGCTTTTGGACAATCCGGTTATTTTGGCGGGTATGGAAGAAATTATTGGCGCAGATGTTCAGCTTTATGCCAATGAAGTGTTGGTTTCAAAAGGTACAGATACGGCAGGATCTTGGCATCGAGATAAGATGAGCATTGGGCGTCATTGCCCAAATATGTTTGTTAAGGTGTGTATTTATATTGATGAGGTGGGGATAACGCGCGGCCCTACGGGTATTGTGCCGACCAGTAATTTGGACATTTATAAAGGCGAAGCATTCTATTCAAACAAGATAGATTTTTTGGCCAAACCTGGATCTCTATTGGCCTTTGGTGCTGCCAGCATGCATCGGGCGGGATATCATGCCAAAGGGGAGAAAGATCGGCCTGTGATTTTTTTGGTGTTCATTCCTTGGTGGATCAAGCAAGCAGGATATTATACGGGCAATCGTTGCCAGCGTTTGATCGACGGGGCTTCTCCTATGCGACGGCAATTGTTGGGTGTTCAATTACGAGAGGGTGTGAATATGGATTTGTACTCTACAGATGGCGGATAGAGGCGGGTTGTTTTTGGATATAAAAAAGCGGTCAAGATCATTGAGGTCTTGACCGCTTTTTTTATTGTGTAAGGTTTTTATTCGTCTTCGTCTTCGTCTTCGGCATCATCGTCATCTGAAGATGTGCCACCTTTTCGATAGATGCCCGCAAGACCATATTCATGCAGTTTGTTTCGCAATGTTCGGGCACTGATACCTAAAATATCTGCGGCGGTGGTGCGGTTGCCGTTGTGTGCTTCCAGTGTTTTGAGAATCAGTTGTTTTTCCATTTCTCTTACAGTGGTGCCCACCTGAATGCTGGCATCATTTTTAAGGCCCCGTGACTCATCTGTGAGGATATCTATGGGCAGGTGTGTTTCTGCAATATAATCATCTTGGCAAATGACAACGGCGCGTTCAATATAATTTTCGAGCTCGCGAATATTGCCTGGCCAGTTGTACTTCATCAATATTTCAAGGGCTTTGTCTGTGAGGCCTTGGATGTTTTTTTCATTTTCTTTGTTGTATTTGTCAATAAAGTGGGTGACCAGATCGGGAATGTCTTCTTTGCGTTCGTTGAGGGTGGGTATTTTGATGGGAATGACATTGAGACGATAGTAAAGGTCTTCCCGGAAATTTCCTTTTTCTATTTCTTCTGCCAAATTGCGATTGGTTGTGGCTACCACGCGCACATCTACCTTGATGGATGTGCCAGATCCGATGCGTTCAAATTCGCGCTCTTGCAAAACGCGTAACAGTTTGGCTTGCAATGGTGGTTCAATTTCGCTGATTTCATCGAGTAATAGAGTGCCTCCATCGGCCAATTCAAAGCGTCCTTTGGTTTGTTTTACGGCGCCCGTAAAGGAACCTTTTTCGTGACCAAAAAGTTCACTCTCTATGAGGTCTTGGGGTAAGGCGGCGCAGTTGAGTTTGATAAAGGGGCCACTGACGCGTGGGCTGTTGTAGTGAATGGCACGTGCAATGAGTTCTTTGCCCGTACCGCTTTGGCCTTGAATTAGTACTGTGGAGCGGCTTTGGGCCACGGTTGCAACGTGCTCAAATATTTCTTGTATGGTTTTGCTCTTGCCGACCATGTTGCCAAAGTCATAACGTGCTTTGAGCTCTGTACGCAACTGTTGGTTTTCGACTTGCAGTTGTTGGTTTTCCAGTGCGCGTGCAACAAGAATTTCGAGGCGATCTGGATCACATGGTTTTTCGATATAATAAAATGCACCTTTGTGCATGAGCTCTACCGCATCTTCTAAGGAGGCATATGCCGTAAGCATAATGACTTGTGCCTGGGGCTGGAGTTGAATTGCTTTGTCAAAAACTTGAATACCATCCATGCCTGGCATGCGAATGTCGGAGACAACGAGGTCGTAGTTTTTGCTTTCCATAAATTCTACGGCTCGTTGACCATTTTCGGCTGCATCAACGACATAGTTTTTTCGTTGCAGCACTTCGACAACAAACTCGCGAAAGGTGTTATCATCGTCAACGACAAGAATTTGTTTGGGCATGAAAAAACCTTTTTAAAATGACGGAAGAGGAGATTTTGTTAAACGACTTTACTTGGGAATATAAATGGTAAAAGCTGTTCCTTGATTGGGAATGCTTTCAACGACAATGTCACCATTGTGTGCCTCAATGACTTTTTTTGCAGTGGCCAACCCTAAGCCGTTGCCATCTTCTTTGGTGGTAAAAAAAGGCATAAATAATTTGGTTTTGACATCTTCTGACATGCCTAAGCCCGTGTCTGATACCGTAAGGGCTATGCAGGGGCGGTTGAGGTGTGTGCGGGAATCTGTTTGGGTGTCTATTTGAGAGAGCGAGACGGTCAAGGTGCCATGGCCAGGCATGGCTTGTACGGCGTTGTGTAAGAGGTTGAGCACAATTTGTTGTATTTGCTCTGGATCTGCTTTGCAAATTAATGGGGTGTCGGGAAAGTTGCGTTCCAGTTCAAGTTCGTCCATGCGGGCACCCGCATCAATTTCAAAAAAGCCCAAACAATCTTCGGTTACTTCAACAACGTCTATGGGGCGCAAGCTGATTTGTAATGGGCGTGTGTAATTGAGCAGGCTGGTGACCATTTTGTTTAGACTGGCCACCCCTGTAATAATCTTTTTGACCAATCGGCGATTGGGGTCGTCTATGGCCATGTCGCGTTCGAGGAGGCCTGCAAAACCACCAATGCCCCCAAGTGGGTTGCGGATTTCGTGGGCGATGGTTGCCGACATTTCACCCAATGCCGTTAGGGTACTCACACGGCTGGCTTGCTGAGAGAGTTCTTGCAAACGCGAAAGATCTTCTAAGGTCACGAGTGCGCCTTGTAAATCGCCGTGTGCGTCTGTGAGACAAGCCACGCCCAAACGAAAAGGGATGTCTTTGCCCTGGCTGTTGCTGAGTGTGATTTCTTGTCCGCTGATTTCGCGTTCGGAAGATAAGGTTTTTAGAATGAGTGATGCATATGGCCCCAAAAGTATATCGCAAGAATGTCCAATGACATCTTCAGCTTTGCATATGAGCAGGTTGGCAGAGGTGGTGTTTATGTCTGCAATGTTGCCATCTAAGTCGATGGTGATGGTGCCACATCCCATATGTGATAAGACGCGTGTGAGCAAATTGTCTATGCGGGGTTTTTCTGCCAAATTGGTTTTGAGTTGCCCACGCATTTGTGACAATTCTTGTGTGAGCATTTCAAAACGTTGTTTGAGTTCATCATTTTCGGCTCGCAGTGTTTCGAGCTCGTCAATGGGATCGACCATCGTTTTCCTGTTCTGCCTTAAATTTGCGGCGCGATATGTGGGGTTTGCCCCCAATGCCTGTTAAACGCACACCTTTTTGGGTGGCTTTTTGCACTTGTACTTGTGCGGCTTCTGCCAATTCTTTGAGTGCTTGTTGCAATAATTTGATATCGTGTTGATGTTGGGCAATGTGCGTTGATTGGGCCAATTCTCGGATGCCCATTTGAAGGGCTTGAATGGTTTGAGAGTGGGTTTGGAGCAAAGGAACCAATTTGTCTGGTGGTGTTCCTTGGTTGAGTTGGTCGCCTATTTGGGCAGATTGTGTGATGGCTTGGTCTTTGAGGGTGTGTAGGTGCCCAATGGCATCGTGGGTCATGCTTTGTCCTTCGGGTAAAATGGGCAAGAAGGTTTGCCTAACTCGGTGTCTGCCACAGAGTTAAATTTAGGCTAAGGTCAGATATAAATCAAGGGTAGGCAGGAAAAATTTTCCGAAATGAATATTAGAGTGTGGGGAACGGAAAGGCAATGACATCTTGGATATGAATTTGTTGTGCAAAGAGCATGACCAAGCGGTCTATGCCAAGGGCAATGCCACCTGATGGGGGCATGCCTGTTTGAAGTGCTTGGAGGAAGGTTTCGTCTATGGGGTAAATGGGGTTGTTGTCTATGCGGCGTTGTTCTTGTTCTTCTTCAAAACGGGTGCGTTGTTCAATGGGATCGGTCAATTCGGTAAAGGCATTGGCCAATTCAAAACCTGCAATATACAGTTCAAAACGTTCTGCCAAGTGAGGTGCATCTTTTTTGCGTGTGGCAAGGGCGGCCATAGATGCCGGATAGTCGATGAGAAATGTGGGTTTGTTGGCACCTAATTTTTTTTCGACCACATCGAGAAAAATCTTAAAAAAAGCTGTTTCGGCTGAATCGTCGGTCAGAATATGGGTGTGGCCTTTGTTTTGGGCTTGTTGGATAAACTGGGATGTTTGGGTAAACGGATTGGCTGTGATTTGCGCCTGTTGAATAAGTGCATCTTGCACAGAGATGCGGGGCCAGGGTGGTGTAAGGTCGATGGTCTGTTGGTTATATGTAAGAGTGGGGTTTCCCCAAAGCTGAGTGGCTATGGATGCAATGAGGTGCTCGGTATCTTGCATGATATGGGTGTAATCTGCGTGGGCGCGATACCATTCGAGCATGGTGAATTCGGGGTTGTGCATTTTGCCAACGGGTTCGTCTCGAAAAGTTTTGCAGATTTGATAAATTCTTTCATATCCCGCACACAATAGGCGTTTCATGGCATATTCTGGAGATGTATGCAAATAGTGGGTTTGGCCTTCAAATGTGGTTTCAAATGCAGATATGTGGGGTTCCATGCCTGGGCATTTTACCAAAAGCGGTGTTTCAACCTCTAAAAAGCCTTGTTGGTCGAAAAAAGATCGGATGCTTTTGATGATTTGTGCACGCAAGTGGAGGGTGGTTTGTTTTTGAGGTAAGGAGGGCATAGGTTGGTTATGGGCATGTGAAATGTTTAGGGGAATGTGCGAATGTGCGAATGTGCGAATGTGCGAATCTACGAATGTGCGAATGAAATGTTTTTTTGGGTTAATTGCTGGGGAGGCCCGAAAGGTGTGCGATGTCGTTTAGGGAGACAATGGTGCGATCTCCATCGGGGGTGAGCTGGATGTGATGTAAGGAAGCCACGCGACATAAAAAACGTGGTTTGTTGTTATCTTGTGGGGCATACCCCATAAACGCACGCAAATATGCGACAATGGGTCCCCCATGTGTGATGCATACAATTTGTTGATCTGGTGATTGTTTCACCAATCGATTAATAACCCACGCCACACGTTGGTGCATGGCGTCGTATGATTCGCCGCCTGGTATGTTTTGGCCTTGATTGACGGCGTCGGGAAATTGTTTTTGTGCTTCTTCGTAGGACAGGTGCAACAGTTTACCGCTGTCGAGTTCGCGCAAGGCATGTTCGGTGGCTGGTACGACTTTGACAATGTCGCTGACGATGGCCGCAGTTTCTTGTGTGCGTTTTAAGGGGCTGTTGTATATGGCTTGAATGTCAAAGTTGTTTTTTAGGCATTCGCCAATGAGCAGTGCTTGTTGGCGACCCAATGGAGATAGGGGCATATCGGCCCACCATCCAAAAACCTGATCACCTTCGCGTTGGATGGCTTGACCATGACAGATGAGTATCAGATCGGTTGGCATTGTGAGAGTCTCCTTTTGGGCGATAATATAGGATAGATGCGCGTGAGATGAAAGTTAGAAGACAAAATGGATGTGTGTATATGCGCAATTCGTGTGCGTATTTGCGCACAATTGTTTTTGTTTTGTTTTGGAATAAACATAATAAAATATTATTTTTAAATGGTTTGTGTTTTTTTGTTGTTTTCGGTATGTCATTTGCAAGTGCAGACAAATAAAAAAATCACATTGTCTTTTTGGGGGAATAACCCTTATATTTACGGAACACAATTATAAGCTTTGATTCTGTCACTATGAGCCACGCCACGAAGCGAAACGGAAACGTTGTTTTAGATCCATAAATTATTGTCATTTTTCGACCTGTTTCATATTTGAAAGGAGGGTGATTACGCGCGCTTAAGCCATTTAGAAATTTGAGCTGAACAAGAACGTTAATTGTAGATCGTTTTAAGCTGTTTTTATCTTTTTAGGAGAATTGTTCCATGAAAAAATTTGCTCTTTTGGTTGCTCTTTTGGTTGGTATGGCTGCTGCTGCAGATGCACAACCCTCATTTCGTGTTGGTGGTGGTTTGATTTTTGACGGCACCGTTTTTGGTGGTGGTGCTGCTGTAGATATTCCTATGAGTGACAAACCTTTTGGGATTACCATTCAAGGTGAATATTACAAAAAATCGGGTGTAACAACCGCCCCTATCCGTGTGATGGCTGTGTACCGTGCTCCTGCTGGTGAACAAGCCGATTTTTATATTGGTGGTGGTAGTGGTCTTATTTATTCAAAAGTAAGCATTGGTGTTGCAAGTGCTTCGATAACCAAAGCATTGGGGACAGCTGTTGCTGGTCTTAATTTCAAAGCCTCCGATTCTTTTGGCCTCTTTGGTGAAGTGGGTATCGACCGTGCAATCACCTCTGGTGCCAAGAATAACTTTGGTGCCCGTGTGGGTATTTCTTTTGGCGGTGGTGAATAAGCTGTCATAAGCATCAAAAAAAAGCGTCGGTCCTTTGTGGATCGGCGCTTTTTTATTTGATTTTTTTATGCTTTCCAGTGATGTTTATAGGGTCTGTTTAATTATCGTGTTTCTTTTTAAGGAGTGAGTTATGAAACGTTTGACAATTTTGGTGGCTTTGTTGGTTGGTTTTGGTTTGGGTGCAACCCAAGATGCCGATGCTCAAATTGCTTTACGAGCAGGTGGGGGAATGATTTTTGAGGGCTCTCAATTGGGTGCTCATGCGTCGTTGGTGGTTCCTTTTGGCAGCAAGCCTGGTGGTTTGATGTTGGCGGCTGAATATTATAAAGATTCGGGTGTTGAAACAATTCCTATTTCTATTCGTGGTTTGTATAAATTAAAAGCCAGCAATACCAGTATTTATGTGGGTATGGGCAGTGGTTTGATTTATGAAAAAGTACCTGGTGCAACCACTGTTGGTGCTGCGGCTCTCAAATTGTCGACAACGGAAGTTTTGTTTTCTGCTGTGAGTGGTCTCAATTTTAAATTTTCTGGTCCCTTGGGTGCTTTTGGAGAAGTGACTTTAGACCGGGCATTGCGCTCGGGTGCGACCAACCATTGGGCCGCAAAGGCTGGTATTTCGTTGACGTTGCAAGACTAAGTGGAAAATTTTTTTTGTTTGGGTGTTTTAAGAGATTAAGATGTATGCATTGTGTGCCGTGGGCACCTCATTTGGGATAGAGGGGATTTATGAAGACATTTATGCGCGTTTTGATGGGCGTTGTTGTGGTTGCTCTTTTGACTGGGCAAAGTGAAGCTCAAATAGAGATTAAGGTAGGTGGCGGATTGATTTTAGACAATTCGCGGTGGGGTGGGCATGTTTCTGTCGATATTCCCGTTGGTGATACAAATCCTACTTTTTTGTCTCCATTTGCAGAATTTTATAGAACTTCGTTGGGTGGTGGGGCGCACATTAATGAGATGCCTATTGGGGCAAATCTTTTGTATAAGGCCGCGTTTTCTGAGCAATATGGTGTTGTGTATTTTGGAATTGGTGGGGGCATGTTTTTGGCTCGTGGCGCCGCTTCGGCAACAGAACCCATGGTTACTGCTGGGGGCGGTTTGACGGTTGATATGTCTGAAACATTGGGCATCTTTGCACAAGGCCGATGGTTTCGCGCATTTACGACGGGGTCTAAAAATGATGTGTCTTTGCATGTTGGGATAAGTTTTAAAATACAAGAAGATTAGGATTGCATTGAATCGTTTTTTGCTCACAATACAAAAGGCCAGAGTACCCGCTCTGGCCTTTTGTATTGTGTATGGCAGCTTTGGCTTTGTTAGGATAGATTGCGAAGGTAGTCGATGAGCAAACGCACGCCAACACCTGTGGCACCAACGGGTGTGTCGGGTTTGGCCGAATTGGTATAAGCAGTTCCTGCAATGTCGAGGTGTGCCCAGGGATAGTTGTCTACGTAGGCTTCGAGAAAGGCCCCTGCTGTAAGTGCGCCGCCTGGGCGTCCACCCGAATTTTTAAGGTCGGCATAATCGCCTTTGATTTGGTTGCGATGGCCTTCGAGAATGGGCAAGTGCCAGGCAATTTCGTTGGTGCGATTGCCCGCTTGATGAATGGCTTGAATGAGGTTGGCATTGTTGCCCATGAGGCCGCTGGCGTCGTTGCCCAAGGCGGTGACACACGCGCCCGTAAGGGTGGCCAGGTCGATGGCGGCAGCAGGGTTATAACGCTTGATATAGGCGAGGGCGTCAATAAGTGCCAAACGACCTTCGGCATCGGTACTGCGAATTTCAACGGTTTTGCCGCCCAGTGGTTTGATAATGTCGCCGGGGCGATAGGCGTTGCCATCGGGCATGTTTTCGGCAGATGCGACAATGCCAATTACGCGGGTGGGCAAATTGAGCTTGGCAACGGTTTGCATGGCACCAATGACGGCGGCGGCACCACACATGTCAAATTTCATATCCCACATGCCATCGCCTGCTTTAAGAGAGATGCCGCCGGTATCGAATGTGATGCCTTTGCCGACCAAAATGATGGGGGCGGCATTTGGGTTTTGGCCTTTGTGTTCTAAGATAACAAAACGAGGTGGGCGACTGCTGCCTTGTCCTACTGCACTGAGTGCGCCCATGCCTTCGGCTTGAATACGATGCTCATCAAATATTTCACAGGATAGTCCAACAGACTGGGCCATTTCGCTGATTTGTTCGGCCAGTGTTGCAGGGGGCAAATCGTTACCTGGTGTGTTGCCTACATTGCGCGCCAAGCACACCCCTTCGGCAATGTATTGACCGGCTTGGGCACCTGTTTCGATGTCTGTTTGTTTGGATGCATCAAATTCGACAAGGGTGAGTTTTTCGACTTTGTTTGACGGTGTTTCACCTGTTTTGTATGTGGCAAATTGATATGTGCCTAAGATGGCGCCTTCGACAGTGGCTTGGGCGGCACTTTGAATATTGAGCCCACCAATCCCCCCTCCATGTGCGATGGTGGCAAGGTGTTTGACGCCGCGTTGTTCGGCTTCTTTGGTGGCCACGGCAGAGGCGATTCGCACACGCTCGAGTGAAAAATCTTCTTGTTTGCCAAGACCCACAAGGATGAGACGCGAAGCTGAAATGCCATTGTTTGGGTAGAGGATGGATGTTTGTTTGAATTTGCCTGTGAAATCGCCGCCAGCAATGAGGGTGCTGATTTGACCGTTGAGGGCTTGGTCAATGGCACCTGTGGCACCACCAGGTGTGGTGACGCCTTCAAATAAGTTGACGACAATGGCGTCTGCTTCCTGCTCTGCAATGTTGCCAATGGTTGTGGAAATGTTCATGTCTGTTTCCTAAAAGCGTGTGGTGGTCGTGGAAAATATGGATGTGATTTTAATGTAGCATACATGACGTTAGGATGCAAGAAAGGGGTTGGTGCGTTTTTCTTGGGCCACGGTGGTATCTGGGCCATGACCTGGATGCAGGATGGTGTTGTCTGGTAGGGTGAGAATTTTGGTGTGGATCGAATCCAATAGCACTTGTGGGTCTGCCCCTTCTAAATCGGTACGCCCAATGGAACCTGAAAAGACGGTATCTCCCACAATGGCATGACCGGGCCAAGTAAATGCCACATTGCCAGGGGCATGACCGGGCACATGGAGAATGTTAAGGGTTTCATGGCCAAAAGTGATGGTGTCGCCTTCGTCAATAAAGCGATCTACCTCGGGCGATGGGTCGGTATCTATGCTTAAAAAAGAGGCAATTTCGACAAGCCCTTCGACCATAAACATATCGGCTTGGTGAATGGCAAAAGGTGCACCTGTTTTTTCTTTGAGGGTGGTGACACGCCCAATGTGATCAAAGTGGCCGTGGGTGGCCACAATTTCGATCACGTTGATGTTATGTTCTTTTACGATAGACAAAATGCCTTCTATGTTGTCTCCGGGGTCTATTACAATGCCTTTTTTTGTTTTTTCACAGGCCATGATAAAACAATTTACGGAAAGTTCACCAACAACAATGGTTTTGAAAATCATGAAACAAGCTCCTTCGTTTATCTTTTAACGCGATGTGAGTAGAAAGTTTTGATGTGTTAAAAAGACCGCGTGGATAAGGGTACGCGATTATGAAGGTTTGTCAATATGGAATTGGGAATGGTTTGTGTGTTGTTTTCTTCTTATTTTGCGTGACTTGATGCGGAACCTGTTTTGTGTATTTTAAGGTGTGATGATGCGCGATGTTTTAGGAGCTGTTTAGATAGGATAAGGAGCGTTAATTGGATACACCCACACATGGGTTGATTGGGCGACTGGCCGCGCGTGTTATTTGGCCAGAGAAGACGCAAAATGGTTTGGTAAATGTGGTAACCGTTTGTAGTGTTTTGCCCGATTTGGATGTGTTGTTGCCAGGAGGGGGCTTAGAATATTTGGTGTCACATCGGGGCATTAGCCACTCATTTTTGGGTGTGGGGCTTATGGCTTTGGTGGTGGCTTGGGTTGGTCAGCGGGTGGGGGTGCGATCTGCTTCATTTTGGCAGGTGTATGCGGCGAGTTTGTTTGGGTTTTTGACGCATATTTTTTTTGATTTGGTAACGACTTTTGGCACGTTGGTGCTTGCGCCTTTTTCAGATTATCGCATGGCTTGGGACACCTTGTTTATTATTGATCCTTATTTGGATATGTTGCTGATTGGTGCTTTGTTGGTGGGGTGGTTGACGCGTTTGGGAAAAGTGGGGTATCGGGTAGGTGGGGGGCTGGTGGCTGGTTATGTGTGTGTGGCTTTTTTGATTACGGGTGTGGGGCATTTGCAGTTGCGACAGTGGGCAAATGCGCAAGAGATTGAGATCTCACAAGCCGCGGTGATGCCCACACCGTTTTCTCCTTTGCATAGGCGCGGTATGATTGTGAGTGGCAAGCAAGTGTATTGGGTGCCGATGACCATTGGGAACGGTGTTTATGGCGATGCGCATATGTTTGATTTTGCTTTGGCAGATGAGCGGTTGCAGTCTTTGTGGGATTCTCGTGCTGGAGGAATTTATCGTTGGTTTACGCGATTTCCCATAGTGAAAAGGTTGGATGGAAATATCTTACTTGTGCAAGATTTGCAATTTATGGTGATTCCCGATGATTTGGCCTTGGGTTGGTTGGGGCGTTGGGTGTTGCGGTTGGCATTGGATCATTCGCCAGCGTTTTTGGATCGACGTAATTTTGCGTTGGAAATAGAGTTGGATGAAGATGGCAAGATTCAAAAGGTGACTTATTTGGGGCAAACAAGTGAAAGGCATCCGCTGTGAAGCAGTTTTGGATGATGATATTGGTTGTGGTTGTTGGGTGTGGATCAAAATCTCCCACCCAATCTGATCCAACGGCCATGTTGGATGCATTGATGGCACCGCCCACACAGACCGAGATTGCAACGGTTCGGGCACTGTTTGATATGCAAACGTATGTGTGTGAAGATGCGGGTTTTGAAACGATAGATACGCGATCTGGGCAGTTTGCCAACTTTTCGTTGGTGGCTTATCACAGTGCGGGTTTGCGGATTTATGGCATTGTAACACGGCCCAAAATTGCAGGCACATATCCCATTTTACTTTATAACCATGGTGGTGAATCGGGGCTTAGTGCAGCCGAATTGGATCACCCCTTGGCTTTTGCTTTTGTGCAAGTGGCATCCAGTTTTCGATCTGAGCCAGTGCTGTGGTTTGGTGAAACATATCGCTCGGAGGGAGAACCAAGCACTTGGGATGGAGATGTAAAAGATGCTTTGGTGATGTTGTCTTGCGCCGAAAAAATGGTTGATGCCGATGCTTCGCGGGTGGTGTGTTTTGGTGGCAGCAGAGGAGGGGGCGTGTCGTTGCTATCGGCGATTCGCATGCCAAATCGGTTTTTGCGTGTGGTGGAACTGTTTGGGCCAACAGATTTTTTTGATCCGATCTTTCGCGCCGATTTGCAAGCTTGGTTAGATGGCGCCGTAGATACACGCCCTGGGGTGACATTGCTGCGCCAAGAGGTGGTGGAACCTTATCTTAATGGTGTGTTGTCTTTGGCAGATGCACGGTTGGCGCTTTTGCGTCGGTCGGCGTTGTATTTTGCCGATCAATTGCCTGCCGTACAAATGCACCACGGCACAGTGGATGATATTGTACCCATTTCACAAAGTGATCGGTTGGCGGCAGAATTGGAAAACTTGCAGGCAAATTATGAATATTTTCAATATGAAGGCAAAGGACACGATCCCAACTTGGGCGATGAATTGTTGGGGCGTATTTTGGCGTTTTTAAAGTAAGTGCTTAAGATGAATGTGCCATAGACGCGCGTTGTCAAAGTGTAAAACATATTTTGTGTGTTGAGGGCTTATGATGTATCAATTGTGTTTTTATGTGCCAGCGTCTCATCTTGAAGATGTAAAAGCGGCGCTTTTTAAAGCGGGTGCGGGTAAGTTGGGGCATTATGATTCGTGTGCTTGGGAAACGGAAGGTTTTGGGCAATTTAGGCCGTTGACGGGCAGTCATGCTTTTTTAGGCGAGATCAACAAAGTTGAGCGGATTCAAGAATTTAAGGTTGAGATGGTGTGTGAGGAAACATATATTGAGGCTGTTTTGCACCAGTTGGTAGAGGTTCACCCCTATGAAACACCAGCTTATTGGGTGTATGAAGTGAAGACACTTGCAGACTTTACTTGATCACAGATTGCATTCAGACACGTTGGTCAATAGATGCGCATAAGCAAAAAGGATCGGAAATATCTCCGATCCTTTTTTGTTTTATAAATGGGGTTGATCTGCATAACCGAGGTGGGTTTCGCACCAGTGTGCGTTTTGTAGCAGATGATCTTCGCGCCATTCGGGGCCGATGAGTTGGATGCCACAGGGCAAACCGTTTGATAAGGTGACGGGCAAGACGATGGTGGGCAAGCCTGCGTGGCTCCAAGGGGCATTAAATGCAGGATCGCCCGTGGAGGACAATCCACTGGGCGCAGGTGTGGGGGTAGCAGGTGTTAATAGAATGTCTACATTGTTGAAGACAGACCGCATGGCGGCTCGAAAGGCGAGTTGGTGCTGGCGTGCGTCGGCGTATGCAACGGCGGGAAGCAACATGCCTTCTTGGATGAGCTCGCGAATGTTTGGTCCAAATTTTTGTGCATTTTTTTCAAAGCGTTCGGCATGATAAGCGGCGCCTTCGGCATACATGATGAGCCGATGTTTGTTGTGTATGTTTTTAAATGTTTTGGGTAAGACGATTTCTCGCACTTCGGCATTGCCGGCTTTAAATGCTTCGATGGCCAATTCGGTTGCGCCGCGCATGGCATCGTTGGCATGGTCTTCAAAATAAGAACGAATAAGGCCAATGCGGGGTGGACGTTCGAGGGGGGTATGGACGGCTTGGATGCAGTTGGGTACTTCTCGATTGACACTTAAAGGGTCACAGGCATCGAACCCCGCAATGGTTTGAAAAACGGTGGCGGCATCTTCTACAGATCGGGTGAGTGGTCCGATGTGGTCGAGGCTAAAGCTCAATGGCAAAACACCGTAGACACTGACACGACCGTATGTGGGTTTGAAGCCGACCAATCCGCAATAAGCGGCGGGACGACTGATGGAGCCTCCTGTTTGAGACCCCAAGGCTGCTGGGCACATGTGTGCGGCTACGGCTGCTGCTGAACCGCTGCTGGACCCCCCAGGTGTGTGTGCGGTATTGTATGGATTGGACGTGGGCGCAGGATCGTAACTGGCATATTCGGTTGTGGCGGTTTTGCCCAATATGATGGCACCTGCTTCTTTGAGGCGTTTGACTACGGTGGCGTCGTAGTCGGGGACAAAATTTTCGAGAAATTTGGACCCCCCTTGGGTTTGTAAACCATGGGTGTAGATGATGTCTTTGATGCCAATGGGAATGCCGTGCAAAGGGCCCCGATGGTTCCCTTGGGCAATTTCATCGTGATGTTTTTGGGCGACGTGTAACACATTGTCGGGGTGGATGGTGACCCAAGCTTTGATGCGGTCGTCTAATGTTTTGATGCGGTCTAAACACGCGTTGACCAAATCAACTGGGGATAAGTTGCCCGACTTAATTTTTTGTGCCGCTTGTGAGATTGATAAGGTATTTGGCATAAGTATTTTGATTTTAGAGTTTGATATTTCAGATTTTGGATGGGGCAATATAAGTTGGATTGCAAGCAGATGCTACAAAAAAACCCGTTTTTGGACGGGTTTTTTATGTGTCTGTTTTTATTTGGTTTATGATTGGGTTTGCTTTTTATACAGCCTTGTTTTCGAGCCATTCTTTGGTGACTTCAAGGCCAAAGCCTGGTGCATTGTTGGGGATCAGATATCCATTTTTGATGACTGGTGTTCCGGGTAGAGCCACGCGTTCTTCAAGCGGCACGCCAGGAGGAGAGACGCCTTCGGAGCGTTCTCCCCATTGAATGGCAGGCATGGCATAGGAAACGTGTTGACCATAGGGGTAGTTCATACCTGCGTGGCTGATAACTGTTTGGCCATGCGCTTCGGCAATGTGGCAGATGCGTACGAGCGCAGTGACACCCCCAACCCATTGCACATCGGGTTGGAAAATGTCTACAAGGCCTTGTCCTGCGGCAACAGCGAAAGGATGAATGGTGTGCCAATGTTCGCCTGTGGCCAAAATTTGACCAGGGACGCGCTGGCGAATTTTCATGTAGCTGTCCATGTCTTCGGGCAAGACATAGTCTTCGAGCCATTTGAGGCGGTAGGGCTTGAGGGCTTCGACCAGTCGTACGGTGTATTCGACATTGAACGACATCCACCCATCGAGCATGAGTTCGACATCGTCGCCAATTTGTTCACGTGTTTTGGCAACGAGTTCTTCGGTTTTTCGAATGCCTTCGATGCCCGATTCTGCCCCGTAACGCGCAAAGAGTTTGACGGCTTTGAAGCCGAGTTCTAAAAACCAGTTGATGCTGTTTTCGGTGCCGTAGGAAAGGTCGGTGTTGCTGGCGTAACAAAAAATTTTGTCTTTTTGTGGCCCACCCAATAGTTCGTAAACGGGGCGGTTGAGGATTTTGCCTTTGAGGTCCCAAAGGGCATTGTCTACGGCACTGATGGCATAACTGGGTAAGCCTGCTGTGTGGTAAGGCGATGAGGCGCGACGCATCGTGTCCCAAAGCTTTTCGGTGGCCATGCAGTTTTGGCCGGTGAGCAGTGGGGCAAAGTGTGTGTTGATGATATTGGCGACGGGCCCGCTGTTGATGGTGGTGCCCAAGCCCCAGGTGCCATCATCGGCGGTGACCACACACGCAACGCGTGTCCAAGGATTGCCCCAATCGCTTTTTTTAAATTCGGGATAACGTTCCATGGGGCTGATAAACCCATCGGTGGGTTGTTTGGGAACGCGGGGTTTTGTGGTTTGATTGGGGGATAGATCTACGATTGCGGCATGGATGCTTTTGATGTTCATGATGGCTCTTTTTTTGTGGATGGTTTTTCGCTTAGTTGCCTTCGGCGACCTACTTTTGTAACGACACAAAAGTAGGCAAAAAGTCGCCCCTCAAGTGCCGGGGGGGCTGATTTTCCGCAAATACCTTTCGTGGGTACAAGAAAGTAAGTGGCCTGTCTGCCTGATCGTTTTTATGAAATGATTTGCTGGACGGAATGGCGCGGAAAATCATGATCGCTTGGGTGATGTACTTTTGCCCGTGACTCACATTATTTGTGAGCCACGGGTGAGAAAATTTTGATTCGTCTATGACTTGCTTCGCTCGTGAGCAGCGGGCACCTTTGGTGCGTTCTCTTCGAGAACTTGCGCTTTGCGCACCCGCAGGTTCGTCTATTCGTTTGCTCTTAATATTCGATCTTTTCTTCTTTGCCAGTATGTTGGCTTTTGTAGATGCCGTCTAAGATGGCCATCACTTGTATGGATTGTTCTGCGGGGACGGGTGAGGGTTTGCCCTCGGCGACGGCTTCGGCAAATTCGACGCATTCTTGGGCGTGGGCTTCGAGTTGGTCGCGGGTGTTTTTTAATGTGGTGTTGTAGTGTTGTTTGGTGGTGTTGTCGGTGGTATAGACTTCGCATTTGGGCCAGTGGCTGCCGCCTTTGGTGCCGTAGAGCCACATTTGCATGTCTTCGACGCCTTCGGGTACGTGGTGGTTGAGGAACCAGCTGACTTCGAGAACCAATGTGGCACCGTTTTCAAAGCGGACAAAGGCGGCGGCAAAGTCTTCGACATCGTAGATGTCTGTGGGAACGTCGAGGCCGCGCACTGTGAATGCGCCGGGTTGTTTGGCAATATCACAGCGTGCCACACCGGTGACGGAGATGGGGCGTGGGTTGCCCATGAACCAGAGGGTGAGGTCGAGGATGTGGACGCCGATGTCGATGCAGGGGCCACCGCCTGCGTGTTCTTTCATGATGAAGCCTGGGCGGGGGTTGGTGAAGGCGCGGCGGAGCATCCAAGAACGTGCGTGGTATATCTCGCCAAGGGTGCCTTTGTTGAGTTCGGCTTTCATGGCTTTGGAGTTGCCTGCAAAACGAAAGTGTTGGGCGGTCATGAGGAGTTTGCCCGATTTGTCGCGTGCGGCAATCATTTGTTTGATGAGGTCGGGATTGGGGGCAAGGGGTTTTTCGCAAATGACATGTTTGCCTGCTTCGAGGGCGGCAATGGCCAATGGCGCGTGGTAATTGTTGGGGGTGCAGATGTCGATGATGTCGATGTCGGGATCTTTGAGGAGGTCTTTTACATCGGTGTAGCGTTTGGGTACGTTGTGGTTGTCGGCCCACGTGTTGAGGACGTCGCCGTTGATGTCGCTGCCTGCAATGAGGTTGGCATGTTGGGAAGCTTTCCAACCTGGGATGTGGGTGCGGGCGATGCCGCCTACGCCGATGATGCCTACTTTGAGATCTGACATTGAGATGCTTTCTAAAATTAATGGACAGGTATATGAATGAATCAACGAATAGACGAATCAACGAATAAGTTTTGATTCGTCTATTCGTCTATTCGGATGTTTTAGTATTCGATTTTGACTTCGCCACCGGCAGCTTGGCTTTTGTAGATGCCGTCTAAGATGGCCATCACTTGCATCGATTGCTCGGCTTGAACGGGTGAAGGTTTGCCAGTTGCGATGGCTTCGGCAAATTCGACACATTCTTGGGCGTGGGCTTCGAGACGGTCGCGGGTGTTTTGTAAGGTGGTGTTGTAATGTTGTTTGGTGTTGTTGTCGGTGTTGTAGATCTCGCATTTGGGCCAGTGGCTGCCGCCTTTTGTGCCGTAGAGCCACATTTGCATGTCTTCGCCTTGGGTGTCGTGATGTAAGAGCCAGCTGACTTCGAGTATGAGGGTGGCGCCGGTTTCGAAACGGACGAAGGCGGCGGCAAAATCTTCGACATCAAATTCTTTGGGAATGGTGCTTCCCCAGTTGCTAAATGCGCCTTCTTGGTGGGCAATTTCTGCACGGGCCACACCGGTGACGGAGACAGGACGTGGGTTGCCCATGAACCAGAGGGTGAGGTCGAGAATGTGTACGCCAATGTCGATGCAGGGGCCGCCACTGCTGTGTTGTTTCATGATGAAACCGGGGCGTGTGGGCGCGCCTGAGCGACGCAGCATGAGTGAGCGTGCGTGATAAATGTCGCCCAAGATGCCTTTGTCAATTTCGGCTTTCATGGCTTTGGATTTGCCAGAGAAGCGGAAGTGTTGGGCAGTCATGAGGAGTTTGCCCGATTTGTCACGTGCGGCAATCATTTGTTTGATGAGGTCGGGGTTGGGCGCAAGGGGTTTTTCGCAAATGACATGTTTGCCAGCTTCGAGGGCGGCGATTGACAGAGGTGCATGATAATTGTTGGGTGTGCAGACGTCGATGATGTCGATGTCGGGGTCGTTGATCAGGTCTTCGGGTTTGGCAACCAGTTTGGTGATGCCTTGTTTTGCGCCCCAATTTTTGAGTACTTCGGGGTTGACGTCGCTTCCTGCAACGAGTTCGGCATGTTCTGATGCCGCCCAACCGGGAATGTGACTGCCTGCAATGCCACCGACACCAATGATGCCTACTTTGAGTTTTTTCGACATGGAAATCTCCAAAAAAAATGTTGTGTGTTTAATAGAAGTGTGTCGAAGATAATACAGGAGATGAGAGATTGCAAATTGGAAAAATAATGAATTTGATGAAAGAGAATACGATAGGATATTGCGGGCATGTTGGATGTGTTTTTTCTGTCTTGGGGAGCACAAATAAGCCATTGCATGTACAATTATGTGTCATTATCTTTTTATATTCATATTCGATTTTGGGTGTGAATTTTTGGGTATCGTATTTTCTATTAAAACCTTTTTCAAAGAAAGCAGAGATTATGCCCGTCGTTCAAGATATTCTGGTGTTTTATCAGACAACCCCAGCACTTGATTCTTCACCTGCTGCTTGGGCTTATTACGAAGCCTCTAAGGGGCCCGTTCGTGACCTTGTAGAAGAAAGTGAACCGCCTTATAAAAATGCCATGGCCGCGATGCGTGATGGTTGGCAGGTGATTCAGATGTCGGAATACAAACAACGCTCGTTGGAAGATGGATATGAGTTGGGGCCATTGCCTTATCAAACGGTGTTGCAGAAATTTAATGAGTTGAAAGAAGAGGGGGCTTAGATTATGGGTGCACACTTGATTTCATCGAAAGATATGGCGCGTTTTGTTGCCTCGGGCTATCTCAAATATGAAGATATGGTTCCCAAGGATTTGTGTGAAGCTTGCATAGAAGAGATGAAGAACAATAAGGGGTATTTGGCAGTTGGGACGCCCTTTGAAGAGACGTGGCCCAAAGGCACAGCTTTGGGTGATGCGTTTCGGTTGCCCAAAGTAAAAGGACTTATTGAGTCATTGGTGGGGCCAGACCCACTTTATGACCACCATGCCGCACACTTGGTGAAAGCTCAAAATACCAAAGGGCCTGATATGCACCAAGATTCGGTGATTGATTTTCGCGAAAATTATTTTGATATCCAGTTGTCATTTTTCCCCACAGATACTCCTGATGAGATGGGGGGCACTTTTTTGGTGCCCGGTACACATTTTCGCAATGTGCGTACGGGAGAAATTCGTGGGTATCATCATATGGTTGGTAAGATTTGGGCAAATTGCCCAGCGGGTACGATTTATGTGTGGAACACACGAGTCTGGCACGGTGCCCGTAGCAATCACACAAATGTCGATCGTTTTATGTATAAGTTGCGGTTAAACCCCACACGGCCTCAGGTGCGCTTGTTTGATACGTCGGATTTGAATGACCCTGAAATTGGTCAAATATTGAATACCAATCACGGTTGGGAAGGCAATGAACATCGCTATGAGTTGATGCAACGTGTGAAGTTGTGGCGTTTTGTTTCTGGCCAACCTGATTACGATCAGGGCGAACGATTTTTGCGACGCAGAGAATATCAGCCCGTTGCTGTGGCGGGTTAAAAGGGGTTTATAAATGGGTATTTCAAATACACTTATTCAGACAGAATCGGGGCCTGTTATTGAAATGTCTGAATATGAAAAATTTATGTTTGATTTGAAGGGGTTTCTTGTGATTCCAAGCGTGTTGACCGAAGATGAGGTTCAAACGGTTCGTGCGCATGTGAAGACCTATTCAAAGAATGTCGAAAGCTTACCCGAACACCATCGAGCACCCATTGCTGGGCCTGCAGAGTTTTTGCTTGATCACCCACGGGTGATGGGCATTTTGCAAACGGTTTTGGATCCCAATCGGGATCGTATTCGGATGGAGAGCGTGTTTGTTTCTGAGCGATCTGTAGACACCGTTCAAGATCAATGGCGCCCTCATGTGGGGGGGGTGAATCTCGATCCTTCGCTGTCGTATCGGTGTCATAATGGGCGGATTTACAGTGGCATGACGCGTATTGTTTGGGAGCTCAATGAGGTGGTCAAAGGGCAAGGGGGGACTTGCTTGGTACCGGGGTCACACAAGGCCAATTTGGCATCGGCACAGGAGAAGACGTGGCCGGAGGAAGCCGATGACCCCAACTCAGGCGTTTGGGAGACCTATGGTTGTCCGCCAGGAAGTCTTGTTGTGTTTTCGGAAGGGGTGCGACATACGGGGTCGCAGTGGACAAATCCAAATAATCCGCGGTGTGCCATTTTGATGGCTTATAACCATCGAAGTGTTCGTTTTCACGAGCCCAAGCCCTGCATGAACCCTGTGGTTATAAGTGGATTGTCTGAGGCGCGCCAAAAACTTTTTCAGGATGTTTGGGTGCTTTCTAATGATCGTGGCCCCAAAAAGAAATAACGAGAAATAAGGGTGTTTTTCGGTTTTGTAAAACGGTCATCTTAAGGGATGACCGTTTTTTTATTTTTATAAAAAACACCCTTGACGACTGCTCGGATGTGCACTATATTCATGGCGTAAGAGGTGCGATGATTCAAAGCATTTTAAAACAATACTTTAGGAGGTGTATGTGGTCGCATTTTGTGGTGTATTTAAGACTTATTTCCTGAATGGAGGTGTTCAAATGGGTTCGGGTATGCTAACGCTGTCTCAGTGTAGTCGAGACATTAGTGGGGTCATTAACCGGGTGCGCGGTGCTTTTGGCAGTATTCCAATGAAGGCTGTGGCCGATTTGCCAGAAATTAAGGCGGCGGAGTCTACGGTGGATCGTGCGGCGCGGTTGGTGATTCGGGGCGTAGAAAGTGTAGATGTTTGGCGCGGTGCATTAATTGTTTATGAGTCAACTTGGATGACGGCATTAAAAGATTTGCGTGCGTCAGGGAAGTGGGCTGCTTAAGAGAATTTAAAAATTTTAGATCGTTGTCTCGTGGGGAAACAACATTAATTTTGGAGGACTAAGCAATGACGATGGACCACGGGGTTATACAAAAGCGAAGCGCTAAAGATGATTTATTAGATATCTGTAAAATGTATGGTTGGGGGGGGATTCCCCTTTTGGGGTATTGGGTATGAAGGCATATTTAGAAAGTTAAATGGATCTTTTTAATGAGGGTTTGTGCTTGAGGCATAAACCCTCGTTTTTCTGTTTTGATGTGAGGGATAAAATGGCGAATACTGAGGGAATGGAAGGTGGGTGTTTGTGCGGTGTTGTGAGGTATCGTGTTGTGGGAAAACCGTCTTTTCAAACCATTTGCCATTGTGGCAATTGTCGTCGGGCAACAGGTGCACAATCGGTTGCTTGGGTGACTTTTTTGACCACTGAGTTTTCGATTGTGAAAGGTGAGGTGGCACACTATCATTCAGAGACACAAGCAACGTGGTCATTTTGCAGGCATTGTGGTACGACACTGACGTATGAAAATGCACAGCGCCCCAATGATGTGGATGTTACTGTGGGCAGTTTGGACGATTCTGAAGCATTTCCACCCAATAAAGATGTGTGTGAAGATGAAAAGCTATCGTGGGTACACGGGGTTACGCCAAATATTTAAAGGGAGGTCATATATGCAGGTGCGTGGTTCTGATTTTGTGATGTATCACGTTTCCGATTTGGAACGCAGTTTGAAGTTTTATCGCGATATTTTGGGTATGACCGTGGAAGGCCAATATGGTGGAGATTGGGTTGAGCTGACCGCAACACCAACCACGCTTGCACTTTATCGACCCGAAGAGGGGGCACCTCGGGTGGGCGGAGCCTCTATCGGTTTGGCTGTAGATGATGTGGCTTCTGCCGTTGATGAACTGAAAGAAAAAGACGTGGAGGTGGTGTGGGGCAAAAGTGAGTCCCCTGTGTGTCATTTTGCAATCATTCGAGATCCCGACGGAAACAATGTGGTGCTACACCAGCGCAAAGATGGTACGTTTGGATAAATGGGATTGAGCATTTTGGTTACAGACCAAAGGAACGCTGTTCAGGTGAACAGCGTTCCTTTTTTATTTGACAGAGAATCGATATGTGGTTTGAGATTGATAGGTTTCGCCGGGGTTGAGCACAGTGCTTGGAAAGTTGGGTTGGTTGGGCGAGTTGGGAAAGTGTTGGGTTTCGAGGCAGAAACCCGATCGTTTGCCATAAACCTGATCGTATTTGCCCACGATGGAGCCGTCGAGAAAGTTGCCTGTGTAAAATTGCACGCCAGGTTCTGTGGTAGATACGGTCATTGTGCGACCGGACTTGGGGTCGTAAACGGTTGCTATTTCTCGCAGTGATTGATCTGCGTTGTTTACAATCCAATTGTGGTCATACCCTCCTCCGTAACGAATTTGCTCATCATTGGCGTCAATGCGATCCCCTATTCGCGTTGGGGTTGTAAAGTCCATGGGTGTGTTGGTGACTGAGCGAATTTCTCCAGTGGGAATGAGGGTGTTATCCACGGGGGTAAAATGGTTTGCATGAAGGACGATGGTATGGTCTACTATCGTACCCGAACCCGCAAGATTAAAGTAGCTGTGATTGGTGAGGTTGACCACTGTGGGTTGGTCTGTGGTTGCTTGGTATTGAATTTTGAGTGTGTTGTCGTGGGTGAGGGTATAGGTGACGTGTGTTTTGAGTGTGCCTGGGTAGCCTTCGTGTCCGTTGGGGCTGATGTGGGTCAGGTGAACACTGAGGGAAGATTCTGAAGCTTTGGCTTTCCAAACCATTTTGTCAAAGCCTTGTAAACCACCGTGGAGGTGGTTTGGGCCATTGTTGGTGGCAAGCATATAGGTTCGCCCATGAAGCTCAAATTGACCGTTTTGAATGCGGTTTCCATATCGACCAACGATGGCCCCAAAATAAGGGGAGGCACTTTCATAGTCACTGAGCGTGCTGTGTCCTAAAACAACATCGGCGACGTTTCCATTGCGGTCAGGAACGGTCAGAGCGGTGATAATGGCACCGTAGTTGATGAGTTGTACTTCACAACCATTGGCGTTGGTGAGGGTATATTGTGTGATCTCTTGGCCATCATGTGTGGTGCCGAAGAATTGAGATGTCAGTGGCATTGGGTTTCTCCTTTGTTGTTGGGATGTATTTATGCCATATTCTCTGGTTTTATGCAATATGTTTCGGTATGGATTGAGGTGTTGTGTTGCAAAATTATGCCTTAAAAGAACGGTTTGAGCGCGTATTGTGATGGAAATGATCCGCGAAGCATGTTTTGGTATGGCTTACAAGGGCAGTATGCACAAAACATTTTTTCTTGTGAAAGAATGTTTTGATTTGTGTATAAATTATTTATTTACATAATTTTATATATTTACAATGCAAAATATAAATATTTGTTTTTGTAAGGATAATTTTTGGAAAATAAAAAAAGATTTGTGATCATCATTTTTTTATTTTTACACCCTTGACTGGTGCTCAAATGGTTACTATATATACGGGTGTGCAGTAATTTTGCTGCTGGAAATTCCCCCGATTTCCCCTGTAGTTTTAGAGGAGTAGAGCCATGTTTTCATCCGCTGTGCCCGTTTATAAGGTGAGGGATTTAAGTCGTGCAACGCAGTGGTATCGCGATGTTTTGGGTTTTGAGGACCAAACAGACGGCATTTTTACACGTGTGAAACGAGACCGTGTGGAGGTGCTTTTACAAGAAGGTCGCCCCAAACAAAGCAACAACCCTTGGGATACATATGTTCGGTTAACGGGTATTGATACGTTTTATGACCAAATTCGAGATCGTGCACGGGTTCGCCGTGGTCCTGAAAACACCGTATTAGGGGATCGCGAGGTGGAAGTACACGACGAGAATGGGTTTGTGCTCACATTTGGTGAATGGAATCGCCAGCGTGGCAGTCGCGTGGCCATGTATGACATTCATCCTGTGTTGGCTGTTGAAGATGTTTTTGAAACCGTTGCGTGGTATCGCAATGTGCTGGGTTTTAAGGGCGAACCGCGTGGTGATGATTTTGCCATGTTGCAACGCGACACGATAACCTTGTTTTTTCAAAATGCCGATGTGATTCAAAAAGAACGCGGAAGGCCTTTTGAATGGGACGTGTTTTTTCGCGTAGATAGCGGTCAATTAAACTCTGTTTTTAACAGCGTAAAAGACAATACCATTGTGTTGCGAGACCCCGAAGACACCGATACGGGGCGCGTGTTTGAAATTGAAGATTGTAACGGTTATGTGTTGGGTTTTGGCGAGGAAGTCGCACCATAGATGATTTGTTTATCTGTTATGGGGTAAAGAGAAAGAAAAGCGTAATTAAACGTAGGTGAAGATCTTTGGGAGAGCGAATATCATCACGTTTTTTATACTTTTTTATGGGGGTAACACATATGTCACGCATTTTACATTTTGAAATTCCATCGGACAATCCCGAAAAAACAGTTGGGTTTTACGAAAAAGTATTTGGTTGGAAGTTCAATAAATGGGATGGGCCAATGGATTATTGGTTGATCGAAACGGGTGCAGAAGATACGCCTGGTATTAATGGGGGGCTGATGAAGCGCCAACAACCTGAGCAGGGTGTTGTGAATATCATCGATGTGTCGTCGGTTGATGACTTTATTCAAAAAGTAACCGATGCAGGAGGCACAATTTGTGTACCCAAAATGGCCATTCCAACAATCGGTTATTTGGCTTATTTCCAAGACACAGATGGCAACATGTTTGGCATGATGGAACATGATGAATCGGTGGTGGCTGTGTAATAAACACTTAAAAAAGTGAAAAGGGCTGAACGCAATTGCGTTCAGCCCTTTTTTATTGAGCACGATCACTCAGGTTTCCTATTGCGCTCGGTTGCTGACCATCTCTTTCCTGGAGGGATTGTGGAAATGATCAGACAAACCGAGCGCAGACCGGTTGCCCGTTAAGGGCTATGAGCAGTCCTTTGATGTTGTGCCAAACCAGCTTAAGCAGCTTCGTGTAAACCTTTGTGTGCTGGTGTTTGTTCGTCGGACATTACTTTCTGGATTTTGAGCAGGCGAGCAGCAATTAGTGTTAAAATGGCGCCCACAAAAGAGGCCAATGCTCCCATTTTGGCGGCATCTTGTGTGCTACCAGGGTCAAAGGCTACGGTTGCGACAAAAAGTGCCACTGTAAATCCTATGCTTGCTGCACAACCCACTACAAAGATGTCTTTGCTCAAAATGCCCTTGGGTAAACCCAATTTCAAAACTTTGGCTGCAAACATGCTTGCTACCCAAATGCCGAGGGGTTTGCCTATGAGCAAGCCTGCCAAAACCAAAAGTGTTGGGGCACCAGCAGCACTGACGATGACACCTGCATTGAGCAAGCCAAACATGCCCAAGACCACGTCAACAGGACGTTTCAATGAGTGTTCAAAATGGTTCAAGGTGTCTGGTAAGTTTAAAGCCGTCCAATCAAAGATGTGTTTGTCTGAATGAGAATGTGGCATTGTTGGAACGATGGGCAAAAGACCCAGTGCTGGGTGAAGCCCTGCAAGGGCAAAGCCAATCCAAGAGACGGTACCGGGAATGAGCAAATACCAACCAAAATGGATCACACCCAAACGGCGCATAACGAGCCCCAACCCCACGCCAACGACAGCCAGTAACAACCAAAGAGGCAATAGGTCACCCTGTGGATAAAAGACGGCCAGAATGATCAGCCCCATTGCATCGTCGGCGATGGCCAAGAGCAACAAAAATGGAATGGCCGGATGCCCAGCACCAAAGACCAGTCGGGCAATGAGATAACTAAATGCAATATCTGTGGCACAAGGAATGGCCCATCCACTTGCAAGGGATGTGTATTGGCCGATCATAAATGCACCCAAAAGGTAAATGAGCGCAGGGCCAAGCATGCCACCTATAGCCGCAAAAAGGGGTGTGGCAGCACTGCGCAAATTGTTGAGTGCACCTCCAGGCAAACAGGCTTCCCAAACTTCTTTGCCGGCCATTGCAAAAAAGAGTGCCATTAGCATATCATTGACCAAATAGTGAAGGTCAATGACACGACCTCCTCCTTCCAGGCTGTAGCAGATGAGGCCATTATAAAGAAGCTTGAAGTGTTGCAGGTCGTAATAACTGGTGGGAGATAGGTTTGCCCAGATCAACCCTGCTGTTGCACCAATAAGGAGCAACAGCGAGTTGTTCATAATAAATTGAATCATTCTTTTTGCCATTTTTCCTCCAGGAAGTAAGGCGTTTAAGGTTGACATAGCATATTGTACCCAATTTGTATGTGATTGAAAAATCGATATTAAAATTTAAAACATTTAAAAAAACGATATTTAGACTTGTCGTGTGTTTGTTGTTTCTGGTATATTTTGAAAACGTATTGAAATGGGGCTAACATCAGGAAGGGAACAAAATGGATTGGCTAAATTACCATCATTTGTTTTATTTTTGGAATGTGGCACGAGAAGGCAGTGTGGTGAAAGCTTGTGAAAAACTACATTTGGCACAACCCACAATCAGTGGTCAAATTCGTGCACTCGAAAAATCGATGAATGAGAAATTGTTTGCACGGTCTGGGCGCAATTTGGTGTTAACCGATGTGGGGCGCACCGTTTTTCGATATGCTGATGAAATTTTTACCATCGGCAAAGAGTTGACCGATACACTTAGCAGACAACCGAGTAACCGCCCTTTTCGGCTGATGGTGGGTGTTACCGATGTGATGCCTAAGTTGATTGCATATCGCATTTTGGAGCGGGCATATAATTTGCCTGAACCTGTTCAAATAGTTTGCCAAGAGGGCAAAGCAGATCGGTTGTTGGCCGATTTGTCCGTTCATGCTATTGATCTTGTTTTGACGGATGCGCCCATAGATCCAACTGTTCGTGTCAAGGCTTATAACCATCAATTGGGAGAGTGCGGCGTCTCTTTTTATGCAACCCCCAATTTGGCGCGTTCTTTGTCGGGCCCGTATCCACAAAGTTTACAAGGCATGCCGTTTTTATTGCCCACAGACAATACGCTGTTGCGTCGTTCTTTGGATCAATGGTTTGCGGTCAATGGCATTTTGCCTCATGTGGTGAGTGAGTTTGAAGACAGTGCTCTGATGAAAGTATTTGGTCAATCTGGGCGAGGGGTTTTTGCTGCACCAGATGCCATACGACGCGAAGTAGAATCCCAATATGGTGTGGTGCATATTGGGCATGCTGTTGGTTTGACAGAGCGATTTTATGCCATTTCTGTTGAACGGCGCTTAAAACATCCAGCCATTGCTGCGGTGGTTGAAAGTGCGCGCAAAGAGTTGTTTCAAAAGGGCAATAAAATTTGACGGGGCAATGGAGGCGGTTATGATACGTGTGAAAGCCATTTTTTTAGGCTGTTTGTTTTTGTGTGGAACCCTTGATGCCAAGATAACACCTGAAGTGGAAGCGACAATTGGGCAATTGGAAAAGTTTAGTGAAGCTTTTTCCGTTATTGCGGCAGAGGTCACGCCGGGTGTGGTGGCCGTGGTTAATAAAAAAACGGAGCAAGTTTTGGTGCGAGGGCGTTTTAATGACCCCTTATTCGAACATTTTTTTGGCACCCCTTTATATCGGCGTGAGCAAAAACAAGAGCAAGGCTTGGGGTCGGGCGTTATTGTATCAAATGAAGGGTATGTGCTGACCAACAATCATGTCATTGCGGGTGCCGATGAAATTGTGGTGGAGTTGTCAGATGGTCGTTCTTTTGAGGCCAAGCTTTTGGGCACGGATCCACAAAGTGATGTGGCCGTGTTAAAAATTGCGGGAGAGAATTTACCTGTTGTCAAAATGGGCGATTCTGATGGGCTGAAAGTAGGGGCCTGGATATTGGCCATAGGCAATCCATTTGGGTTGCGACATACAGTGACATCGGGTATCGTGAGTGCCATTGGGCGTGGAAATTTGCAGTTACTTGATTACGAAGATTTTATTCAAACCGATGCGGCCATTAACCCAGGCAACAGTGGTGGGGCAATGGTAAATATGCGCGGTGAATTGATGGGTATTAATACGGCTATTTTGTCGCGCAGTGGTGGCAATCAGGGGGTTGGTTTTGCTGTGCCTATCAATATGGTGCGCAATATTATGGATCAAATTATTGCACACGGCAAGGTGGTGCGTGGTTACTTGGATGTGGCCGTTCAGGATGTGACGCCTGGTATTGCGCAAGCTTTGGGCATTAAGAGCAAACAAGGTGCGTTGATTCAAGATGTGGCCGCCCAAGGCATTGCCGAACGTGCGGGATTGCAACGTGGCGATGTGGTGGTATCGGTTAATGACCGTGCGGTGATGGGGGCTGAAGAATTTCGTACGCGCATTGCACAAAATTCACCTGGTACGGAAGTGCATTTAGAAATTATGCGCAAGGGTAAGAAGCAAACATTGCGTGTGAAATTGAGTGGTTTAGATGACCAAATGGTGCGCGCCGATTTGGTTTCGCGCCGTGAAAGCGCATTGGGGCTTGAAGTGCAAGAACTCACTCCCGAATTGGCTCGCAGAGCAGGGTATAGCATTTCGTCTGGTGTGGTGATCACAGACGTCAAACAAGGGCGAGCGACACAATATCGGGGCAGTTATGGTTTGCGACGAGGAGACATCATCGTGCAGATAAATGACCAGGCGATACAAGGTATGGATGATTATATAGAAGCACTGGTGGCTTTGACGGAAGGCGATGAAGTATGGTTGCGGATTCGGCGTGAGTATCGCACATCCTATCGCACATTTGATGTGGGTTTTAAGTTGCCCAAATAAAATGCGCATGCAGTCACAACATTGACCATGGTTCAAACAAAAAGCTCAGGAGATGTCTCCTGAGCTTTTTGTTTTTATGAAGCTTTTTGTTATGCTGCTTTTTCCAGTGTTGTTGTTGTTTTTATATGTTGTTGGTATCGCAGGGTTATGATCATGGTTGTGATGACCGTAATGGGTAAGAAAGCATACCAAAAAATAAAACCAACCGTTGTTGCCATAGGGCTTTGTATGGCGTTTAAGATCAAGTAGAGTGTGTAAAGCCCATAATAGCCCAAAAACAGGCCTCCTTCCCAACGGCTTAAGTAGTGGTGCGTAAAAAACAATGGCAAGCACCCCAGTGTGGCAACCAACATAATGGGCAAGTCGGTGTTCAATGTTGTGGCAGAAACGTCAATGCCATCGGGCGCGACAAGAGATGAGATGCCCAAAACAGCTAAGATATTAAAAGTACAACTGCCCACCACATTGCCCACGGCCAAGTCACGCTCACCGCGCATCATGGCAATTATGGTGGTGGCTATTTCGGGTAATGATGTACCCACGGCGACAATGGTAAGACCGATGAATGTTTCGGAAACCCCTAACGCGGAAGCAATGAGCACCGCACTGTTGGTTAACCACTGAGAGCCTAAGATGATCAGCGCCAATCCGGCCACAACCCAAACAATATGTCGCAAAAGGCCTGTCTTGTGTAGGGTGCCATCTGGAGATGGTGAGGTCAGATCGGTGGTATCTGTTTGCTGTGTTTTGAGCAAAAACAGGAGATATAATGCACACCCAACAAGGAGAAAAAGTCCATCACTTAACCCAAGAAAACCGTCGAAGGTCAGGCCAACAAGAAGCAAAGATGCGCCAATCATAACAGGCGCATCCAACTTGATGACTTGGCGGTTGACCGCAATGGGAGCCAATAAAGCTCCCAAACCCAAGACCAGCAAAATGTTGGCAATGTTGCTGCCTACAATGTTGCCCATAAGCAGGTCGTCTTGCCCCATCCAAGCTGCGTAAACACCCACTGCCAATTCGGGGGCACCTGTGCCAAATGCGACAATGGTTAAACCAATGATGAGCGGTGAAATACCCATTTTCAGGGATAGGGCAGAGGCATGTTTAACCATTGTTTCAGCGCCCCAAACCAATGCGCCCAATCCGGCTATGAACATAAAGATGACAAAAAAATCCATAAATGAACCATTAAACCTTAGGTGTGTGGAATGCGCTTACAATATGGTCACCACGTAGGCGTTCAATACTTCTAAATTTATTGCTGTCGCTTGACTTGAGAGATACATAACCCAAGATCAATAGGCCAATTAAAGCAGAGGCAATGATAATTTGGCCTATCAAGTCTCTTGCCTTACTTTTTGTTTTTTTCATGATAAGAGTCCCACTGTTTGAGGCCAAGTTTTGTGAAATTGTTTTCGTTTTGTTGTTTCCAACACCATAAAAATGGCGGTTTGAATATCTGTTTTGCCGCTGTTGATCAGCACATGGTAGTTAGATGCGTCTATGTCGTTGGCTTGATAATGCCGTTTGGCAAAGCGCAGTCTTTGGTTGTCAACACTTTTTAATTTGGCAAGGGCTTCATTGGCAGAGATGCCATAACGCATCATAAGTGTGCGCTGGCGATAGAGTTGTGGTGCAAAAACGCATATATGTAAGGTGTTGGGATAATCGGCCAAAAGCGTTTTTGCGCCTCTGCCTACAATGACAACATTGTCTTGCTCTGCTTCTTGTAAAATGAGATCTCGTGTGTGTTTTGCACAGAGATCCTCGTCAAATCCCAATAGGGCGTACTTATTATCAACGCCTTGAGGAGGAGCCCAATATATGTCATCTACGGTATTGGCAGATGTTGCGAGGAAATGTGGTGCACAGAAAAATTTTTGGAAAAAGTACCCAAATGGCGTTGCCCCATTTTCTTCGTATATGGATGCTTCTGTTTCTGTGATCTGTGCTTTTTGAGCCAATTTTGATACGATGTTTTTATCTAAAAGACGGTACCCTAAAGCATCAGCAACGCGTTCGCCAATTTCAGAGCCTTTGCTACCGTATTGCCGGGTTATTGTAATGATGCCCATAAAAGTACCTCCTTATAAGGAAGAATGCAGACGAATCGTTGAGACGCTCTCATCGACACACATAATATACACGAACGGATGTGTGGTGAAAATTAGATATATGTATTGTATACATTGTTTTTTTCGATGTATTTGGGCATTTGTGTTGAGAGCATGTATTAGGTAAAGGTTTAAATATACTTATCTCCACGAACCACATGGACATCTTGGGTATAAACAATGACGGCATGGTGTTGAAAGTAGTGTTCTGAAATATGCGCGACAATGGTATCGGCCACTTGGGCACCAACAACTGTTTCTATTTTGAGATTGTGTCCTTCCCAGTCGCTGGCACGTACCCCTCTTGAACCTTCACCTGATACATCTGTCAGTGTAAAACCTTTTGCGCCAAAGTTTCGAATGGCCTCTGTCAGGCGGTCTTTTAAGATGCGTTCGGCAATAATGGTGACGAGTTTGAGTGAAACCGTGTTCATATTATCCTCCCAACCAAGCTGAGAAGGCAAAATAAATGGGTATGCCCAAGGTGAGATTAAATGGAAACGTGATCCCCAATGCAGCTGTCAGGTAATATGTGGGATTGGCTTCGGGCAAACCAATGCGCACGGCAGCCGGTGCTGCAATATAAGAGGCGCTGCTTGCAAGTGTGCCCAATATGGCAGCTCCCCCAATGGATAACCCTACCTGTAAACCAAGCCAAGTGCCCAGTGCACCGTGTAAAATGGGCACGAGTATACCAAATGCAATTAAAAAAGGCCCCACACTTTTGAGGGTACGTAGGCGTCTTGCTGCAACCAATCCCATTTCGAGTAAAAAGAGTGTTAAGGCACCTTGAAAACCATGTATAAAAAAAGGAGAAATAGGTGCTATCCCTTTTTCTCCGACAATGAGTCCGATGAATAGGCCTCCTAAAAGCAATACAATGCTTCGGCCTGTGATAACTTCGTGTAGTGCTTCTTTCCAAGACCCCACCAAGCTTGTGCCGATGCGTGCCAACATGAGGGCCAAGATAATGGCTGGTACTTCTAATATGGCAACCAAGGCAGGTAAAAAGCCTTCGTTTGCATATCCTTTGATTTGTGAAAAGGTTTGTGCTGCAATAAATGTCACTGCTGAAACAGAGCCATAATGGGCCGCTATGGCAGCAGCATTAATGCCATCAAATGCTCCTACATATCGCAAAATGAGATAGGCGATAAGTGGGGTGAGAAGGCCTAAGAATAATGTGGCCAATGCAGGTGCTATAAATTCTGCGGGTGCAGTTTTGCTCAGGGCCACCCCACCTTTGAGCCCAATGGCAAATAACAGGTAGATAGAAAGTGCGCTATAAAGTGCTTCCGGAAATTCTAAGTCACTGCGAATGAGTGATGCGATGACACCCAACACAAATGCCAGCACGATAGGTGACAGCAAGTTTGCCAATAAGGCGTCCAAAATTTCCTCCCAATATGTTTGTGTCGGTTATGGGAAATATTTAGGCACAAATTTTATCTATGGCAGATTTGTTTTTTGCCACAGAAAAGGCCACCGCATTGTCTGTGCGAGATTCAGCTTCCTCTGGACTAAATTTGTGTAAGTGAGCGCGTAGGTTAGCCAATGCACGGTTTCTCAGTTGTCTGACACGTTCTTTGCTAATGCCCAAGCGTTTGCCAACCATAGAGAAGGACAATGCATCTTCATTTAAGCCAAAGGTTAGCGAAATCACCTCGGCATCCCTTGGTGGTAATTTGGCCAATGCGCCTTGAATACCTTCTGCCGATTCTTTGGTTTCTAACAAGTGAAGTGGGTCGGTTTGATCGTCGGCCAAACATTCGGCAATTGTTGGACCGTTTTCAATGGTTGGTGTATCTAAGCTTGTGGTATGTATCTGCGTATCCAATGCTGCTTCTAAGCGTTGTGGGGTCATGGCAAGGGCATTGCCCACATCTGTAATTGTGGGTGATTGACCCGTATTTTGCGCCATTTGATCTGTTTTTCGGCGAATGCGGTCCCAGTCTTCAAATTGATTGAGTGGGCGATGAAAGGGGTGTTTGTTTCGCCAAATGGCTTTTTGAATGGCTTGGCGAATCCACCATACGGCATATGTGGTGAATTTGTATCCGCGATCTGGGTCAAATTTTTCTACGGCACGCATAAGCCCCAAGTTGCCCTCTGCAACGCGTTCGTCAAAGGAGAGATCGCTGTTGCGAAAGGTTGCTGCCACACTGATGACAAAGCGCAGATTGGCTTGAACGACTTTGTTAAAGGCCTTTTTATCGCCAGCATGAGCTTTGTGAATGAGTGTGTGTAATTCAGATTCTGTAAGTGGATAATGGCGTTTTAAGGTTTGTAAGTAGTTTTTTGAGAGGTCGTTTTCAAAGCCCATCTTATCCTCCAAAATATGATAGAGAATCGATTTCATCTATGAGTTGTAGAGATAATACGTTTTTTTGGATGCTTTAAAAAATAGATATATTGGGTTTTTTGTATCGAAAAAAACGATGATTGGGCAGTGAATGGGGGCTGACGGGATGATTTGGGAAGGTGCGGTGTCTAATGTCGATCCATAATATCGGCATATAACTGTTGTTGCTCTGTCTTTTTATTGGCATAAATGCCCAAGTAGTCAAAAACGGCAAATGTGAAATCAACAAATGCACGGCCTTTTGCTGTGATGAACGTGGTTTTAATGTGTTATTTCAACTGTTCCGTGGTCGCCATCTACCGTGATGATTTGACCGTTCTTGATGGCACTGGAGGCTTCTTTGGTTTGCATAACAGACGGCACGCGATATTCGCGGGCCACCAAAGCGGCATGTTGTGACAATGAGCCAGAGTCAAGTACCAAGCCACCAATGATGGCAAAGGCAGGCGTCCAGTCTGGGCCTACATTGGGTGCAACCAAAATATCGCCTGGGTGAATTTTGGGGCGTGGCTGATTCGGCAAGGCAACAACGGCTCGTCCAGTTACACGCCCTCTGGAGGCACCCGTTCCTTTGACAAGGTTTCCATAAAGGCCAACCTCTTTGGTTTCTTCCTGTTTATTGTCTGAAGGTTTGGGTGGCGCACCCAATGTTTTGGGTGGTTTCATTTTTTTACGCCGTTCCCGCTCCTCTTTCCGATGTTGCACAAATGCACGTTGGTCATTGGGGTTTGTTTCTTTGGCAAGTGTTTTTAATTCTGCAATGGAAAAGTGACAGACGTCATCGGGGGTGTCGATAAGATTTTTTTCGACCAATTTTTGCCCTACTTCAAAGATGGCTTCACGCATGGTGCCCATGGTGCATTGTTCCATGTAATAATTGTGGTTTTCTAAAAAGCGAACACCAATGATGGCTTCTTTTAGGCTTTTGTTAAAGCGTTTCAATTTTTTTGGATCTTGGGCAAGTTGTTTTTGTGTACGTCGTGTGATGTTGATGCGTTCGGTTCTTGCTTCGCGTTCCAGTTTGTCCAATTTATTTAGGTTTTGCTCTGCATAAGAGGCAATCATGTCATAGGCCAAGGTGTTGTCCATGTTCCACGTGGGGGTGGTGAAATTGGAACTGGTGCCATACCCATGGCCGGCTCGCAGACCATATACTTTTAACATAGACTGAAATTTGTTATGGAATTGTTTGACATTTTTTCGCTTTTGTATGTCAGGTGACAGCAAGGCATCGTATTGTCTGTCGGCAAAAATTTGGCGCAATGGGGCATCTTTTTGAACGATGCGTGCCAATTCGCGTATGCGGGTGATCAGACGTGTCATGCGGTTTTGTACTGCTTGGGTAAAGATGTGTGCTTCTAAGGGGGGGCGGCCTGTGAGTTTGTGATATTCTCTGGGCCAGTCGGGGCGGCCACCAGGTTTGCCTTGGCGCCAATGAAGATTGCCTTGTACGTATGCACAGGTTTTGATTGTTGCTTCAAGGTAGTCTACCAAATCGGCAAAATTGGAGATGGCTTTGTGTTGGCGTTTGAGTTCGGCCAAGCGGTCTTCTATAATACTTTGAAGCGCACCTTCAAAATACGATTTGCCTTGTTTGAGGCAGGCATTTACGCGTCGGGTTTGATGGGCGTGCAGTTTTGCGAGGGTTTTGGGGCTGTGTTTGTTTGATCTTGCAAAGAGATATCCGTTGGTCAAATGAGGAACGTGGTTATAGGTCATTGACGAGCCTGTTTCTCGATAACAAATACGCATTTGATGCATGCGTGCTATGACATATTCTTCCTCAAGTCGCTGATACGGCCCCCCTCTGTATTGCCAGTGATGTTGTAAGCTGAGTGACGCATCCCAAGGCTCATCGGGTTCAACGACGGGCTCAATAGCCGTCATGGGGCGCGATTGGAGAATGTGGAGGGTTTTGCCAACTACGGCAAATTCGATATCTTGGGGGCATTTGAAGTGTGTGGCGAGTTGGTGTCCATATTTTGCGAGGCTGATGAGCTGTGTTTGGGTCAATGTGGGTTTGTTTTGTTGTGTTTTGGCAACGGGCACAGTTTCTATGCCCCCTTTTTTATTGGATACGATTTTTGTTTCTTTTGTTTGAATATCAGAGGATATGAGTTTGCCCGTTTTGGCATTTAAAACAAAGCGATCTGTTTGGGTTGCACCCGAAACCACACCTTCACCCAAACCATAGGCTGAGCTGATCACATAATGGTTTTCACCTGAAACGGGATCTTGAGTAAACATAACACCTGCAGCATTTGGCTGAAGTTGTTGCTGAACCACGACGGCCATTTTGGCCTTTGTGTGAGAAATGTTGTTTTTTTGGCGATATTCAATGGCGTGAGGGGAGTAGAGTGATGCCCAAACTTTTTTGAGGTTGGTGAGCAGATCATCCTCGTTACAGACGTTGAGATAGGTGTTGTATTGGCCTGCAAAGCTGGCATGGGCAAGGTCTTCATCTGTGGCCGATGATCGAACGGAAACGGCCGTTTTTTTGAGTGTTCGGTAGGCTTTTTTTATTTGTGAAACGGTGTCTTTTGAGAGAATGTGTGCTTGAATGATTTGGCCAATATTGTCACTCACTTTTTCAAGGGTGGCCATGGCTATAGTTGTTTGGTTGGGAATATTTTTGAGCTCTGTGGCGATTTTGCGCGCAATGGGTTGAAATGCCTGGGTGGTGATGATAAATCCTGAGGGAATCGGGAGTCCTTTTTTGCTCATCTTGGCTAATGTTGCGCCCTTGCTTCCAGAGAGGGAAGGCTTTTGTGCTGCGGGTGTTTTGAATGTATAGACAACCTTATCCATATGGCGAGACCTTTTTGGGGGTTGGTGATGTGCTGGATTTTTGGATACGATATTTTAATGCCAGATATCGCCCCAATTTGTTTTTCTAACACGTTTCCAATTGGATTTGTCACTGCGTGTTATGGTGAGCGATTGAAGGCCCTCTTGTGTACAGAGCTGAAGCTGTGTGTTTCCTGGGCGGCGAGTGGGGTGGCGAATGACACGTGATTGAGGCAATGAGGTGGATTCTTTTGAGGCGATGATGTAAGAGAACTTTTCGTCTTCATAACCCAAGTGACCTTCTTTGAGGTGTCGATGTAGGGCCGATCTGTTTACGCGTTGTGAAAAGTGACACCAATCGTTTGAGGGGAGTGGACACATGTTTTGATGTGGGCAGGGCGCAATCAAATGTCCATCAAGACCAATAAGGTCTTCACGCAATTGACGAATGAGGTTAAAACCCAGCATCGTACCAGGTTCGATGACGGCAACGGCCACACGTGCAGATGCCCACGCGACTTCTAAAACTTGGCGTGCGGTATTTTGTGTCAACTCATTGAGTGCGTAAGAACAAACAACAAGATCGTGCAATGGCAGGGATGTGATTTGGTTGAGGTCTTTTTGTATCCACTGGGCGTTTTTAAGTGTGGCATTTTCTGAATGTGCGGTGAGCAATTTCCCTATTTTGATCAACTCTTGATCGCGTTCAATGAGGGTGATGTTTTGCAATTGTGGGAATGTGTGCATGGCCGCCCAACTTGCGGTTCCTGGGCCACTGCCCATATCTAATACGCTGTCAATTTGTTTGTCTAACAAACGGTGTTGAATTTCAGAAAATACCGCACAATTGGCCGAATAGGTTGCTGGCATACGAACGGCAAGGTAGGCCAAACGGTGTGTATCTGTGGCCATGAATGCACCACTGTGCGATTGTGGATCACGATAGCTTTGTGACAGCTCAGATGCTGCTTTGATGAGTGCCTGATGTGGGTAGCGTGCCATTTGTTCTTCGATGGCGTGATGTAGTTGGGGGGGTAAATGCATCGTAGCGTTTTTGAAAAAAGTCAGAAACAAATGGGCAAAATGAGGCGTTTTGTTTTAGGGCACATGTTTGTCAGAGGTTCGGGCCGTAATGTATTTGAGCAGCTCTCTATTTTGTGCGTGGAGCTCGTGGAACTTGTTTTTGAAATTTTTGAGTGTGGGGAAATACCAAGAATAACGATGTTTCAATTTTTGGGTCTCCGTGTTGTAAAATTCGGAAATTTCAGCATCTGCTTGGGGTAGTATGAGTTGTATACACAGTTGCTCAAATTTTTTGGATGTCTCTTGAAGGGTTTCAACTTGGGCATGATAATCTTCCATCTTAAGTACGAAGTCTATGTCTAAAACATCAAATCCACCCATTTGCATCATGGTTTCCCAATATTGGGAGCGATGCGATATTGCCGCTTGCATAAATGGCAGACGTGGCATCATACCTGTTTCATACGCTATGGAGAGGGAGTCAACAAGCTTGTTGATTTGAGGCAGCATTGCATCCAGGGTTTTTTGGCTTTCTGAAAACTCGACGAGGAGTGATTTGATAATCGTTTCCTCTCGCTGTTTTTGTTGTTGCATTTGCCGATAACTATCGAGGGCAAAGGCTGCATAGACGCCCAAAAAAACGACCAACATATCAATTAGAAGCCACCCAAGCTTTGAGCGTGTTGTCGGATTTTTAAACATGATATGTTTTCCAAAATGCCTTGTACTGGATGACAGATTTGAACGCAAGAAATGATGAACGTATTCCAAATACTGAGGTTTGGTACTAACTCACATCTTTAACATAGCGTTCGTCTTGCACGTTTGCTTGTAAGCGGTGCATTTCATCTTTGAGTTGGGGAATGATGTCGGCATAGGCTGGGTCATTGTAGACGTTAAACATTTCTTGTGGGTCTTTTTCAAGGTCAAAGAGTTCCCATTCGGGTTCTTTTGTTTCGTCAATGGTGCCTGCCTGCCCGAGTGCATCTGCATAGTAGTAGATGAGTTTGTGCTTGAGGGTGCGAATGCCATAGTGGGCATAAACGTGGTGATGGGCCAAGTGCATCCAATAGCGATAATACATACCCGTTTGCCAACCTTCGGGTGTTTCACTGTGTAAGAGGGGGCGGAAACTTGAACCTTGGAAGGTTTCGGGAATGTCGATGCCTGCATAATCGAGAAAGGTGGGTGCAAAGTCAACGTTTAAGATCATGTCATCATTTACGGTACCAGCTTTGATTTCTTTGGGATAACGAATGATAAAGGGCATGCGCAGCGATTCTTCATACATAAAACGTTTGTCATACCAACCGTGGTCACCTAAGAAAAATCCTTGGTCAGAGGTGTAAATCACAATGGTGTTTTCGGCAAGGCCTGTTTCATCTAAATAGTCAAGCACACGCCCCACGTTGTCATCTACTGAAGCAACACAGCGCAGGTAGTCTTTGATGTAACGTTGGTATTTCCACTTTTTTTCTTCTTCGGGTGTTAGGCCTGTGGGTGTGGGGCCTTTGAGATCGCGTTCATTGAGGTCTTGATCGACGCGCATTTTGGCCGCTTTGGCGGCACTGGCTCGGTTGCTGTAATCGTCCCAGAAGGTTTCGGGTTCTGGGATGTCGATGTCTTCATACATGTTGGCGTGTTTGTCATCGGGTTCCCACCAGCGGTGGGGGGCTTTGTGGTGATACATGAGCATAAAAGGGCGGTCTTCATCTCGGTTTTTGATCCAGTCGAGGGAAAGGTCTGTGATGATGTCGGTGACATATCCCTCGTACTTTTTTTCTTCACCCATTTCGGTCATGGTGGGGTTGTGATAGTCGCCTTGGCCTGGTAAGACATTCCAATAGTCAAATCCTGTTGGGTCATACACCCCCCCGTGCCCCAAATGCCATTTGCCCACGATGGCGGTCTGGTAGCCAACTTGTTGAAGCAGTTTGGGAAAGGTGAGTTGACGTCCATCCATTTTGGTGGCCAAAGTGGTCATGCCGTTGATGTGGTTGTAAGTACCTGTGAGAATGGTGGCTCGGCTTGGGCCACAAATGGCGTTGGTGCAAAAACAGTTGTTAAAACGCATGCCTTCATTGGCAATGCGATCAAGGTTGGGTGTTTGGTTGATACGGCTGCCATAACAACTCATGGCATGAGATGCATGGTCGTCTGACATAATAAAGAGAATATTGGGACGGTCGGCCATGATGTTTCCTTTTGTGAAGATGATGGTATGAAATGGTGCTCCAATATAGACGGCGTTGAAAGATGTATCAAGCATTTCTTAATGACAAAAAAAGGCGATCTGATTTCAGATCGCCTTTTTAGGTGTTTAAGTCGTGCGCATGTTCAATCGAGATGTTTATACTGTTCCTCAAGGTCTCGAAAGGCCAGCCAGATGGCTGTCATAAAAAGTGCTACCAGTGTAATAAAGAAGATACCCACTTTTTTCATGGTTATTGCTCGCTAAAATAATAGAGCCAAAACCCGAGAGTGATCGCGATAAAGAGTAGGAGGCGTATGGCGCGTTCGAGTTTGGACATAGGGTTTGTGATGTGATGGCGGTTGTATTAATGGGCATTGGCTGATTTGAGCAGTTTGATAATCTCAGTGTGTTTTTGTGCCTGTGCCCGGGTCAGTGCCGTACGCCCTCGTTTGTCAGCAATATCGGGGTTGGCACCTGCATCAAGGAGTTGTTTGACCAGTGTGGTATGCCCTCTATCTGCGGCCCTCATCAGCGCTGTATACCCATAATTGTTTTGTTCGTTGATGTTTGCCCCAGCCTTTATCAGTAAATCTGTGACTTGGGTGTGCCCTTGCTCTGCGGCCCTCATCAGTGCCGTATACCCATGTCTGTTTTGCGCATTCACATCACATTTTGCGGCAATAAGACGCACAACGACTTCTACATGTCCTTGCTGAGCGGCCCTAATAAGCGCTGTAAAACCAGACGTGTTTTGTGCTTGAGGGTCGGCGCCTGCATGAAGCAGGCCATCGACAATGGCGAGATGGCCCTTAAATGCGGCCCAAATGAGAGGGGTATAGCGGTCTTCATCGCGGGTATTGGGGTTGGCACCTGCCTCAAGGAGTACTTGTGCAACATCGGTGCGCCCTTCATGTGCGGCCCAAGAGAGAGCCGTATGACCTTCGTAATCGCGGAGGTTTAAATTTGCATTGGCTGCAACAAGCGCTTGAATAACTTCTACATGACCTCGAAATGCGGCCCTGATGAGCGCTGTGCGTTGGTCTTTGTTAACGGCATCAATATGAGCCCCTTGGGCAAGTAAGGCCTGAACCTGTGCCACATGACCGTCTTTGGCGGCCTCAATGAGTGCTTGGTCAAGGTCTTGTGCCGCTACGCCAAATGCATAAAAAAGTGAGGCGAGCAAATATGTCAGTAATTTTTTTTTCATGTCCTTAATAACATAGGACATTGTTGGTGCGATATCAAGTTTTAGCTGTGTTATGATGTGCTGTTTTTATGATCAAAATTTAAACAAAGACGTCGTTGGAGTCGCCACGTACAACGGTGACCTGCCCCGCTTCTTCTAATTGACGCACGGTTTGGACAATGCGCAATTGTACTTCTTCAACGTCGCTCATGCGCACTGGACCTGAAAATTGCATTTCTTCTTTGATCATGGTGCCCACGCGTTCAGAGACATTGCCAAAGATGCGTTCTTGCAGTTCTTCCGAGCCACCTTTGAGCGCCACTGCCAGATCTTTGGTATCGACTTCGCGTAAGATCATTTGAATTTCGCGGTCGGTTAAATTGGCAATGTCGTCGAACACAAACATTTGGTTGCGCACTTCTTCGGCCAATTCTGGATCTTGCGCATCGAGGCGTTCCAATACGGCTTTTTCTGTTGAACGTCCTGTGCGGTTGAGGATTTCGGCCACGGCCTTTGGACCACCAATTTCGGTGATCTGCCCAGAGAGAATGGCTTGTAAATCGTGGGCCAAGCTTTCTTCTAATTCGCGCAAGATTTGGGGCGAAATATTGTCCATTCGGGCAATGCGATATGCCACATCCGATTGCATTTCTTCGGGCAGGCCATTAATGACACCCGCCGATTGTGTGGGATCGAGCTGTGAGAGGATCAGGGCAATGGTTTGGGGGTGTTCTTTGGAGATAAAGGGTATGATTTGGTTGGGGTCTACATTGCGCAACATGTAAAACCCGCTGGATGTGGTGCTGGTTACTCGGTCGAGCACCGCTTGCGCTTTGCGAGGGCCCAATGCTTTTTCAAGGGCACCACGGGCAAAGTCAATCCCCCCTTGGGAGACATATTTACCAGCAAGCAAAAGCTGTTCAAATTCTTCGAGTACCTCATCTTCCTGTTCGGTGGTTACCAAATCAAGTTCTGAAATGGATTGTGCAATTTGCTCCACTTCGATATCTGTGAGGTATTTCATGACTTCAGCCGTTGTTTCTTGGCCCAGCGCGATCATCAATATGGCAACCTTTTGCCGCGCGGGCATAATATCATCTTCTTCTTCTTCTCTTGGCATGGGGTGGGGTTTCCTTTGCCTAATAACACGCTTTTTCTGCTGGAATAGTGTGCAGCAGAACGATAAATTGTTTACTTTTGATGTGGTGGGAACACAATGACAAGGTAAAGGGTCTATTAAGAATAAAAAATACCGTGACTTGAGGCAGGTGCAATAGGTAAGGTATTAATAGCAAAATTTACAGTTTTTCATATGGGAAGACAAGGGGCATTTTAGGGATTGGATGGTTTTTATGAGGGTCATTTGGGGGGCCATGTTGCGTTTGATGTGTGGGGTTGGTGCTTTCTGTTTGGGATATGGAACTGCTCCAATATGCGCAAATGACGATTTGGCACGTGCCTGGACCACATTTCGCCAAGAAGATGGATTGGCTCACAATGTGGTTACTGCGGTTGCACAAACACGCGATGGCGCAATGTGGTTTGCAACTTTTGATGGTGTTTCGCGTTATGATGGTCGCACTTGGCAAACATTTACAACCCAATCGGGGCTTCCGAGCAATATGGTGTGGGATTTGGCCGTTGAAGACAATGGCGTCATTTGGGCTGCGATGGGTGGTGGATTTGCAGATGATGTCAAACAGGCCATTGCCCGATATGCAGATGGCAAATGGCAAGGTTTGGATACGCCAGAAGATTTGTTTGGCCGTTTTGGGGTACGCAAATTTTTTGCTTCAAGTCCCAATACGGGGTGTTTGGTTACAGATGATGGTCGTTTGTTGTTGCTTGCCAATGGTGGATTGCGGTTGGTCCGGGGCCAAGATGGTGAGATATTGCGAGGGGTACAAAGTGTTTTGTATACGGCAGAAGGCCAATTATGGATTGCATATGGATATGGCCAGCGGTCTATGTTTCGCTTTGGCAGTGGCAGGTCGCGCAGAGGGCAAGGTGAGCAAGGCATTGGTGTTGTGGATATCAATGCGGCACAATGGCAACCGATTTCTGAGTTTTCTGCTGTTATCCAAGAACCCGTTTTGAGTATGGCTCAAGAAGCAGACGGCACCATTTGGTTTGGCACCGATGGTGATGGTCTTTGGCAATATGGTCGAGAGGTGTGGACGCGTTTGACGGTTGAAGATGGATTGCCCTCTGATCGTATACACGTTGTAAAACCACTAAACAATGGCTCTGTTTGGGTCGGCACACCGGCGGGGGCGGCTTTTTTACGGGCCGATGGTGAATGGGTGGCGTATTCTGAACGTGATGGGTTGCCCAATAATTTTGTCGAAGATATTGCCTTTGCTGCCGATGGCGCGGTGTGGGTGGCCACACGTGGTGGTGTGGGGCGATTTGGTTCTGTTGGGTGGGTGAACCATTTGGACTGGCCAGGCAAAAGAGATCGGGGTGAAACCGAATTAATTCGCGATACATCAGGTACGTTATGGGCAGGCACTGACAAGGGTGTGTATCGGTTGGAGCAGGATAAGTGGCAGATGTTTGATGATTTATCTGGCAAAACACGTGGGCGATTTGTGGATTTTGCCACAGATGGACAAGGGGTGCTCTGGGGGGCTACCTCAAGCCATGTGTTGCGATTCAATGGGCAACGCTGGGAATTGTTGGAAATAGATGCGTCGATGCGTGGTGGTTTGCGAACAATTGCGCCTGCGCAAAAGGGGGGGATTTGGTTGGTGAACCGGTTGGGGGTTTCTCGGTTTGATGGGCACTTGCGCGAGAGCATCGAAGATGTGCGTATGGCATTGGCGGTTTATGAAGGTGCAAATGGCGCCTTGTGGATTGGTGGGGCAGATGGTGTCTTGCACATTGCCAATGGAGAGCGGCGTGTTTATGCTGTTGCCGACGGTCTTCCCGAAGGGCCAGTAAATAGCATTGTGGCTGATAAAGATGGGCACATTTGGGTCAGTACGCCATTTGATGGTGTGGCTTTTTTTAATGTGAAAACAAAGAGTTGGAAGCGTGTGCCTGGCAATATGGCTGGGCATTTTAATGGTGTACGTCGCATTTATTCAGCCGATGATGGCACCGTATGGATGGCGTCTACAATAGATGGTGCCATTCGTACCAATGGGGATATATGGACGCGTTACACGGTGCGAGAAGGGTTGCCCAGCAGTCAGGTATGGGATGTGTGCCAAGACACATTGGGGCGGTTGTGGTTTGCCACATCAGACGGTTTGGCCTGTTATGTGCCCGATAAAAATCCACCGGATACCTATTTGGTTTCGGCACAAAAGAAGGTTGCGCCGAATCAAAGCGCTGCATTTGAATTTGCAGGTCAAGACGGGTGGAAAATTTCTCCGGGGTGGACCTTGCAATTTTCGTGGCGCTTAAATGGGGGGCCTTGGTCGTCTTTTGGGCGCACCACACATGTGTCTTTTGATGCATTAGAACCTGGCAATCATACATTTGAAGTGCGTGCTATGGATTTGGCATTTAATGTAGACGAGACACCTGTTGTGCATACGTTTGAAGTTTTGGCTCCCGTTTGGAAACGGCCTTGGTTTGTCGGGTTGAGTCTGGTGGTGGTGATCTTGTTGATGGTTACATCTGGCTCGGCTTGGCAACGGCAAAAACGGTGGGAGGAAGCACAAGCCCAACTCATTGATGAATTGGAGGCCGAATTGCAAGAGGCCCACGAGATGCAAATGGGTTTGTTGCCACGTAAGCCCATTTTAAAAGGTGGGTTTGAAATTGCGGGGCGTTGTTGGCCTGCCAATCATGTGGGTGGCGATTATTTTACCTATCATTGGTTAGATGATGCGCAACATATATTGGGTTTTGGTGCTGCCGATGTGTCGGGCAAGGCCATGACGGCAGCTGTGCGTGCGATGCAGTTGAGTGGTATTTTTCGTTATGAGTTTCGAGAACCTGCTTCCCCTACGAAGGTTTTACAAAACTTACACAATGAGTTGTTGCTCCATTTAGATGCCGCCAGTTTTATTACCTGCTGTTTGGGGATGTTGGATTTGCGCACGGGCAAGGTTCATTTGGGCAATGCCGCACACCCTTTTCCGTATCACTATTCGGCGGCAACGGGCGAATTAAAAATGTTGGAGTTGATTTCGGTGCCATTGGGCATGCTATTGCCCGTGGGGGCCAATACGGATCCTGAGGAAACGGAGCTGATACTGGAACCTGGCGATGCGCTTATTTTGTATAGTGATGGTGTGACCGACATGCAAACTGTGGCAGGTGATTTTTATGAAGAAGCACGGCTCGAAACGCTCATTCGGAAGCATATTGGCGCTGGCACAAAAGCACTGATTGATGGGGTTTTTGAAGATCTGAAACAATTTAAGGGCAATGCGTCTCAGACAGATGATGTGACTTTGTTGGTGATTAAGAGAAGTGCATAAACACCTTTATAGGATTGACACTATGTGATGGTTCGTTCTTGTTAGCGTAATCTATTAAGACAATCCAAAAACGTGAAGGGTCTCATCTTTACAGTATATATTTTGTAAAATACATCAAAAGAGTATTGCTTCGTAAATGTTTGTTTATTTGAGCAATAGGGGTATTGTTTCGGGCGTGGTACGCGTTTTGCCTTGTTTTGATACAGATACAAATGCTTTTAAGTGTTTTGTGACGCTTATTGGAGGTTGTGATGCGTTTTGTGATGCTGGTTGTTTTATTTTTTTCATCGGCTGTTGGTGCCCAAGAACCTGCAACTTTCTCGGTTTCTGTTGTACCTGAAAGGGTGCGTGTGGGGGAAACCGCGACGGTGTGGATAGATGTTACATTAAGCGATGATTGGCATATTTATTCGGCCACCACGCCTGAAGGAGGGCCTTATCCAACAGAGTTTGTGCTTACAGGGAAAGGTTTTGTTCAAAATGGTGCTGTGATTCAGCCGCCTCCCATCAAAGAGCACGATCCCAACTTTGATATGATGGTTGAATATTACAACAAGTCGGTGCGCTTTGGGATGCGTGTCAAAGTGATGGATGATGCCGTGGTGGGCGCAACCACACTTTCTGGTGAAGTGACGTATATGTTGTGCAATGCCACATCGTGTTTGCCACCTAATACTTATGTTTATAACGTGCCTGTGCAAATAGAGCTGGGGCAGCCACGCCCAGAATATGTGATTGCAATGGCTTCTATGGTGAGCAAAAGTGAAGACAGTGATTTGGATGGAACGGGCAGTATTGCCGATGTGGATCGTGCCTTATCGCAGGGGTTGGGCGCTTTTTTGTATTTGTCTTTTACAATGGGGTTGTTGGCTTTGTTAACACCCTGCGTGTTTCCAATGATTCCGATTACGGTGTCGTTTTTTACAAAGCAAGAATCACAAAGCCGTGGTGAATCCATTGCAAAATCACTGGCCTACTGTGGGGGCATTATTTTTACATTTACGGGGTTGGGGTTGATTTTGGCCATGACATTGGGTGCTTCGGGGGCGGCACAGTTTGCGGCCAATCCGTGGGTAAACATATTGATTACGATTATTTTTGTGGCTTTTGCTTTGGCCCTGTTTGGCTTGTTTGAAATTCAGTTGCCTTATGGTTTGCTCAACAAGTTGAATCAGGTACAAGGTGGCAGTTATGGGGCCATTTTGTTGATGGGGTTTACCTTTTCGCTCACGTCTTTTACTTGTACGGCTCCTTTTGTGGGCACGTTGTTGGTGCTTACTTCACAAGGTACTTGGATGTGGCCCGTTTTGGGTATGTTGGCGTTTTCGGCGGCTTTTGCATTGCCGTTTTTTTTCTTGTATTTTTTTCCACAACCCAAGGCGGCTTTGCCCCAAAGAGGGGGGTGGCTCAATTAAGTAAAGGTGGTGTTTGGTTTTTTAGAATTGGCCGCCGCGCTGAAATTTTTGAGTAATGTCGATTTGGTTTGGCAGTGGGGCATTATTTCGCGTGAAGTTTTTATCGCTATTTGGATTGTTTTGTTTGCACTGTGTGGCATTTATTTGTTGGGCAAAATTCGTTTGCCTCACGATTCTCCCTTAGAAACGGTGGGGCCGTTACGCCTGTTGGCCAGCGCGGGTGTTTTATCGTTTAGTTTGTATATGATGACTGGTTTGTTTGGTGCACCCTTGGGTGAATTGGATGCGTTTTTTCCACCGTATGGCAGTTATGGCGAAATTGCCAAAATTCGCAGTGGCGAACCCGAATTGACTTGGCATGACGATTATGAGGCCGCTTTGCTTGAGGCAAAGGCAACAGGTAAACCTATTTTTATTGATTTTACAGGGTTTGCATGCACCAATTGTCGGTGGATGGAGGCCAATATTTTTCCAGAGCCCGAAGTACACAATTTGTTAAAACAATATGTGCGTGTACAGTTGTATACGGATGGACGCGAGGCAGTACATCAACACAATCGCGAGTTTCAAGAATCTCAATTTGGTACGGTGGCTTTGCCATTGTATGTGGTCATTTCTCCAGAAGGAGAGACCCTTGCAAGCTTTCCTGGAATGACACGTGACAAAGGTGTGTTTGTAAAATTTTTAGAAAAAGGTTTTGGCACACAGATGTAAGCAGGTGTCAAGATATCTTAAATGATTCAGATGTATTTGAAAGCGGATGGCGGTCACAAAGACACCATCCGCTTTGTTTTTTGACTTTCGGTGTGGGTTTCGATAGATTCTGAAAAAGAAAGCGTTAGGCTTGTGCAATTGATCAGGCGAGGGTCATGTGATGTATCATAAAAATTTGCAAGAAGCATTGGTGTGTGTGGCGGAAGCGTTTTATGCCCACCACTCAGAATAAGATATTCTGGCCAAAGCTGGGCAAATCATAAAAAAATGGATTCCATGTGATCATATGAAATTTGTTATGCCTGTGGTGGGCAAGCAATATGATTTGAGTTTGGACGGATTTGTGGAATATAGGCGGTTTACCCCCCAAGATTGGCAGATGGGCGATAGGCATTCGGCAGTGCATTGGGTGCTTTATCACCAACTGCCTATTTTACGCCCCAATGTGGCAGATGATTTGCGATTTGAAGTAGATGAAAAGCGCGTTCCTGAGGGTTTGGTTGCACAACTTGTTGTACCACTTGTGAGTGATGATGAATGTGTGGGGGCGCTCAATTTTATTAGCAAAACGCCGCATGTATTTACAAACTCGCATGTCGAAACTGCACAGCTTTTTGCGCGTTTGGTGGCCACAGGGATTCAGCAAATATATTTGCGCAAAGAGATGCAGGGCATTGGTGAAATCTCACGTGCCATCCAAATGACAAGTGATTTAAACCAAATTTTAAATCTGATTTTGGAGCATATTCGTTCGTTGGATTATGATCGGGTGCGGGTGTATTTATATGATGAATCTGAAGATGTGTTGGTTGGTGCGGTGCAGGTTGGGAGTGAATTGCAAAGCGATTTTTCACAAATTCGATTTTTTGTAACAGATGATGCATATACCCAAAAGACTTTTCAAAGCACGGGTGCCTGTATTTATCATCAATTAGAGAATAGTGCGGTGGTTCCTAAAGTATTTGAAGGAACGCTTGTTCGTTTTTCACCAAAGGCTTGGGCGGAACTACCCTTATATGTTTTTAATGATGAGGGCAAAAGAATTGTTGGTAAAATTTCTTTAGACAACTTTGTAAGTGGACGCACATTGGAGCAAAAGCGGTTAAATCGCTTAATGGACTATGCTTCTCAAGCGGCCATTGCCATTCGAAACGCGCAGCGATATGGTCAGGTATCTCAAGAGGTTGCACGTCGCACAGAGGCTTTGGTGGCAACAAACCAGCAATTAGAAGCACGCGAGCATTGGATTCAGGTATTTCATGGCATTGGTCGTATTACGCTGTCTTGTAGAAATGTTCGCGATGTATTGCAACAGTTAAAAGAACATCTTCTGAATGAGAAGATATTTCGCAGTTTGACAACCGCTTTGGTTCAAGAAGAGATGGGGATGGTATATGTCAATCTCTTATTGAAGATGAAATAGAGTTGACGCGGTATGGTGATGTGTCGCCATATATACAGTCTTTTGGAAACGAGACACCCACTGTTTTCAGGTCGGAGTACACTTTAAATGCACGTGACGGCAAAAAAGTTAGGGTTTTAGATTGTTCTTTGGAGTTTCGTGACGAAGACGAAAACCTGCTTCATACTTTAGGCATTTTGCTCAATGTGACAGATCAAAGAGTGATGGAAGAAGGTCTGCGACAGTCTCAAAAAATGGAAGCGATTGGTCAGTTGGCAGGAGGTGTAGCACATGATTTTAATAATTTATTAACAGGCATTTTGGGTTTGACCGCTTTGTTATTGGTGCAATTAGAACAAGAGAATCCGATGTGGAAAGACATCGAAGATATTCAAAATGCCAGTAAGCGTGCTGCTGATTTAACAAAACAATTGTTGGCATTTAGTCGCAAGCAGATGATTAAACCCGTTATTTTGGATGTGAATCATGTTGTATCAGATATGCAATCTATGTTGCGGCGTTTGGTTCGCGAAGATATTGAGCTGATTGTCTCATTGGCGCGAATAAGTAAACCCGTTAAGATGGATCGTGGACAACTTGAACAGATTATTATGAATTTGGTTGTCAATGCCAAAGACGCGATGCCACAGGGTGGAAAACTGTTTATCAAAACAAATCAGGTGATTTTGGATACGCACCAAGTACGTTTTATGTCATCACTTACACCGGGTAGATTTGTTACCATAGAGGTTCAAGATACGGGCTTGGGCATGGATGACGAAACATTGGCGCATATATTTGAACCTTTTTTTACGACAAAAAAAGAGGGGCAAGGAACGGGTTTGGGGTTGGCAACGGTTTATGGCATTGTGGCTCAAAACGGTGGCCATATTATGGTGGAAAGCAAAAAAAACGAGGGTTCTGTCTTTCTGATTTATTTGCCTCAAGTAGACCAAGTGGTCGCCGAGGATTCAGATGATAGCATAAGAGGTTTGTTAAAAGGGCATGAAACCATATTGGTGGCAGAAGATGAAGAGATTGTGCGTCAGTTGGTGCAGCGCACACTGACCAATTTAGGTTATCATGTGCTGGTTGCTAAAAATGGGCAAGATGCATTACGCATTTGGCAAGTGCGTGATAAGCCAATTGATCTGTTGTTGACGGATGTTGTTATGCCAGGTGTGGGTGGTATACAATTGGCCAAAACTTTACGAGAACAGTGTCATAATTTGCCCGTCATTTATATGTCGGGATATGCTGAAGATTTGATGGGCAACGAGTATTTGAGCGAGTTGGAACAGGTGTTTATGCAAAAACCATTTACATTGGATATACTGGCACAAACCGTAAGGGACTTATTGGATGCTCAGGCAAAAACATAAGGCATGGGAAGTGGGCGTGGGTGCGTGTGTTTTTAAACATGTATCTGAAGTTTGTGGGTGATCTGTTGTCGTTTTTTGCCACTGGATATTTTAGGACCCCACATTTTGATGTGTGTGTATGGCGCAAAGATACAATATCTTGCATAAATTTTGGGTCACAGGTTTTTTTTTTAATTGGACTATTGACTCAGCAAAAACAATGGCTTATCTTAAGGCGGTTTCGGGAAGTAAAGCAATCGGTCCCCCCGGTTGTTGTTTGGTGTAAACGGTTGATTCCCCATTGACCGGTGCGTCAAAATTGTTGTTTTCTCCTGCATTCCAACCAGAAACTCCCCTAATATTTCATATTAAAAATACTTCTATGTTGGCTTAGCAAAGCGCCAGCACAATAAGATTTCTTATGCCATGAGAAAAAGCCTGGGGGCAAACCAGGCTCGACGCAGCCGGATTCCTTGGTGCGGAATCGTCTCTCCCCGGCTGTGCGAGAATCTGACCCCCAGGCCATTTTATTTGAGCCATCAACAGTCGAGCAATCAGGTATTTTTCTTTTTTATCCAAAAAGAGTCCTGATGGTTTGAGTGTTGGTGGCTTTATTTGTGATAACTTTCACCGCGTATAATGGTAAATATGCGATATATTTGTTCAAGCAAAATAACACGTGCCATTTCGTGAGGAAATGTCATCTGTGAGAGAGAGAGACACCAATCTGCGCGATTTTGCACTTCTGATGATAAACCAAATGCACCGCCAATGAGAAAGGCTACGCGACTTTGTCCATTAACAGCCATTTTCTCAAATTTTTGGGCAAGTGCATCAGATGTATAAGGTGTACCTGTCGGATCAAGCCCAATAATCATAGTATTTTGAGGTACGGCCTGCAACAGGCGTTGGCCTTCTTTGAGTATGACCTCTTGGACATTTCCGGAGGTTTTTTCTTCTTTTACTTGAATTTCTTGCAAAGAAGCATAACGACCAATACGTTGCATATAATCTTGGGCGGCTTTTTGAAAACCGGCATTTTTACACTTGCCAACCGTAATTAAAGTAAGCTGCATGGTTCCATTATACGCAGTTTTAAGGGTTTTCACAAGAGACTTGTTCACTCCTGCAAAAAACGGTATAATAACGGGATACCAAAAAGACAAAGGCAGAACGTAAGGGTTTTATTTGGTGTTTGTTATGCTCTGGTTTTGTGATCTTAAAATATACGATTTTGGGTGCCAATGATTAAGCGATCTATAATAGGTATTGTCATATTATTTATGTGTTCCTTGGCAAGGACAGCCGGTGCTCAGCCCTATATGCCCGTAGATGATATCCAGCGGGGTATGGTTGGGGTTGGGAAAACGGTGTTTTATGGCACCCAAATTGATACATTTAAGGCCGAAATTTTAGGCATACTTCGCAATGTGTTTGGCCCCAAAAGCGACATGATTTTGGCACGCCTTTCGGGTGGCCCATTGGCCAAAACGGGTGTCATTGCAGGTATGAGTGGCAGCCCAGTTTATATAGATGGCAAATTGATTGGTGCTGTGGGATATGCCATTGGACCTGTTTTTGTGAATGAACCGATTGCAGGGATCACGCCCATTGGTGATATGGTCGCTTTATTTGATCGTCCAGATACAGTGGCCTATGAGTCAATGAATCAACACAACCAACTTGCCTTAGATGAAATTGGCACGGTTAAACCCGTTGCTGTGCCTTTGATGTTGTCGGGGTTTGCGCCTCAAGTTGTTGCTGAGTTTCGCGAAGAGTTGATGACATATGGTTTTTTACCGATGCAGGGTGGTGGAGGGGCAGATACAACACTGGCTGTGGGTATTTTTGAACCCGGCTCTCCCTTGGGCGTCCAGTTGATTCGTGGTGATATGAGCGTGACGGGCATAGGCACTTTAACGCATCGCGTGGGGAATCGCATTGTTGGGTTCGGGCATGAAATGTTGTCTATGGGGACAACTGAAATGCCCATGACGGCAGGATATATTCATCATATTTTGTCGAGCCAAATGTCGTCTTTTAAGTTGGGGGTTGCCACACAACCCATGGGGGTTATTGTACAAGATCGGGTGCCTGGCATTGCGGGTGTGATTGGCAAAAAAGCCAATATGATGCCCATGCGCATAGAAGTTTCTTCTGCCGGTTCTCACAAAATATTTCAAATGGATGTGTTGCAAAGCCGATTGTTGGGGCCTGTTTTGGCACGTATGGCGGTGGTTAGCTCTGCTGTTTCTGCCGAAAAATTATCGGGCGAAACCACGGTTGAGGGTATGGTGAACATTTACATAAAAGGCCATGCACCTGTTCAGGTAAAAAATAAGTTTACAGGACTACAAGGGCTTGGGTTGTCTGTGTTGGGTTTGACACAGCCTTTGGCACAGGTTATGCAAAATGCATTTGAGCCTGTAAGCGTTGATTCCGTCATTTTTAAGTTGGCACTTCAAGAAGATACCCAAGCAGCACGCATTTCAAAGGTGCGTTTGTTACAAGATCAATATGAGCCAGGAGATACACTGCGTGTTGATGTGACGCTTGCCCCCCTTTTGGGTGTGGAAAAGACGTTTTCTGTTTCGCTGAAAATTCCACATTATGCAAAGGGGCGGGCCATTTTGCAGGTGATGAGCGAAAATGCTTCACGTTCTGAAGATGCCAAACGTGCGCCAGGGCTTTATCAGGCCAAACGTTTAGAGGATGTGTTGCGACTTGTTGCTGCTCCTGGTCGCAGTGATGTTTTGGTTATGGAGTTGTTAAGTGGCGAGCAGACCGTTACGGTTGCAGGCTATGAGGAGGGTGTGCTTCCTGAATCGGTGAAAATGGTTTTATCACAAGCCCGAGAATCAGATGTGGTTCAGCAAGCGCGTCAAACGGTGATGGGGCGGGTGTTGAAGGCAACAGATTATGTCTTGGTGGGCAATCAAACCGTGTTGCTCAATATTGGTGGCGAAAATGATGGGATGATGTTTACTGGGAAAGGAAATGCGGGTGAACAAAAAAGATAGCTTGTTCATTGCCATAAATCATTCGTTTCAATACAAGTTTTTGGTGGGTATGTTGTTTTTAATTTTGGGGGGAACAGACGTTGTTGAAGCTGTGACACCGCGCATTTGGAAAGAAAATTCACAAATAGCTTTTGAAAAAGGTGAGGTTGACGGGCTTTCGTTGACAAAAGAAGGTACCGTTACATTGGCTCCCAAATGGGATTTGATGGCGGATACAGGCGCGCATTTTGTCTGGTCGCTTGCCTCTGATAGTAAGGGAAACATTTATTTGGGAACGGGTGTTGAAGGGCGTGTTTATGCTTTGAAAGAAGGCAGTAAGACGCCTTCACTTATTTTTGATGCCGAGGAAGAAACAAAAATTTTTGCGCTGACCGTTGGGCCAGATGGTGCACTTTATGCTGGCACTTCTCCTCATGGATTGATTTATCGCATTGTGCCTAACAAACCTGCCGAAGTGTATTGTCAAACAGGTGATTTGCATGTCTGGTCGCTTTTGTGGGTTCAAGACAAACTGTATGCCACTACGGGTGGCGAGGTGGGGCGCATTGTGAAGGTTGTCAAAAACAATGCGGAGGTGATTTATCAAAGCAATGATCCCAATGTCATTTCTTTGACTTTGGGCCAAGACGGTTCTTTATATGCGGGTACGGATCAAAACGGTTTGATATACAAAGTGATGCCCAATGGCACCGTTTCCGTGTTTTATGATGCAGGAGAAAAAGAAGTGCATGCCATTGCGGTGGGGCAAGATGGGATGGTGTATGCGGCTGCTATGGCGGGGCATTCTGATGAAAAGAAAAATGGCAATGGCGACGGTAAAGGGTCGGTTTTATATGCCATTCGACCATCGGGCTCGGCTTTGCGTTTGTGGGAAATTGACGATCCTTTGCTGTTGTCTGTAACGGTCGATGCAGATGGTTCACTGCGGGTGGTGACGGGAAAAAAAGGGCGCGTTTATCGCATTTGGCCTGATGGTACTTATACCTTATTGGCCCAGCTAAAGGATGTTCATCCTTGGGCCGTGTTGCCTACATCTGATGGGGCTTTGTGGATGGGCAGCAGTGGTGATGGACAACTGTACAAATTGGGTACGCACTATGTGTCCGAAGGATCTTTGACCTCAGAAGTCAAAGATTTTACTCTTACGTCATATTGGGGGCAAGCCCACTGGCAGGCTCAATTGCAATCGGGTACATCGGTGGTTTTACAAACCCGATCGGGAAATAGTGATACGCCCGATGACACGTGGTCGGTCTGGTCAGAATCGCTCAAAGCCTCTGGTGGACAAATAATGAGCAAACCAGCACGTTTTTTGCAATATCGTTTGCATCTCAAATCTTCATCCGATCAAATTACGCCTGCTGTGAGAGAGGTGCGTTTGGCGGGGTTGCAAGAAAATGTTGCACCGATGGTGCTGTCTGTGAAGGTTGTTCAAGATGAAGATGGCGACCCCAAACGCGACCGTCGAAGTTTGCAAAAAATTGTTTGGGAAGCAGGTGATGTGAACGACGATGAATTGTTATATACGGTTTCATTTCGTGAAGTGGGGGGCGCCAAATGGTTTGTGCTCAAAGAAGATGTTACGGGTTCACAGTTTTTGTGGGATACTGAAACGGTGCCAGATGGTGAGGTGATGGTGCGCGTGGTGGCGTCGGATCGTGGGAGTAACCCTTTGACAAAAGCCCTTGTGGGTGAAGCGGTGGGTTTGCCAATGGTTATTGATAACACGCCACCAACAATAAAGATCGCCTCGGTGAATCAATTGGGCGTTGGCAGAGTTGGGGTGGTTGGCGTTATTGAAGACCTGCAAAGTGCGCTGGTTTCGGCAAAGTATGCGATCAATTCGGGGGCTTGGGAAATCGTTTTTTCTGATGATTCCATTTTTGACTCTCAAAAAGAAAAACTCAATTTTCAAATTGCCAATTTGAAAGTAGGGGCTTATACACTTGTGATTCGGTCTGAAGATGTTATGGGCAATGTGGGTGTTGGCAAAACGACCTTTGATGTGAAATGACAGAAAAACCCTTTGTAACACTTAAGTTGGCCCAAACCTTAGATGGGTGTATTGCGACCACACAAGGTGATTCGAAGTGGATCACATCGGAAGCATCACGGGCCAAGGGACATCAGTTGCGTGCTCAGGTGGACGCGATTTTGGTTGGGGCCAACACAGTGCGTGCCGATGATCCAGAATTATCGGTTCGACTGGTTACAGGCAACAGCCCAACGAAAATTGTTTTGGATTCGCAATTGGATATTGCCACAGAAGCCAAAGTTTTTAATGGTGCGCCTCTTATTTTGGTGGCGGCAGAAGGGGTTTCAAAAGATCGGATTCGCGCACGAGAAGATGTCGGGGCACAGGTTTGGGAAGTTGCGCGCCTGGCAAACGGCCATCTTGACTTTCGGGCGATCTTGGTTCGGGCAAAAAAAGTGGGTGTGCGTACTGTGTTAATTGAAGGGGGAAGCAAAGTGGCTGCATCGGCTTTGCAAGCCCAAGTGGTTGATCGGTTGGTTGTTTTTATTGCGCCTAAAATATTGGGTGTTGGGTTGCCCGCTGTGGGCGCTTTGGGGTTTCAGCGCATTGCCGATGCCATACAACTTTGTGATGTGCAAGTAGAATGTGTGGGCGATGACTTGATGTATACGGCAAATCTCAAAAAATAGTTTTGAGATATCAGGTGACAGAAAGCTAAAAAAATGTTTACGGGTATTGTAGAAGAAGTGGGAAAAGTGCAACGCATTGAGCGGCGTTCGGGGTATCAACGGACAACCATTGCGGCTGTGCGCGTTTTGGATGGGGTGAAATTGGGCGACAGCATTTCCTTAGATGGTGCCTGTCATACGGTGGTAGATTTTGACGCGATGGGTTTTACGGTTGAATCGGTAGATGAAACATTGAAACGCACCACATTGGGTAAGATGCAAATAGGAATGCCTATTAATTTGGAGCGCTCATTAAAACTTGGCGATCGTCTCGATGGTCATATGGTGTCTGGGCATATCGATGGGGTTGGAACAGTGATTCGTCGATCAGAATCGGCAGATAATGTGGTGTTTGAGATAGAAATGCCCGAAAAATTGGCGCCCTATGTTGCAGAAAAAGGCTCTGTTGCGATCAATGGTATCAGTTTAACAGTGGTTTCTGTGACGTCCCGCACATTTTCAGTAACCATTATTCCACATACTTTATCTGTAACCACGCTCCACCACAAACGGATTGGAGATCTGGTTAATTTGGAAGTGGATATGATTGCACGCTATTTAGAGCGTTTGACGCAATTTGGATATAATGGTAGATTGACAGAAGCAAAAATTAAAGAAATGGGATATGAACAACAGTAGAAATACAAATAAAATCCGGTAAGTGGATGTAAGATACAGTGTAGAGGATATGGGTATGTCTGAGCAAGTGAAAGATGATTTGTCGGCAAATATTTCGCGTATAGAAGATGCATTGGAAGACATTCGAGCCGGTAAGATTGTGATTGTGGTCGATAATGAAGATCGTGAAAATGAAGGTGATTTCATTATGGCTGCCGAAAAAGTCACTGCCGAAACCATCAATTTTATGGCTCGGCATGGACGGGGTTTGATTTGTTTGCCTGCTATGCCAGAACGTTTGCAAGAGCTCGAATTGGATATGATGGTCAATGCCAATACGGCCTTGCATGGCACACCCTTTACCGTGAGCATTGATGCACTTTATGGTGCCACAACAGGCATTTCTGCCCAAGATCGCGCCGAAACCATTCGGCAATTTGTCGATCCTAAGTCGCGTCCAGAAAGTTTCGGTCGCCCAGGGCATGTGTTTCCTTTGCGTGCTATGCCGGGTGGGGTCTTAAGGCGAGCAGGACATACAGAGGCAACGGTTGATTTGGCGCGTTTGGCAGGTTTGTATCCGGCAGGTGTGTTGTGTGAAATTTTAAATGAAGACGGCACGATGGCGCGGTTGCCTCAGCTGGTAGAAATTGCCAAACATTTTAATTTAAAAGTGATTACCATTCACGATTTGATTGCATATCGTCGTCGGTCTGAAAAATTGGTGCGCTGTGTTGAGGTTGTTGATATGCCAACGCGTTTTGGTTTGTTCCAGTTGCATTTGTATGAAAGCGATGTGGATGAGCGTGAGCATGTGGCATTGGTAAAGGGTGATTTATCGGGTGATGGTTCTGTCATGGTGCGTATGCATTCTGAGTGTTTAACCGGAGATGCCCTGGGGTCTTTGCGCTGTGATTGTGAGGTGAATTTGCATTCGGCCTTAGAAATGATTGAAAAAGAAGGCCGTGGTGCATTGGTTTATATGCGTCAGGAAGGGCGTGGCATTGGATTGCGTGGTAAATTAAGGGCGTATAAATTGCAAGAGGAAGGCTACGATACGGTTGAAGCCAACTTAAAGTTGGGTTTTAAAATGGATGAGCGCGATTATGGTATTGGAGCACAAATTTTGTCGGATTTGGGTATTCGCAAGGTCCGATTGATTACAAACAATCCTTCAAAACGCGTGGGTTTAGAAGCTTATGGTATTGAAATTGTCGATCGTGTGCCTGTGGCCATTCAGGTGAATAAATGGAATTTGACCTATATGCGTACCAAACAAGAAAAGATGGGGCATATTTTTAAAGAAAATGCACTTAAAATAGATGGCGATTTGTTAGGAGAAAAAAATGCCTAATGTTTATGAAGGTAACTTGTCTGCAAAAGATAAACGATTTGCAATTGTGGTCGGGCGTTTTAATGCGTTTATTTCCAAGGAACTGTTGGGCGGTGCCTTAGATTGTTTGGCACGGCACGATGGTGATTTGGATGCCGTTGATGTGGCTTGGGTGCCTGGTAGCTTTGAAATTCCTTTGCTGGCACAAAAGATGGCAAGCAGTGGGCGCTACGATGCCGTAATTTGTTTGGGAGCTGTGATTCGTGGCAGTACGTCACATTATGATTATGTGTGCAACGAAGTATCAAAAGGCATTGCAAGTGTTTCTCGTGAATCGGGGGTACCGGTCATGTTTGGGATTTTAACGACCGATACCATAGAGCAGGCCATTGAGCGTGCGGGGACTAAAGCGGGCAACAAAGGTTGGGATGCTGCATTGGGCGCGATTGAAATGGCAAGTGTTTTGGCCAGTTGGGAAAAAGACGCATGACCCAGTCTCGGCACAAGGCTCGCGAGGTTTGTCTGCAAGCTTTATATTGGACAGAAAGTGCAGACGATCCCATTCAGCAAACGGTACACACCATGTGTATTCGGTCGGGGTTATCGGCATCGGCTTCAGAGTTTGCTTCAGCATTGGCTAAGGCGGTTTGGGCAAATCGAGAGACATTAGACAAAGAGATAGAACCCGTATTAGAAAATTGGTCTTTGGATCGGGTGGCACGCATAGACCGGATTTTGTTGCGCATGGCACTTGCAGAAATGCATTATTTCAAGGATATTCCTGTTAAGGTTTCTATTGATGAGGCCATTGAACTTGCTAAGCGATATAGTGAAGCCAAAGCTTCGAAGTTTATCAACGGTATTTTAGACGCTTTATCTAAAAAGATATCATAGATAATAGGTTTTGCATGCGCTTGGCAATTCTTTCAGATATACATGGCAATTTAGAAGCACTGCTGCAGGTGCTTGAAAAAGTTGCCAAGCTGCAAATAGATCGCGTGATTTGTTTGGGGGATGTGGTAGGGTATGGTGCTGATCCAAACGCCTGCGTAGATGTGATACAAGATGTGGCCGATGTGGTATTGGCTGGTAATCATGATTGGGCATCGGTGGGGTTGATGAGTACGGAGTTTTTTAACCCGATTCCACTTATGGCCATTCAGTGGACAGAAGAAACACTGGGACAAGCACAGGTTCGTTTTTTGCGTAGTTGTTCCTTGACTTGCGACGAAGGCGATGTGCGGTATGTTCATGCCTCACCGTTTGAACCTGATCGATGGACTTATCTGTCAGACTTAGAAGATGGGCGTGATGCGCTACACAAAACACCCTATTCATTGTGTTTTGTGGGCCATTCTCACCGGGCCTTTATTTGTTCGGCATCTGGGCGCCAGGATGTGGTTGTTGAGGGGGATGTTTTTTTAGGTGATTCAGAGCGTTACTTGGTCAATGTTGGCAGTGTGGGACAACCCCGCGACGGTGATCCTCGTGCGACATTTGCTGTGTGGGATCAGGAAAGTGGGAACCTTCGTTTGTATCGGGTGTCTTACGATGTGTTGGCCGCACAAAAAAAGATTCGGGCTGTGGGGTTGCCCAGTTTTTTAGCAGATCGCCTTGCCCTTGGGAAATAGTTGTCATAATTTGTCGTATTTTAATTGAAATCTGTTTATAAATTTTACGTGATCTACAATCGTCGAAGAATTGGATTTTGGCTATGATGAATTTCTTAACAAAAGTTTTTGGCACCAAACACGACCGCGATGTGAAAAAGATGCGTCCGCTGGTTGATCAAATCAATGGATTTGCTTTAGAATATCAAAGTTTATCAGACGAGTTATTAAGAGGCAAGACCGATGAGTTTCGCAAGCGCTTATCGGATGCGACTGCCAGCGCGCGTGAACAGCTCAACTCCTTGCGCGATGAGTTGGAGGCTTTGGGGCGTGATGATGACCGCACAGATTTGTTGGATGAGATTGGTGAGGTTGAGGCGGAAATTAAAAAAATTGAACAAAATGTATTGGATGAGGTGCATCCTGAGGCGTTTGCCGTATTTAAAGAAACGTGTCGCCGCTTTAAAGAAGCTGGCAAACGCTGGGAGCGTGCAGGTGATGAAATTGTATGGGACA
>JAYODI010000007.1:52160-74715 GCA_038279365.1 Candidatus Latescibacterota bacterium | reverse complement strand
ACATGATCCCGTTTGATGTGCAATTGATAGGTGCCACCGTGCTGCATCAGGGGAAAATTGCAGAAATGGCAACCGGTGAAGGGAAAACATTGGTGGCAGGTTTGGCCCTTTATTTAAATGGTATTACAGGGCGTGGTGTGCATTTGGTTACGGTCAATTCCTTTTTGGCCAAGCGTGATGCAATGTGGTTGGGGCCCGTGTTTATCTATTTGGGTTTAACGGTTGGTATCATTCAAGACCGTGCATTGGGTGCTGAGGCCTATGTGATGGAAGGGGATGGCCAGGGTGGATATCGCATGCGTGAATGTGAGCACAAAGATGCCTATGCAACGGATATTGTTTATGGCACCAAAGATCAATTTGGATTTGACTATCTTTATGACAATATGTCTGTGCGCCCAGAAGATCTGATGCAAAGGGAACACAACTTTGCCATTGTAGATGAAGTAGACAGCATCTTAATTGATGAAGCGCGTACGCCTTTGATTATCTCTGGCCCCGTGCAAGAAACCACATCGCACAGATATGAAGAAATGCGCCCCCATGTTGAAAAGTTGGTGCGGGCGCAAACAAAAGTTGTCAATGAGATTTTAAAGCGTGCTGAAGAAGAGTTGGAAACAGGAGATGAATATCAGGCGGGGATTTGGTTGCTTCAAGTACAACGTGGCATGCCGAAAAATGGGCGCTTGATGAAGTTGCTTCAGCAAGAAGGGGTCAAGCGTTTGATCAATCGGGTTGAGGCCGATTATATTCGTGACAAGCGTGTGCAAGAGTTGGATGACGATTTGTATTTTAGCATTGATGAAAAGAGCCATATCAATGACCTTACCGAAAAAGGCCGAGAAGCGATTAGTAATGAGCCCAATGATTTTGTGTTGCCCGATTTGGATGAGACGTTGCAAGCAATAGAGGCTGATGGCTCATTGTCTGATGAAGAAAAATTGCGCAAACAAGATGCGGCATATCAAGATTATGCACAAAAAAGCGAACGCATTCACAGCGTACAACAACTTTTGAGTGCGTATACATTATATGAAAAAGATGTGCGGTATATGGTTGTGGATGGCAAAGTGGTCATTGTAGATGAGTTTACTGGGCGTCCACAGCCTGGGCGGCGTTTTTCAAACGGACTGCACCAAGCCTTAGAAGCAAAAGAACGCGTAAAAGTTGAACGCGATACCCAAACTGTGGCAACGGTAACATTGCAAAACTATTTTCGGTTGTATGACCGGCTGGCAGGTATGACGGGCACAGCCGAAACAGAAGCATCGGAATTTTTGGAAATTTATGGTTTGGATGTGGTGGTCATACCGACCAATGAGCCCATTCGTCGTGTGGATGGCAATGACTGGATTTATCGCAGCAAACGAGAAAAATATACAGCAATCGTCAATGAAGTGGCTGAGTTGCACGAGCAAAATTTGCCTGTTTTGGTGGGTACCGTTACGGTTGAAACCTCAGAATTGTTGTCGCGTATGTTAACGCGCAAAGGCATCAAACACCAAGTGTTGAATGCGCGTCAAAATGAGCAAGAAGCCCAAATCGTGTCTTTGGCAGGACAACCTGGTGCGGTGACCATTGCAACCAATATGGCCGGGCGAGGAACTGATATCAAGTTGGGCAAAGGTGTGATTAAAGCGCCAGAAGGACATCAGTGTGCCTTAATCAGCTCAAATAATGGCAAGCCCCTTTGTCCTTATGTTGATGAATATAAGTGCCGAGAAGCTGTGCCCTGTGGTTTGCAAATTATTGGTACTGAACGGCACGAGTCACGGCGAATCGACCGCCAACTGCGGGGGCGTGCTGGGCGACAGGGTGACCCTGGCAGTTCGCGGTTTTTTATTTCGCTTGAAGATGATTTGATGCGTTTGTTCCAGTCTGATCGCATTGCGCGGGTGATGGATCGGTTGGGGGCCGAAGAAGGCGAAGTTATTGAGCATCCGTGGGTGACGCGGTCTATTGGCAAAGCCCAGCAACGGGTAGAGGCGCGTAACTTTGAATTTCGTCGCCAGGTGTTGGAATATGACGATGTGATGAATCAACAGCGCGAAGTCATTTATGACCGCCGTCGTCATGCTTTAGAAGAAGAAGATATTTCGTCTCTCATTAGTGACATGATCAATGATACGGTTGATGATGTTTTGGCCACCCATGTGCCACCTGATGCACATCCAGAAGATTGGAACTTTGATGGGTTAATGGCCGAATTGCGCAATCTATTCTTGCAAGCTCCTGCCATTACAGACGACGATTTGCCCAAATTGCGCCAAGAAGGGTTAAGAGATCGCATTTTGGAGGGCATACGTGAGACATATGACCGACGCGAGCAATTGTTGGGTGCTGAAAATATGCGTCAGGTTGAACGGATGATTTATTTGAGCGTGTTTGATGAAAAGTGGAAAGAACATCTGCGTGAAATGGACGACCTCAAAGAAGGTATTGGATTGCGCAGTTATGGCCAAAAAAACCCACTTATTGAGTACAAACGCGAAGGTTATACTATGTTTGTGGCGCTTTTAGAAGACATCAATCGGGAGGCGTTGCGTTTGTTGTTTCGCATCTCTATTGAAGAGCGCCCCCCTCAACCTCGGTTGCGGCAAACTCAACGTTTGTCTTTGGTTCACGAAGATGCAACCGGTATGGGATTTGCGGGTATGCCAGAGCCTGCGGCTGTGGCACCAGATGAATTGGCGACCAATTCTGCTGAGGGTGCCCCTCCTAAAAAGCAACCTATTCGAAACGAAAATAAGGTTGGGCGCAATGAGCCTTGTCCATGTGGCAGCGGCAAAAAGTATAAGCAGTGTCATGGTCGTGGGTGATAGAATTAAAATGAACATGAGAATCATAAGCCATGAGAGGTTTTATTTATGAAGTCGCGTGAAGATTTGTTGAATGAGGCTCGGCAAAAAATTAAAGAGATGACCGTGCAGGAAGTTTATGCGTATTTACAAGCTGGAAATCGGCCTGTGCTGTTGGATGTCAGAGGGTTAGATGAATGGGAGCGTGGGCATTTGGAAGGTGCTGTGCATATTCCTCGAGGAGAGTTGGAAACGCGCGTTGAAACCGAAGTGGCAGACAAGTCTCAGGAAGTGATTGTCATTTGTGCAGGGGGCGTACGTTCTTTGCTGGCGGGTGAGACCTTGTTGAATTTGGGCTATAATCAGGTGATTTCTATGGAAGGGGGGTATGGTGATTGGGAGGATGCACATTTGCCAGCCGAAATACCACCACTTCCCGAAGATGATGGTGCACCCGAAGACCCCAAGCTGTTGGCAGGTCAGATTGAGCACTTAGAAAAGCTTTTGGCAGAGAAAAAGCGAAAATTGGCACAAGCATAAGTTTTAAAATACAAAAAGCAAAGAATCGCCCAATGGGTTCTTTGCTTTTTTTGCACTTGCATGAATATAACAGAGCTTGTATATTTCTCTCTGTGAATTAGCACTCAACAAGATCGAGTGCTAATATGTGGAATCAAGCCATTAAAAAACAATCAAATAAGGAGGGTTTCACATGAAGGTGCGTCCCTTGTCTGATCGCATCATGGTGAAGCGAGTCGATGAAGCTGAACAAGTAAAAGGTGGTATTATCATTCCCGATACAGCCAAAGAAACACCACAAGAAGCAGTTGTGGTGTCTGTTGGACCTGGAAAACGCAACAAAAATGGGGATGTGGTGGCTCCCGAAGTGAAAACGGGTGAAAAGATTTTAATTGGTAAATACGCTGGCACAGACATTGAAGTTGATGGCGTAGAATATGTCATTTTGAGTGAAGACGATGTTTTAGCCATTATTCAATAAGCAATTTTGAACAGTATTGTGAAGGAGGATAAAAGTGGCAGCCAAACAGATTTCCTATGGAATTGAAGCGCGTGAACGTATTTTGGATGGGGTTACATTGCTGAGTAAGGCCGTAAAGGCCACATTGGGTCCAGCTGGGCGGAATGTGGTATTGGCCAAATCTTGGGGTTCTCCTACCGTGACAAAAGACGGTGTGAGTGTTGCAAAAGAAATAGAATTGCAAGATCCATATGAAAATATGGGTGCCCAAATGGTTAAAGAAGTATCATCTAAGACTTCTGATGTTGCAGGTGATGGTACCACAACAGCAACAGTTTTGGCCGAAGCCATTTTTCGTGAAGGTTTGAAGAATGTGACGGCAGGTGCAAATCCTATGGATTTGAAGCGCGGTATTGATGCTGCTGTTGAAGCTGTTGTTAAAGAACTGGGCAACCAAAGCCAACCTGTTAAAGATCGCAAGTCGATTGCCCAAGTGGGCACCGTGTCGGCTAATGGAGATAGCAGTATTGGTGACATAATTGCCGACGCCATGGACAAAGTGGGCAAAGATGGCACCATTACAGTAGAAGAGGCCAAGAGCATCGAAACGACCTTGGAAGTTGTGGAAGGTATGCAGTTTGATCGTGGTTATTTGTCTCCATACTTTGTGACCGACCAAGAAAATATGGAAGTGGTTTTGGAAAATCCATTGATCTTGATCAATGAAAAGAAGTTGTCAAGTATGAAAGACATGTTGCCCCTTTTGGAAAAAGTGGCAAAAACGGGTAAGCCATTGTTGGTTATCGCTGAAGATGTCGAAGGCGAAGCCTTGGCAACCTTTGTGGTCAATAAGGTGCGTGGCACCTTGTCTGCCTGTGCGGTTAAGGCCCCAGGATATGGCGATCGCCGTAAAGAAATGTTAGAAGATTTGGCTGTTTTGACCGGTGGCCGTGTCATTACCGAAGATTTGGGTATTAAACTTGAAGGTGTTGAAATTTCCGATTTGGGCAAAGCCAAGCGTGTTGTTATTGACAAAGACAATACCACGGTTGTAGAAGGTGCCGGTTCAAGTGCGGATATTCAAGGGCGTGTGGGACAAATTCGTCGTCAAATTGACGAAACCACATCCGATTATGACCGTGAAAAATTACAAGAGCGGTTGGCCAAATTGGCGGGTGGTGTGGCCGTGATCAATGTGGGTGCGGCTACAGAAACCGAAATGAAAGAAAAGAAAGCCCGTGTAGAAGATGCTCTTCATGCCGTTCGTGCTGCTGTTGAAGAAGGCATTGTACCTGGTGGTGGTGTGGCTTTGGTGCGTTGCATTGATTCTTTGGACAAAGTACGTAGCCAAGTGAAGGGTGACCAAAAGACGGGTGTGGATATTGTACGTCGGGCTTTGGAAGCTCCCATGCGCCAAATCGCAACAAATGCCGGTGAAGAAGGCAGCTTGGTGGTGCAAAAAGTGCGTGAAGGCAAAGGCGCTTATGGTTATAATGCCCGTACAGAAACATATGAAGATATGGTCAAAGCTGGCGTGACGGATCCGACCAAAGTTGTACGTGCTGCAATTGAGAATGCTTCATCAATTTCTGGCTTGATGCTTACTACTGAAGCATTGATAACTGAGAAGCCACAAGAAAAAGACGATCATGCTCATGGCCATCATCATGGGCATGCGCACTAAGATGGTGTAGACAATCTAAAAGGCCGGCCATTGGTCGGCCTTTTTTTATTGGTGTCACAGAGTTGAAATTCTTGCGTGTTTTGTCTATATTATGATGTTATACTGTGCAGATGCAATTTTAAATCTGGAATGAGTCAGACAAATCTGTGAATTTTAATTCTGTGTGGAAGGGAAGTTATGGCGGAATCCGAAATGGATGCCCAAAAGGACACGACGGCTGAGGATACGGAGAAAAAATCTTCTACGCGGCGTCCTGTAAAAAAGCGTTCGACAAAAAAAGCGACTAAGAAGCCCGTGAAAAAAACACGTGCAACCAAGAAAGATGGTGATGACCAAAAGACATCCCGTCGGCCTGCAAAGAAGCGCGTAAGTAAAAAAAGTGAAAAGAACCCAACCCAATCTGAGGCTTCTGGTGAAGATGATGGTCGCATCGTTATTTCACGGCGCCCAGACAAAAGGCCGATGTCACAAGACACATCGGCTCAATCAGAAGGGGTGTTACAGGAAGAACCTAAAAAAGAGATGATCGCACAACAAGAGTTGAAAGATGAACGTGTAAGTGAAAACCAGACAGGGGATGCTGTTGGTAAAGAACAAGTAAGTGCAGAATCGAGTGATACAAGTTCGAGTATGCAATGGGGGCGTAAGGCAAAAAAAAGCGGTCCTATTGGTTGGGAAGAGAAAAGCTTGGGAGATGCATCGCGCCCCAAAGTGCGCCCCATAGAATCTGTCGAATCCAAACCACCTGTTCCGGTGGCAAAGGTTTTGGAACCTGCATCCCAACCTGCTCCAGAACCTGTATCTCAATCGGCACCCGAAAATTACCAAGCTCCTCAAGTTGTACAGGAAAAGCCAGAGGAGAAACCCCAAGAAAAGCCAGAAGAGAAACCTCAAGAAAAGCCAAATGTGGCAGATGTGCCTGAAGGGACTGTGCAAGGAACAGTAGAAAAGCAAACAGTCAGTGTGCCAGAGACATCGCCACCAACGGATGTGTTGCCGGAAAACCCTGGAACAGAAGCCCGAAGAGACCAAATCGAACAAGACAATCGCAGGGGGCGTAATAACAATAGAGGTGGACGCAATCGTGGGCGTCGTGGGCGTGGGCGAAATGATGAGGTTCGCAACCGAAATGACAACAGCGAGCGTCAAGGCGGTGGTGAACCACAGAACCGTCAAGATGAAAACCGAGGACGTCATGAAGAGCAACGTCATCGCCATGAAGACCATCGTGGGCAAGAGCGCGAAGCGCGACCCGCTGTTGAGCCATCATCTTCATTGATGGAATTGTTGGCCACTTCTTGGACAGAAGAAAAAACCCGTGAATTTTTGAATGACGGTATTTTGGCGCGCTTATCGCCGGGTTTGGTGGATGGGCATGGCGAGTCTATACAAGATATTGATGCACTCAAAGAACCTCTGAAAGCGATTCGTCGTGTGTTGGCCGATGAGTGTATGGTTGCGGATGATGTGGCCGATATTATGTTATTGGATGTGGTGATGGGGGCTTTGGCAGATCGTGTTGAGGTGTGTCGTTTGCAAGCAAGTCCACAATCATTGAAAGATATGGATGTGCTTTTAGATATGCGATGCAAAGCTGACAAACGACTGATTGAAGCAGTGAATGCATTAAAGAATGCATAAAAGAAGGTTATTTTTTAGCGTGTAGAAAAAGGTCATTGCGATGGTATCGCAATGACCTTTTTTATTGGTAGGCAAGTGGATCTGGGGTTTGGTTGGCTTTAAAGGCGTGAAGGCGTTCTGCACAGGCATCACAATGGCCACAGGCTGGGCGCAGGCCTTCATAGCAGGTGTGTGTATATGCATATGGGACGTTTAGTTTTAGACCAATTTGAACGACCTCGGTTTTCCACTTATCAACAAATGGGGTATGGATGCTGATTTGCGTATCGTGGGTTGCACCTAAAGACAAGGCACTTTCAAGCGCGTTGTAAAAATCTCTTCGGCAGTCTCTATAGGCCTCGAAGTCGTCTTTGACGGGAGAGAGATAGAGTTGGGATATGTTTTGAGTTTCTGCCCAAGCAGAGGCCAAAGTGACAAAAAGCATATTGCGATAAGGCACAACCGTACTGATTTGTTGTTTGTCATTGGCAGCCGGCACTGTTTTGGTGCCATCTGTAAGGGGGCTGCCTCCTATTTGTGTGAGGTCGAGTTTTAATATGTGATGGGATGTGGCCTTGGCCATTTTTGACAATTTTTCACTAAATGCGAGCTCTATTCGATGGCGTTGACCATAATCTATGGCAATGGTGTGAATGTCTTCTATGCCTTGGGCCTGCATCCACCACAACAGCGTGGTAGAGTCCATTCCGCCAGAAAGCAATAAAACGGCACGGTTGTTGTTTGAAGTCATTTGTTGTTTGTCGGGTAAAGGTTTTGTGTGGTTTGTTAAATGATGAGCGGCTTAAACATACATGATGTGGTGATGGGGTTCAAGATAAAATTAAAAAAGCGAGTGCAACAGGCACTCGCTTTTTAATGGGTGATCTTATTTCTCTTAGTGTTTGGTAATGAGATCGTCTACCACACTGGGGTCTGCCAATGTGGATGTATCACCAAGGCTGCCGGTGTCTTTTTCGGCAATTTTGCGCAAAATGCGGCGCATAATTTTACCCGATCTTGTTTTGGGGAGCCCTGGTGCCCAGTGTATTACATCGGGCGTGGCAATAGGGCCTATTTCTTTGCGTACATGAAGCACGAGTTCTTTTTTCAATTCTTCCGTGTATTCCACACCCGCATTGAGTGTGACGTAGGCATAAATGCCTTGGCCTTTTATTTCGTGTGGAAAACCAACTACGGCAGATTCTGCCACGGCGGGGTGAGAGACAAGTGCGCTTTCGACTTCGGCTGTGCCCATACGATGCCCCGATACATTAATGACATCGTCAACACGCCCCGTGATCCAATAATAACCATCTTCGTCGCGGCGACATCCATCGCCTGAGAAATAATACCCTTTGTATTGCTGGAAGTAGGTGTCTCCAAATCGCTTGTGGTCACCATATATGGTTCGCATTTGTCCGGGCCAAGGTTCTTTAATGGCCAAAACCCCATCAACGCCATTGCCTTCGACGATTTGCCCCGATTCTGGGTGCAACACAACGGGTTGTATGCCAAAAAAGGGCAAGGTTGCTGCACCGGGTTTGGTGGGTGTTGCACCTGGTAATGGGGTAATCAGAATACCCCCTGTTTCGGTTTGCCACCACGTATCTACAATGGGGCAGCGTTCACGGCCTACATTTTTGTGATACCATTGCCAAGCTTCGGGATTGATGGGTTCACCCACGGTGCCCAAAATTTTGAGAGATGAGAGATCGTATTTGGCTGGCCATGCCTCACCTTCTTTGGCCACGGCACGGATGGCTGTGGGCGCTGTGTAGAATTGATTGACTTTGTATTTATCAATGACTTCCCAATATCGGCCTGCATTGGGATACAGTGGGGTGCTTTCAAACATGATGGTGGTGGCACCATTGGCCAATGGGCCATAAATGATGTAGGAGTGCCCCGTGACCCAACCAATATCAGCGGCACAAAAATAAATGTCGCCCTCTTGATAATCAAAAACGTATTTGTGTGTGGTAGCAGTATAGACCATATAACCACCCACATTGTGTTGCACGCCTTTGGGCTTGCCTGTAGAGCCAGATGTGTAGAGAATGAAGAGTGGGTCTTCTGCATCCATTTCTTCACACGCACAATCAGCACTGGCACTTGCCATCGCATCATCCCACCAAAGATCGCGCCCTTCTTTCATGTCAAATTCAAAGTCTGGATTGTTTTTGACGCGGCGCACCACAATACAGGTGTCAACGGGTTTGCCCATTTGGGCTTCTGCCGAAGCCATTGCTGAATCGGCATTGGGTTTCATGGGAATGGGTTTGGCACCGCGCATGGTGCCATTGGCAGTGATGAGCGTGGTGCAGGTGGCATCTGCAATGCGATCTGCCAGTGCATCGGCAGAAAACCCACCAAATACGATGGAATGAATGGCACCAATGCGTGCACAGGCCATCATGGCAATGGCCAATTCGGGTACCATTGGGAGATAAATAGAAACGCGATCACCCTTTTGAACCCCACGCGATTTGAGGACATTGGCAAATTTGCAGACTTGTTCGTGTAGCTCTTTGTAGGTAAATGTGGCGTCTTCGCCAGGTTCGTTGCCTTCCCAGATGATGGCTGTCTGGTCACCTTTTGTTGACAAGTGTCTGTCTAAGCAGTTGTATATGATATTGGTTTTGGCACCGTCAAACCATTTGATAGAGATCGGGCCTTCATCTATGTTGTAATTATATGATCGGACGGTATCCCATTTTTTAAACCAATGAAAGTTTTGGGCAATTTCTGCCCAAAATCCTTCTGGATCGCTTATTGAGCGTTTATACATTTCTTCATAAGTTTTTAGGCTGCCAATGTGTGCTTTTTGGCTCAGTGTTTCGGGCGCATGATATGTGCCCTCTTTTTCAACGACAGAAGCTGTAGGCATTTGAATGTCCTCACTTTCAGGGGGATTGTGTTGATGATATACAATTGAAAGGTGTGTTAAATGGTATCTTTTTGGAAGTGTATTCCTATTGAATATACCGTAAGAGCAATATAAAGCGGGAGATAAAATGATGCAATTCGGAATATCGGTGCCTATTTGATAGGTTTTTGTTTTTTTATAAAAATCATTGTTTTTTATGTATATATGCTTATTTTTGTAATCGTGATGATCGTGGTGTTTTTTTTAAAGTATCGGTTTTATCTTCTTTACTGTTATGGTGATTAAGAAATTTGGAACCTTCTTGGGGCATTGGGGTTTAATATGCGACCGACGATGTCAGGCGACGGGTTCGAGAAATCGAATCCGCAGGGAGGAGATACTATGCTTATGGTCAATTCGAAAAGCGGGTTCGGCGAACGTTCTGATGCCGAAATATTGGCAGAAGTGGCCGCTGGTGATATTGATGCTTATGGTAAAATAGTAGGTCGTTATCGAGGTCGTCTTTACAATTTTGTGTTTCGTTTTGTAAGTGACCGAGAAACAGCAGAAGATATTGTCCAAGAGACGTTTTTGCGTGCATTTCGCAAGCGAAAAGAATACCGTGCTATTGCCAACTTTTCTACGTGGTTGTTTACGATTGCGGGCAATTTGGCTAAGAGTGAACTGAGACGGCGCAAACGGTGGCGTTTGTTTTCGCTGCATCGCGACGATGATTCGGAGTCGGGCATGGAATTACCCGATGAGACATATCGCCCCGATAAGGTTGCAGAATCGTCGTTGGCTGATGATCAAATTCACGATGCGATTGCTTCTTTGCCAGAAAATTATCGACAGGTAATTTTGTTGCGTGATGTAGAAGGTATGGCGTATCAAGAAATTGCAGAAATCGTAGATTGCCCGGTAGGTACGGTAAAATCACGTGTGAATCGGGCCAGGTTAAAATTACAACAAAAGTTAAAAAATGAAGGCCGGGATGTCGGCTTGGATGTTTGATTTTTAAGGAGGATGGGTATTTCCCATGACGTACGAAGCGTTTGAAGAAAAGATATCGGCATATCTCGACGAAGAACTCAATCCTGTTGAGCATGCTGAGATGGAGCGCAAAGCTTCTGAGTGTGAAGACTGTCGGGCTTTGTTAAAAGACATGAAGGCACTTAAAGAGCGTTTGGCGCGATTGCCACAGGCACAACCATCGGCTGGGTTTAATTTTGCTTTACGCAGCCATTTGCTTATGGAAGTGGCCAAAGAAAACCAGATGGGCCATCGGGTTCGTCGGGTGTTTTTTGGATCGGCAATGCGCACCGTTGCCACATTGGCCGCTGCGGTTGTGTTGGGTTTGGGGCTCACTGGTGTTGTAAAAGACCAAATGATGTCTACGCCCAATATACAAACTGCTATGGATCAGGTTGAGTTTCCATTAACACCTGCACAGGTTGCACCAATGATAGACCACCAAGGTGCTTTGGAGCGTTTGTCGCAGCAATCGCACCGTTTGGATGGCAAGCTTTATCGCAATGGGCAAGATTCTGGGCGTGTGGATACGATGTTGAATCGCCAAAAACAGGTATCGCCTTGGCTTCAAAACCAACGCGTTCAGCAAGTGCCCGTATCGTTTTAAGGCAAATGTGTTATAAGTTGGATCTGTAATTGATAACGCTTAAATTATTGCGTAAACAGACCCCCGTCCCCAATTTGGGGGCGGGGGTTCATTACACTGGGTGGTTTTTTGATGGGGAAGGCGTTCCATTTTTGGGTGTGTTGTATTGTATTGTGGGGAACACCGCTGTACGCCCAAATACAAAAGGGTGGTTTGTTGCGTGCTATTGAAGACGAGATTGTATCCATTCTCGATACAAATCGTCAAGGGGTGGTGCGTATTCATGCTTTGTTTGCACCCGATCAAAATGCTGATCCTTCTGGAACGGTGTATACACATGGATCGGGTTTTGTGTTCGATTCGCGTGGTTATATTTTGACCATTGATGCCGCTGTCCAAGGTGCAGAAGAAATTCGGGTTACACTGTCTTCTGAAAAACAAGTGCGTGCACGTTTGGTGGGTACCGATCCGATTTCGGGTGTGGCCGTGATTCACATAGATGCAGAAAAGTTGCCAGTTGTAAAGTTGGGTAATTCGGAGCGCATTCGGTTTGGGCATTATGCGTTTATTTTGGGCAATGATTTTGGCAATTTGGTGCCCGTATTTGGAACCGTGCATGAAATATTTCAAGCAGAAGACCTGATACAGGTATCGGCTCGTGTACAAAGCAGTTATGGTGGTGCACCCGTTTTTTCCAGTGACGGGGGGGTTGGGGGTATGGTTTGGCGATATCAAGACACGCACAATGGGTATGCGCCATTGGAGCAGTTGGCCAATGCATTTATGGGCATACCCGGTATGCCCAGTTCTGTTTTTGTGATTCCAATTAATCGGGCCATGCGTGTGGCAAAAAAATTGATCACTGAGGGTGAGATGGCGTATGGGTGGTTGGGGGTTGAGGTGGGAATGCAAGGGGAAGATGTGGTGGTTTTGGATGTGGCACCACAAAGCCCTGCCCAAAAAAGCGGTGTATTAATAGGGGATGTGTTGTTGGCTTTTGGTGGACGGGCAGTTGCAGGCCCTCACCACTTGCGTCGGTTGGTTATGGAAGGGGCACCGGGTGATCAAATTACTTTGGGTGTTCGTCGCCAAGGTCAAATGATGACGCATACTGTATTGTTGGGGGAAATGCCACCTCGCCCTGTTGTGGCTGCTTCTCAGGTTAAAAAAACGGTGCCTGAAGATGAAATGATTTATCGACAAATGGATCATTTACAAAAAGAAATGGTGCGTTTGAGACAATTGCTTCGTCAACAAGGGCCATAAGTTTATTGTTTATGGATATTCGGTTTCGTTTTTACGGTTTTTTTAATGTTTTTGTTTGCCAATGGTGGTTTTGTATGTAAATGTGGAAGTCAAATTGATAAGCAGCATTTAACTAAGCATTGACTTATTATAAGCCAATGCTTTTTTTTAATTTCATCGAAGCGTTACGCCTTGTTCATCTACCTGAAACATTTTAAGGAGATTTATCTGTGATAACTGAAATATGGTACAGGTGATTTGGGTGTGATTTTATGTGTATATCAAAACGAACGAATTTTGTAGCAGATACCTTAATGATTGAAAATTGTTTTTAAATTATTGTTTTTATTATTGTTTGTTGTGTTTTTATACGTTGTCTCTTTTTATATCTCTTGAGCGCATAAGCCGTCATCTGTCTTTTATTTATGTTTCATCATGTTTTCACTTCGCAGAAATTTATGCGAAACATCTTCCTTGTATATTTGCCCCCGTTACGTCACAGATGACCAAGTTCAAGGAGGATTCATGAAACAGAGCAGGTGGTTTTTAAGCACTATTGGGGGGCTGAGTTTGTTGGCTTTGCCTTCATTGGTTTATGGGCAAGATGAGGTCCCATTACCTAAACAAGTATCAGATTTGGCGACACAGGTCGATTGGCTATGGACAGTTGTTGCTGCTTGTTTGGTATTTTTTATGCAGGCGGGTTTTTCACTTGTTGAGGGCGGTTTTACACGGGCAAAGAATGTTGTCAATATTATGATGAAAAACTTTGCCGATTTGTCTATTGGTGCTGTGGGTTTTTGGGCAATTGGATTTGGATTGATGTTTAGTGGTGATGTGTATGAATTTTTTGTGAACCCAGATGTAAATGCTTATGGTCAAGACCCCAACTGGATGTATGCATTTTTGATTTTCCAAACAGTTTTTGCGGCAACGGCTGCAACCATTGTTTCTGGTGCTGTTGCTGAGCGCACAAAGTTTGGGGCATATTTAATATTTAGCTTGGTGATCACCTGCGTTATTTATCCCATTCAAGGTGCTTGGTCTTGGGGGGGATTGTGGAATGGTGGCGGGTGGTTAGAAGGTTTGGGTTTTGTTGATTTTGCAGGTTCTACTGTGGTCCATAGCGTGGGTGGATGGGCTGCTTTGGCGGGTGCGATTGTTTTGGGCCCTCGTCGTGGCAAATACAATGCCGATGGTTCAATGAACCCCATTGTGGGTCACAATATGCCCATGGCTGCTTTGGGTGTGTTTATCTTGTGGTTGGGATGGTTTGGTTTTAATGCCGGCTCGACGACTTCTATGGACGGTGGTTCATTTGCCCGTGTTGCCGTTACGACCAACTTGGCTGCTGCTGGTGGTGCTTTGTTGGCGATGTTTGTGAGCTGGATCAAATTTGGCAAGCCCGATATTTCAATGACACTCAACGGTGGTTTGGCAGGTTTGGTGTCCATTACTGCAGGGTGTTACACAATGACCCCAATGGGTGCATTGATGGTCGGCGCTATTGGCGGTGTGTTGGTGGTGTTTGCGGTATTGTTCTTTGATAAAATTCGTGTTGATGACCCCGTAGGTGCTATTTCTGTTCACGGCGTGTGTGGTGCTTGGGGCACGTTTGCTTGTGCCATTCCATTCTTTTGCCGCCCTGGTGAAGCCGCCAGTATGACCACGCAGTTGATTGGTATTGCTGCTGTCTTTGCCTTTGTGTTTGTTTCTGCGTTGGTGTTGTTCTATCTCATTAAGGTGACCATTGGGTTGCGTGTGAGTGACGAAGAAGAAGAAGCCGGTTTGGATGTTGAAGAGCACGGTGTTTCTGGATATGCCAACTTTTTGATGTCGCATGAACGTTAGGAGCCAAAAAAATGGTTAAAATTGAAGCTTTTTTAAGACCTTCTGCATTAGAGCGCGTTCAAGATGCCTTACACAGTATTGGAATTGTGGGGATGTCGGTCAGTGAAGTGCGCGGGTTTGGACGCCAACGCGGCCACCGAGAAGTGTATCGGGGCGCAGAGTATCAAGTCGATTATATTCCAAAGATGAAATTGGAAATTGCAATTAAGGATTCTGATCAGGAGCAAGTGATTGCAAAGATTTCAGAAGCCGCAAAAACAGGTGAAGTGGGTGATGGTAAAATATTTATTGTGCCTATATCAGATGCCTATCGCATACGAACAGGTGAATCTGGGGAGGTTGCTCTATAGACGAATACGCCACGGTAAAAAGTAGAGCAGGAGATTCATTGTCAGCGACCCGTTATATTTATGATGGATGAAACGACTAACCATCTAAAGAAACGGGTTGCAAAGATTGAAACAGGATACACATTCGCCACGAGGTTTTGTGTGTATCATTTAAAACGAATGAAGAATCACTCATCAGGAGGCAATACAATGAAGAAGGTTTTGGGAATTTTAGCAGCTGGTTTGCTAATGGTTGGGGCCGTATCGGCACAAGAAACAACAGTTGATGCCAGTTTGGATGTTTTGTCTGGTTATATTTGGCGCGGTGGTGTGATTGGTGCCGATAACAAAGTTGTGTTACAACCCGGTATTGGTTTGGGTTTTGGTGAAAGTGGTTTGTCTGCTGGTATTTGGGGTTCCGCTTTTATGCAAAGCCGTGGTGCCTTAGATCAAGTAGATGAAATCGATCTTTGGATCGATTATTCGACCTCATTGGGTGAAGACTCACCTTTGGGCATTTCTGTTGGTTTTACAGAATACTACTTGCCCAGCTTGAGTGCTGGCACCAAGCACACTGAAGAAGCTTATATCGGTCTTTCGCTGGATCATGCCATTGCACCGTCGTTGACCTTCTATTATGACTTTGGTACGGTTGATGCTTGGTATTTGGTTTTGGCTGGTGGCACGGATGTGCCACTGGGCGAGAGTGAAGATGGTCCTGCTTTGAGCATTGGTGCCAGTGTTGCTATGAGCGATTATGCTGGAAAAACAGGTTTGAATGATGTGACTGCAACGGCATCGATTACTTTTCCTGCTGGCCAATTTTCGATTACGCCCAAAGTTGGTTTGACATATGCTGATGATAAAATCAATATCGATAACACATCCTTCTATGGTGGTGTGGGCATTAGCATGTCATTTGGTGGTGAATAGTTTGATGTTTTAAATTGATCCGGGATGCCGTTTTTGATTCGCTTCGTGGCGTGGCTAATCAAACGCAACCGGATGTTGGCGGGGGAGCCTTCGGGTTCCCCCGCTTAATTTTATATTTAAAAAACCACCCTTGGGTGGTTTTTTTTATGTACTGGAAGCCATATTTTTTAGGTGAGAGAGCAAGAATAGGATTGCAAGGTGGTTGGTGGATTCCCCAAGGACAATGAGGTCGGCGTGTTTGCGAGAGGGTTCTACAAAGGTATCGTGCATGGGGCGTACGGTGGTGAGATATTGATGGGTGACAGATTCGGGTGTGCGCCCGCGTTCTGAAACATCGCGGTTGAGGCGGCGAATGAAGCGAATGTCTGCTGGGGCATCAACGAATATTTTGAGATGGAAAAGATTGCGAAGGTGAGGGTTTTCAAATAGGAGGATGCCTTCGACGATGATGATGGGATATGGATGAATGGGAATGGTTTTGGGGGTACGTGTGTGTGTTGTAAAGTCGTATGTGGGCATTTGAATGGGATGCCTGTTGGATAGACTTTGGAGGTGGGTGATGAGCAACTCTGTTTCAAGCGTGTTGGGGTGATCCACATTGGTTTGTGCACGCATTTCAGGTGAAAGATGCGAGAGGTCTTTGTAATAGGCATCGTGTGGTATGAGGCTGGTTTGATGTTTGCCCAGTGCTGTGAGGAGGTTCTGGGCGAGGGTGGTTTTGCCAGAACCTGAACCGCCTGCTATGCCGAGGATATAAGGTTTGGTCATATGGGTCATCTTGGTTGTGATTTTTATAAAAAGAAGCGATCAGCGATCAGTCCACCCATCGTTGCTATTGAAGTATGTTTAAGCTGACTGCTGACGGATTTATCTGTGGTTGCTTTTTGAATATGGGTGTGTATTTTGTGGGGCGTGAACTTTTAAAAAGTAATGTGTTTGGTGTTTAAGAAAAAGTATTTAATGAGGTGATTGGATGCGTATTGTTGCAACAGATTTGGAAATTCAGCGCGAGCCATTTGCACGCCCATTTGGGTTTAAGGGGTCGGCATTTCATGAGAAGTGGAATATGGTGGTTCGGGTGATTGATGAAAATGGCCAAGTGGCCTTTGGTGTGGGCGGGTTGGCTGTGTTGTGGTCGGATGCGGTTGTGTTTGCCTCGCATACAGAAATGGGTGGCAATGTGTTGCAGGCGGCAGTTTTGGAATATGCCTTACAGTGTGCGAAAGATATCGAATTTGAAACGCCATTGGAGTTGTTTGATGCGATTGTTGATGATGTGTTTATTTATGGCAAAAAAATTACGGATAACGCAGACTTGCGTCGTACGTTTGTTTTAATTGCAATGGTGGCATTAGACAATGCGGCGTGGTTGTTATATGCTAAAAATAAGGGTATTTCATCATTTGATGCGATGATCCCTTCTCCGTACAAACATTTGTTGCCTGATCGACAATCGCATGTGGCTATTGTGCCAGCAGTGGGCTATACATTGCCTATGAATGAACTCAAAGGCTTGTTGGAAAAAGGGGCTTATGTCTTAAAAATAAAGATTGGACACCCAGGTGATGAACCTGAGATGGTGAAAAAGGACATGGCTTGGTTGTCGCAGATTCACAAGTTGGCAAAAGACTATGAAACGTCTATGACCGAATCGGGGCAGGTGTTGTATTATTTGGATGCCAATGGCCGGTATGGTCAAAAGGACAGTATGGCAAGTTTATTGGAGCATGCCGATAAAGAAGGCTTTTTGGATCGGATTGTGCTCATCGAAGAGCCTTTTCAACGTCCCAATGATGTGGATGTACATGGTTTGCCCGCGCGTTTTGCAGGCGATGAGAGCATTGAAACGGTGTCCGATGTGAAGATGCGGGTTTCGCAGGGATATGGTGCAATGGCCATTAAACCGGCGGGCAAAACGTTGTCATTGGCGTTTCGAATGATTGAGGCGGCATGGGCTGAAAACGTGCCGTGTTTTGTGGCCGACAATGCGTGTGTGCCTGTTTTGGTTGAATGGAACAAAAATGTGCAGGCACGGTTGCCCGCATTTCCTGGTGTAAAAGGTGGATTGATGGAGTCGAATGGACCTGAGAATTATGCCACTTGGGAACGTATGTTGTCGGAATATCCCTTGCCCGATGCGGCGTGGTTGCGCCCACAAAATGGTGCGTTTGTTTTGGGCGATGGGTATTATGGGCACAGTGGCGGGATTTTTGAGGAACCCAAATTTTATACGCAATTGTTTGACCGCGCAAAATGATTACCAAGAACCAGATGCTCTAAACAGACCCAAAACAACAACACCCAAGGTTAGGACGAGGGCAAAAATAAGCCATCCGATGCCAGCAGAAATGATACGAGTATTGTTTGTGCCCAGCCATTCATCAAATTGTTCAATCTTTTTTTGAATGGCTTTTTCTATGGGATCTGGTAAAACGCTAAGCGGTGTGGATTTGGGTGTCAATGTTTCATCAATATAATTGACGTTGCGTACATTGTGGTGGGTATTGAAAGTGTGGTGAACAAATTTTTGAATGAGGAAACGGTTTTCAGTTATTTCACGAAGATGGATTTTTTGTATGTCTTGGTTGGAATCCAATTTGAAACTGTAATCTGTTTGATCCGGATCTTGTGGATCGGGCTGTAGGTTGCCACTGACAACATAACCTAAAATGGTGAGTTCGTGGTAGTCGAAGGCGTGGTGTGTGCCACCTTTTTCATGGCCTAGGGTGCTTTCAAGACGTTTTTTAAGAGTGTCAATATCGGTGTGGGTTTCGCGAGCGTGTGTGTGGAGTTTGATGTTGAGACAACGGCTGTAAAAGCTGAGAAAATCACGTACAACAGGCGAGACATAACTGCCTTTGGCTTTGAGTACACGGCGTACAAAAGCGAGATACTTGGGGTTGTTATAAAGGCGGGTTGAAAGATCAAATTCGGGGTCGTCGTATAACTGGAGCGCATCGTCTTTCATGATGGTGCGCATTTGTTTTTTGAGAGCGGCGTCAACTTGAATGCTGAGGTTGATGAGCAAAACATCTTCACGTTCTGTATGAGACAAGGTGCTGAGCACATCGTTGGGAGAGGCATTGTCTGATAAAAAGGATGTGGTGTCGCTGGTGTCAAAACTGCCTAAACCACCCGTAATGCCACGCTCTATAAGTGTTTGCGTGGCGGTTTCTTCAAGAATGGTTTCGGTTTTTTGGAGCCATTCTTTGGGCAATGTTTGGTCTTTTAATGGAATGAGTGCGGTGACGCTTTCAATAAAGGGTTGCAGGGATTGGCCTTCTTTTACCACATTGAGTAAGGGCGTTTGGGTGGTTTCTGGAATAAGCCTGTGAGAAAGTGTGTCACCTTGGTGGCCCTTAAATGCGTGATACAATGACTCGTAAAGATTGGTATGAGGAACGACGCGTTCTGCAACGAGTATGCGTTCTTGGCCATAGGTAAAGGTATATAAATTCTGCCAATAACACGCAAGGGTGTAAGTGCTTTGTGATGGGGTAACAAAGGTAAATTGTTGATCGGGTTCAAGGGCGTGGTTCATGATCTCTCCCTTTTAAGCAGAGATGAAGGGCGCGGCGTTGAGGCATTGTGCATCATGTATTCTACACGCAAACCTGTTGTAGAATATATCTATATGGATATGCACAATCAAGTATGCTTGACAAGGGGTGGGACGCGTGTTATAAAACGTGGGTTCACGGGAAACTTTCTTTAGAATTATTTCGAAAGGTTTTTGTTGCAATGAATTTGAACAGACGAAATTACCCACCTGATCACGGCATTCGGGTGCCAGCACCCAACATGAAATCGCTGACCATTCAGCTGTTTGAGAAGATTGGGATGCCATTGAAGGATGCAGAGGTATTGGCGCATATTTTGAATATTAATGACAGACGGTGCCTGTTTAGCCACGGCACGCGACAGGTGCCGTATTATTTGCAAAAAATTAAAGATGGCCATGTGAACCCCTGTCCAGACATTTCTGTAGTGAGTGAAGCACCCGGGGCATTGGTGATGGATGGCGATGGTGGGTTGGGTTATTTTCCGTGTTATGAAGGCACCAAACAACTGATACAAAAAGCCAAGACCTGTGGTGTGGCGGTGTTGACCACGCGCAACCATCAGCATTTTGGATCAGCGGGAAATTATACACGTTTGGCCGTGGATCATGACTGTATAGGCTTGGCCGTTTCTTCTCACCGGAGACATTTGGAACCCGATCAAATGATTTTTAGTGTGGTCGATACATCTCCGATGAGCATTGGTATTCCGGCAGGTGAGGAACCTCCGCTTGTGATGGATATGGGTGGGGTGCTCATCCGATATGATGAAGACCTGTTTGAGCGGTTGCCCACCACGTTTTTTAAGTCTATGGCATTGGGGGCAGCCATACGTGCGTTGGGTGGTGTGTTTGCAGGGATTTATAAGTCGGAATATTGTGATCCAAAATGGGAGTCGAACCAGGGTTCGTTTATTGCGGTTGTGAATGTGGCGCATTTTATGCCTGTGGAAGAATTAAAAGTGGAGATGGATCGGTTTGTGGGCGAAGCGCGAAAGAGCAAACCGTTGCCAGGGATGGGCAGTGCAGAGTTGGCGGGTGGGAATGAATGGGTGTGGGATAAGGAAAATGCGCTACAGGGCATTCCAATTGGAGAAGAACACCAAAAGGCATTGCAAGACGAGGCTGATAAATTGGGTGTGGAAACGCCGTTTGCACAATTTGAGGCGACGCGATTTTGATATTGGGTAAGTCCATTTTAGATGGAGAGGATTATGACGATGGCAAAATGGGTGAATGGCATTTATTTGACAACCGATATTGTTCTTAAATATCCAGATTATGTAGAACGGTTGCGCGATGAAATTGGATTGAACACGGTGGTGCTTTCTTTTGATGGTGAAGTGTCTCAGGATGTGTTGAATTTGAGCCCCTACAACGGGCGCGTGCCGTCGGAAGATGAATTGGCCAAGTTGGTCATTCGTCATTTTGACGGACGGCCTGTGGACCCACGAGAATATGAACGGGCGCAGGCTATGTGTGGGCCGGGGGTATCGCGCAATGGCAATGATAAAAACTTTCGGCAAGCAGTAGGTCAGTTGAAAGATGCGGGTTTGAAAGTGTGGACATGTGGCGGGGCGTGGACAATTCGGCGGTTGACGTTTTGCCCCTCACAAAAAGCCACCCAAGATTGGCTTGAAGCGGTGTATGTACATTTGGCTACGCAATACGATGTGGATGCGTTGGATATTACGCATTTGCGCTATCCAATGGGCAGTTTTCCGTTGGGTTTGTTTGGGTGTACGTGTACGTCATGTTATGCGGTGGCCAAAGATTTGGGCTATGATATGGATAAGATGGTTGCCGATTTAAAACACGCACATACCGCGTTGCAACACCTTGACGGGGAACGCTTGGGAGATATGGTGCGTTTGGGTTTTGGATTTTTTGATGTGGTTCAGGCACTTGCTTTGCGTTCGGGCGTTTTGGACTGGTTTCGTTTTCGATGTGAGTTGGTGGCACAAAATTTATCGAGTTTTCGAAGTGCGGTCCACAAAGCGGCACCCGGAAAATCTTTTGGCACAGATACCTACCCAGCATCTATGTCAATAACGGCAGGGCATGATCATTTGCGTTGGGGAGAAATGGCGGATTTTGCAAGCCCGTTGGTGTCGCACATTTCGGCATTTATTTGCAATACATTTATTGAGTGGGCACGTTTTTTAATGGCAGAAATTCCCAATTTAAAAGAAGAAGATGCGTTGTTGTTGGTGTATCGTTTTGCTGGATATGATGGGATGGGTTTGCCAAAGACCATTGCGGCATATGGTGCTGATGAGCCTGCCACACTTGCTTATCGGATACCTACAGCGGATGTTGTTTTGCGCGATTTGGTGAAGGCCAAATTGTATTTGCCCAAAGACATGCCGTCTTACCCTATTATTCATGGCGAGGGGTGGCCCAAGGAGACGATTGATCACATTGTGAGTGAAGCGCGTCGGTTGGGGCACAATGGTATTATTTGGCAAGGCAGCAGTGAGTTGATGCATTATGATTTTGATTGATCATGGTTTATTTCTTTGAAATGATAGAAATCACATATTGAACCGCATTATTTTGGGGGAAAGATGGCAGAATCAAATGGCGAGATGTTGGCAAGTGTGCCAATGACAGATGAGCAAAAATTTTTCTTTGACTTAAAGGGTTGGATCTTGTTGCCCTCTGTGTTGGATGAAGACGATATTGAGGTGATGAAGGCGGAGGTTTATGCTGGGGCAAAAAACAGTTATGAAGGGCATTTGCAAAGGTTGTTGGATCACCCTGCGATTACGGGCATATTAAGTGAGATTTTGGCAGAAGACCCATTTGTGAGAGATGAATGTTATGGTTTTCGCTGTGAGGCTTCTTTTAATACGGTGCGCCCCCCTGGTTGGTTGACGATGGAAAGGCGTGATCAGGGCATGCCTCATGTGGTACGCCCCCCGCAACAAGCCAATGCGATGCGCTATCAGGTGGCAGGCAATAAGATTTTTTCTGGGTTGACCCGCGTGGTGTGGGAATTGGAACCTGTGAAGTCGGGGCAGGGAGCGACCTCTTTTTTAAGCGGGTCACACAAAGCGCATTTTAACTATGG
>JAYODI010000007.1:34996-52060 GCA_038279365.1 Candidatus Latescibacterota bacterium | reverse complement strand
GAAATTATTGAAAAGATGCCTAAAAAACGCCAGTCGCTGTTTCGAGGCACATGGGCTTTGGGGAGTGGTGGAAATTTGGCATATGCATTGGATAACCGTGCGCTTTAATCTGTTGCTGGGTTTGTGTGGCGAAAGAATGTGAGCGATTTGTATGTAATATGCGAGTCGCTCACATTTGTTTGTAAAACAATTTGGGAAATGAGTCATTTTGTTTTTTGTAGACACGAACAATTCTTGATGTGTTATTTGTTCAAAAGGTTTGGATTCGTGTGGGTGTGGGTGTATATTCTGTGGCAGCCAGAAATAAGAGGCAAGAGGCAAGAAGTGTGTGTTCCTTTTTACTTCTTGTGTCTTACATCTGGCTTGTGAAGGTAAACGATCACATTCCACAATGACCGGGTACGCGACATGAAACTGCACTTTTTAGGCGGTGCCGATGAAGTTGGTGCGTCTTGTACACTCATAGAAATGGAAGGTCATCGCATTTTGGTTGATGCGGGCATTCGTATGGGAGCGGCGCAAGGTTCTCAGTTGCCCAATTTTTCGGTTTTGGATGATGTGGGCATGCCTGAAGAGATGTTGGTGACACACGCACATACGGATCATACGGGGGCTTTGCCTGTGTTGGTGGCGAGTTTGGCACCTGAGGTAAAGATACGCATGACGCCTGCAAGCAAAGCCATCACGCAGGTTTTGATGTCTGATGCGGTGAAGTTGATGGCGCAAAGGGGCGAAAAAGATGGCGAGTTGCCTCTGTATCCACCCGAGGCAGCCGATGCGGCATTGGCGAGAATTGAAGATGTTCCTTGGGTCGCCACAGTACCTATTTGTGGTGGGGCTTTGTCGGCTACATGGGTTCCTTCGGGGCATATTTTGGGTGCGGCGTCTATTTACATTGAAGGCAAACATGAGAGTGTGTTGATGACGGGTGATGTGTCTGTGGCCAATCAACTCACCATTCCTGGCATGGTGGTGCCTCAGTGTCGCCCCGATGTGATGGTGATGGAATCGACCTATGGCAATCGCCAACATGCCGACCGATCTCAGCAAGAGACGGCGTTGGCGATGCGTGTGGCTCAGGTGATTGAGGCAGGAGGTAAGGTGCTTATTCCTGCTTTTGCTGTGGGGCGTGCACAAGAAGTGATTTTGATTTTGGCACAAGCGATGCGGCGTGGCGATATTCCAACCTTTCCGATTTATGTGGACGGAATGGTGCGTGCGGTGAATGCGGTGTATGCCTCTTTTGTTGACGATTTGGCCCCTCCACTGCGCCGAAAAGTGGATAAGGGTGAGGCTGTTTTTTATGCCGAACATGTGATGTCTGTCGATAAACCATCAGATCGCACCCGTGTGTTATCTGGCCCACCGTGTTGTATTGTGGCCAGTTCGGGCATGCTGATTGGTGGGGCATCGAGTTATTATGCCGAACGATTGGCGCGTGAAGCAAACAATTTGATTGCGATGACAGGATATCAAGATGAAGAATCTCCTGGCCGTGCCCTGTTGGATTTGATGCAGAACAAAGATGGCCAAGATCGGGTATTGATGCTCAATGGTGAACGTGTGTCTGTGGCCTGTCGTGTGGAACCCTATTCGTTATCTGCACACGCAGACAGTGGTGAGTTAACGGGGTTGGTTCAGCGATTAAAACCGCGCACGTGTTTTTTGGTTCATGGCGATGACGATGCGCGCAAAGCATTGGCTGTGGGTTTGGATGCGCATTTGCCCGATGGGGTTCAATTGCCCGAAAACGGTGGCTCTTATACGGTTGAGGTTGAACAAACACGCAGTCGCAAAGGATATGGCCGCCGTGTGCCTCGTTCGGGCATTTCTGGTGGGCGCGCACTGAGTGATACCACGCTTGAAGAGGTGCGTGCGTATGTCATTGAGACCGATGCAAAAGGCCCTTTTCGCGTACAGGAGTTGGCTGAAATGTGGTTTGGAAGTGAAATGACCACCCTTTCTGAAGTAGAAGCTTTTCGTTTGTTATTGCGTGAAGGTCGGCGGTATTTTGAGCCTGACCGCCGTCGTCCGTTTTTATATCATGTGGCCGAAGATACGGGGGCTTATGATGGCCCTATGGAAATGAACGAAGCCCGCTTGCGCATACAAAATGCCTTTCCGGCAGAAGCGGGTTTGTTTAAGTGTAGTGCCTTTGTGGATGAGGGTGTGTATGAGTTGGCGTTTCACTTTCCCGATGTGATTGTATCGCAATATGGCGACTTGCTAAAGCGGTTAGAAGAGGAGACGGGCTGGACATTGCGCCTTCGAGAAACACCGCATCAGGGGCGTTTGTTTGAAGAGGCAAATGCTATGGTGCCACAAGGAGCAACGGCTCTTAAAGCACCTGCATTGCGTTTGGGGCAGCGCGAGGTGGTTGTTGCTGTTGCGGTTGATAAAGATGTTACAGATTGGGCGATGTTAAAAAAGAAAGCGGAAGATGATTTTAATGGCCGAACGGGATTTCACTTGGTATTAGATCGCCCAGATGAAAAGGTGGCGATTACAGCTGGGCCCAAAAATAAAGGGGCTTGGGAAATTAACAGAGCATATCAAGAAATCCGTCGGGCGTTTCAAAAAGAAAAACATATGCCCTCTAAGATTGGTTTAAAGGGTACATATATCGAGCTGGCATTTATTTCTCCGCAAGTAGGGGCGCGATATCAAGCGTTAATGAATGAGCTGGGAAAGCGCATTGGTTGGGGGGTGCAGGTGCGCCCATCGTCGAACCAAGAATTAATTTCTCAAAAAGCACGTGAATTGACCCCTGATGCGTGGGTGATGCGCGGTGCCCCCAAAATATATCCAGACCGAGTGGTGGTGCCTGTGATCCATGTGCCTGGTGATGAAGATCGCCAAAAAGTTGCCGCCATGTTTTTTGAGCTAACGGGTTATTCGATTGATTGGGAAGGGCAAAGAGGCACTGGTGCGTGAGGTCTGGCACGATAAGGTGTTTGTCGTGAATGAATTTGTTGGTGTCAGACGTTTTGATGATAAGGGCTGTGCATGTTTTGCGTTGTGCAATAATCGTGTGTTGGGGCATCATTGATTTTGGATCATTTTGATATATTTGTGTGCAGATTAAATGCGTATTTTGTCATTCAATAGGGAGGATTATATGGTCTCATCTCCAAGTCCGTTTGCTCAACCTACACCAGGGTTGCGTATTAAAGAAGGTGCGCCAGCCATAGAGCGGCCAAGCAAAGAAGCTGTAGAAGCTTTTCCAACAGAGGCCAAGCAGTTGTTAGATGAACGCCAAGCGGCGCAAAAAATATTTTGGAACAATTATGATTTGGATTGGGCAAAAGGACAACATTTTGTGATTATTGGTGGCACGGGTTTGGGCATTGGGTGTGCTGTGGTGGCGGCATTGTTGGATTTGGTGAAAGACAGTGGCAGTTTGACGGTTGTGGCACGTGATTTGTCGAAGTCTTTGGGATATGCTTCTGGAGCCGATATGCAAAAACGTGCTGATGCTGCAAATATGGGCAATCGCTTTCACTGGATTAACGATGGTTATGCTTTAGAAGGAAAAGCATTGGATGCGATTGTTGCGGCACTTCAAGAGGCCAATGCCAAAGATGTGATTTATATCAATTCGATGGCGGCGGCCAGCTCGGGTTTGTTGCCTGATCATCCGCCTGTATTTGTGAAAGATGTGGATGATGAAGGTTTGTTTCAGTGGCAATTAACCCCATTAAACGATCGCGCAATTGAGGCCACGCGTTTGTTTATGGGCGATATGGCGGTGCAATTTACAGATGCGTTAGTGGATGCGGGTATTTCGGTGGCGGTTTCGGCATTTTGCGATTGGCGTGGCAGTTTGGACAAAATCAGCCGCGATCCTCAAGCGGTTGAATATGGGCGTAATGGTGCTTATTCGACCAGTTTGTATTTGCCCAAAGATGCCTTGCAAGCAGCCACATCGGCAGCCTATGGCACAGGTAAAAAATTGGTCGATATCTTTTTGCCCGTGATGCGAACACGCGCATTGCCCTTTATTCCTGGAGGATCGACCATGTCATTTGTTTATGACAAGGTCATGGAAAAAGCAGGGATTCGGCGCGTAGATGTGCCCGAGTTGGGCTTGGGCATGTTGGCTGAAATAGGCAAGGTTTTGGCCACGGATGATTTTAACCCTTTCCCTCGCTTAGACGCACACGAAATGCCACTGGATTTGCACTTTTATGAAGTGGTGAAGCAACTCAACGAAGATGTTTCAAGTCCTTTTTATTATAAAAAATGGTTTGATCAATAGAGCATGATGGAAGAAGAAAGAAGAAAATAGGAAGAGGATAGAGGGGCGTTTTATCCTCTTCTTTCTTTTCCCTTTTTTCTTCTCTCCACCCTTACGGAGGTTTTATGCCTTATCAAATGCCACCCAAGGCACTTGCCGATGTGGTTGATGCACCTTTAACGCCAGGGATCAGTTTGGATCCTTCGCATACCCATATGTTGTTGATGCATCGACCAGGCTACCCCCCCATCGAAGATGTGGCACGGTTAGAGTTGCGTTTGGCAGGGGTGCGCATAGATCCTATGACCAATGGACAAAGCCGTGTGAGCCATTATAATGGGTTGACGCTTAAACGTGTGGATGATGGGCAAGAAATGGCTGTGAAAGGTTTGCCTGATGGGGCACGATTGGGGCAAGCACATTGGTCGCCCAATGGCCAATACTTTGCTTTTTCTGTTACCGGATCTCATGGGATTACATTGTGGTTGGGTGAGGTGGCCACGGGTGAGGTGAGACCGATTGAAGGTTTGGTTTTAAACAGCATTTGGGGCACGCCACTGGTTTGGTTACCCGATGGTTCGGGGCTTATCGTGCGTGCCGTTTGTGAGGGGCGAGGTGCACCACCAGAGGCGGTCTTGATTCCCGATGGGCCTGTCATTCAAGAGAATATCGCGCAGACAGCACCTTCGCGCACCTATCAAGATTTGCTTAAAAATCCACACGATGAAGCGTTGTTTGAGTATTACTGTATGGCGCAAGTTGTGTGTGTTTATTTAGATGGTACGATGCAAAAATTAGGTGCACCCGATTTGATATGCCGTTCGGAACCTTCTCCCGATGGTCAATTTATTTTGATTGAAACGATGCACCGTCCTTTTTCTTATTTGGTGCCTTCTTATCGATTTCCTGTGCGTGTTGATATTTGGGACAGCAAGGGGCAAATGGTGCGCCCATTGTTTGATTTGCCTTTGGCAGAGTCTGTGCCCATTGCATTTGATGCGGTGCCCGATGGTCCACGTGGGTTTGGTTGGCGTGCAGATGTGCCCGCAACGGTCACGTGGGTGACCGCACAAGATGGGGGAGATCCTTCGGTTGAGGTGGATGTGCGTGATCGGATGTTTGCCCTAAATGCCCCATTTGATGCCGAGCCATTAGAGATCATTGCCCTTTCTATGCGTTATGTGGGGCGCACTTGGGGCAGTGGCAATTTGGCTTTGGTGTCTGAGAGATGGTGGAAAACCCGTCGGATTCGCACGTGGCGTATTTATCCCGATGGCAACGTCAAACCCGAGATTTTGTTTGATCGGTCTTGGGAAGATCGCTATGGTGACCCAGGTGTGCCACTGTTGGTGCGCAATGCCACAGGACGGCGTGTGTTGCAAACCGATGCAGATGAGCGGTTTTTGTTTTTGGTGGGTGATGGGGCTTCCAATGAGGGTGATCGCCCGTTTTTAGACAGCTACGATTTAAAAACAAAGGCGAGTAAGCGGTTGATGCATTCCATGCCGCCCCTTTATGAACGGCCAGTGGCTGTGATTGATGTCAATGGCCCGTTGGTTTTGCTGGGGCGAGAATCGGTGCAAGAGCCGACCAATTATTTTTTACAAAATTTGTCCACCAACAAAGTCAAACAGGTCACGCATTTTACACATCCCTTACCCCATTTGGTCGATGTGCAAAAAGAGCTGATTGTTTATGAGCGTGAAGATGGTGTTCAACTGAATGCAACGTTGTATTTGCCACCGGGTTATAAAAAAGAAACGGGGCCTTTGCCTTTGCTGATGTGGGCTTACCCTCGTGAGTTTAAAAGTGCTGATGCCGCAGGGCAGGTCAAAGATTCACCCTATCGATTTGTGCGCATCAGCCCACTTTCTGCATTGCCGTTGTTGGCCAGTGGGTATGCAATTTTGGATGGACCATCTATGCCCATTGTGGGTGAAGGTGATTTGGAAGCCAATGACACATATGTGAAACAATTAACAGCAAGTGCCAAAGCGGCGGTTGATGAGGTGGTACGCCTGGGTGTGGCCGATCCAAAGCGCATTTGTGTGGGGGGGCACTCTTACGGTGGTTTTATGACGGCCAATTTGTTGGCGCACACCGATCTGTTTTGTTGTGGCATTGCCCGAAGTGGGGCTTATAACCGCACACTGACCCCGTTTGGCTTTCAGGCCGAAGAACGTTCACTTTGGCAGTCACCTGAAGTGTATGCCGCCATGTCACCTTTTATGCATGCCGACAAGATCAAAGCACCTTTGTTGTTGATGCACGGTGAGGCCGATAACAATTCGGGCACATTTCCAATGCAGAGCGAACGGTTTTACAATGCCCTCAAAGGCCACGGTGTAACGTGTCGATTGGTGATGTTGCCACACGAGAGTCACGGCTATCGGGCACGTGAGTCGTTGATGCATATGTTGTGGGAGATGGTGACGTGGCTGGATACCTATGCTAAGGAAAATTGAATTTGCTTCAGAGATTAGGAGCAAATCAATCCAGAGTAGGACTTGGCCTTGTTAATAAACTTTGGGAATCGTGCTATAAAAAACGTTGAAATTGACTCAATGGGAAAAGTGTAGAGATAAAATTGTCTCTACACTTTTTTATTCCATAAATATTCCAATGTTAGAATTTTTATTCTTGACGTGATTGTGGCATTGTGATACATTCTTAAGTCTGTTTGAACTATGGAGGGTGTATGACTGAGAAGCAAAAACGCCATCAAAAAATTTTGGAACTGATTTCTTCGCAACCCATTGCGCGTCAAGAAGGTTTGAGTGATGCGCTCAAGGCTGTGGGTATTGATACAACACAGTCTACGTTGTCTAAAGACATTAAAGAATTGGGTGTGGTTAAAGCGCCCGATGGTGCGGGTGGGTTTCAATATCAGGTGCCTTCAGCAAGTGAACCCATTGGGCGTGCTTTGCTTAAAGGTGATGCCTTGTTGCGGCGGGAATTGCGCGATTTTGTGATGCGGGTAGATGGTGCGGGACATACGGCTGTGATTAAGACCATCACTGGGCATGCACAAGGTGTATGTGAGGCCATTGATCAGGTGAGTTGGCCAGAGGTTGTGGGGACTTTGGCTGGTGAAAATACTATTTTTATTTTGTGCCGATCTGAAGTAGATTGTCGGCGTTTGCGTGATCGAATTGAGGAGATGATGCCATGATTTCTGTGGGCATATTTGGCGATACGGGCATGGTGGGGCAAGAGCTTCAAAAGGTGTTGGCTCATCACGACCAGGCCGAAGTAACGTTTAAACAAAATTCCAAACGCCAAGAAGGTGAGTTGGAAAAGTGTGATGTGGTGTTTTTGGCTACCAAAGACCCCGAATCGATGCAGTTTGCACCTGTAGCATTGGCGGCAGGGTGCAAGGTTATTGATATGAGCGGTGCTTTTCGCTTGCCAGTGGAGCAGTTTGAAGCGGGTTATGGCTTAACGCACACGGCACCAGAGTTGCTCAAAGAATCGGTTTATGGGATGCCTGCATTGTTTGCCGAACAGATTGCCTCGGCGCGGTTGGTGGGCAACCCTGGCTGTTATCCGACCAGCGTGATATTGTCTTTGCGCCCACTTAAGGGGTTGATACAAGGTGAAGCCACTGTTGTTGCTACATCGGGCAATTCGGGGGCACGGGCTGAAGTAGAAGAAACGGCCAATGAAGTGACCTATAGTTTTGGAAAAAAACACAAACATGTGCCAGAGATGGCGTTGTATTCAGGGTTTGCTGTAAATTTTACACCCATTGTTTTGCGGTCTGTATTTGCGGGCATTAATTCCAACATCCGTGTGGCATTGAGTGACGATTTGAAAGCGCAAACGGCCAGTGAGGTGGCGGTAAAACTTCGGGCGGCCATTGCTTCTGCATATGTCGATGATGATTTGGTAAAAGTGGTCGAAGATTCCGCAGATCATGTGTGGGGCACGCGAGATGTGGTGGGCACACATTTGTTGGTGATAAAGTTAGGGGTGGATGATGGGTTTGTTTATATTAATGCCTTAGAAGATAATTTGGGCAAAGGTGCGGCGAGTCAAGCTGTTGAGAATATGAATTTGATGCAAGGTTTGTCACGGCTCCATGGCATAGATGGGGCTTATAAAACAAGCTGATGACGGTCAGTGTCGTTTTTGACTCAATCTTCCTATTTGCGCATCGAGGTTGGGTGCTGAGAGCGGGTTGTTGGAGTGTTTATGGACGTTTTTCAGACAGAAGCGGGGCAAAAAATTCGCGATATAGAAGAGCGATGTTTAAATGCATGTCCTGCGATGCAACAGGTTTTATACGATGGTTGGGTGATTCGCTTGGCCGATGGGTATACGCGTCGGGCCAATTCTGTCAGCCCCATCTATAGGGGACATCGCAGTGTGGATGAAAAGATTCCGGTTTGTGAAGCCATGTATCGAGAGCGGGGTTTGCGTCCTATTTTTAAAATGACGCCCTTAAATCAGCCCCCTCAATTGGATTCTGTTTTGGCGGCTCGCGGTTATGGTTATGAAGCGGTAACATTGATAGAGACTCTGGATTTGTACAAGGTTGTGATTCCCGAAACGGGCGATGTGCGGGTGTGGACACGCCCTGATCCGGAATGGTTTCATACCTATGTGAAATTGAAAGAACTCAGCGATTATGATGAAGAAGCGTTTCGTGATATGATGGACAATTTGGCTGTACCGGCTCGATTTGTGATGTTGATGGATGGTGATGAACCTGTTGCCGGTGGGTTTACGATTCGCGAGGGTGAATTTGCGGGTCTGTTTGGCTTGGTGACCGACAAAGAAAAGCGCAACCGAGGTTATGGCCGGTTGTTGGTGTGGACGTTGCTAAATCGGGCACGCAAAGCTGGTGCAAAAATGGCTTATTTGCAAGTAGAAGAAAGCAATGCACCTGCATTGCATGTGTATGAGTCGATTGGTTTTGAAGAATTGTATCGTTATTGGTATCGCACATTAGAGAGTTAATTTTGGAGGGGCGTTATGCGTTTTAACGGTTTGGGTCTTCATTTGGGCAACTTGTCTCAGTTGTCCAATGCGGTTACGCGGTCAATCAGCCCAGAAAATTTTACGGGTGAAAAAGGCAAAGGCGGCATGGCCATCGAAGGGACTGGTGCTGGGCCTGCACGTGATTTGGGGCAGGGGTGGAAGGTTTCGCCATCTGTGCGGATTCAACCCGGTGAAACATTTACATTGGCAGATATAGATGGACAAGGTGCCATTCAACAGATTTGGATGACACCCACAGGACATTGGCGATTTAGTATTTTGCGTATTTATTGGGATGGTCAAGACGAACCATCGGTTGAATGTCCCGTAGGTGATTTTTTCGCATGTGGTTGGGGCCGTTATGCACAAGTGACTTCTTTGCCCGTGTGTGTAAACCCTGGCAGTGCCTTTAATTGTTATTGGGAAATGCCTTTTCGAAAGCGGTGTCGCATTACCTTAGAGAATATTGCAGAAGATCCAATGACACTTTATTATCAGGTCAATTACACATTGACCGAAGTGCCAGAAGAATGTGCCTATTTTCATGCACAATTTCGTCGAACCAATCCATTGCCGTATAAAGATGTGTATACGATTGTAGATGGCATAAAAGGCAAGGGGCATTTGGTGGGTGTTTATATGGCTTGGGGTGTGAACAGTACGCAATGGTGGGGGGAAGGCGAGATCAAATTTTATATGGATGGTGATGGCGAATTTCCCACCATATGTGGTACGGGCACAGAAGATTATTTTTGTGGGTCATACAATTTTGATTTGGGCAAAGATCGGGGTGGGTATCGTGAATTTACCACACCCTATGCGGGTTTGCCTCAGGTGATTCGGCCTGATGGTTTGTACGATTCACAAACGCGTTTTGGCATGTATCGCTGGCATATTATGGACCCTGTGCGATTTGAAGAAGACTTGCGGGTAACCATACAAGCCTTGGGATGGCGCAACCGAACCAGTGAGGGGCGTCGTTATTTGCCTTTGCAAGATGATATAGCCTCAGTGGCGTATTGGTATCAAACGCTACCTGCAGCACCGTTTCCAGCACTGCCTGATAAAGACTATTTGGAAGTGATATAAATGTTGAAAGATGAAACCCAGCAGGGGGATTTTGTGGACAAAATTATTGAAAAAGCATCAACGCTGATTGAGGCGTTCCCTTATATTCGCTCATTTCGCAATAAGATTGTGGTGGTGAAATATGGGGGCAGTACACAACCTAATGAAGGTGGTTCGCCAACGGTTATGGCCGATTTGGTGTTTATGGAAACAGTGGGCATGCGCCCTGTTGTGGTGCATGGTGGGGGCAAAGAGATTAGCCGACGGTTGGAAGCATCGGGCATTGCATCTCAATGGATTAATGGGTTGCGCGTAACCGACAAAGCATCGATGCAGGTTGTTGAAGATACACTGTTTGGTGAAGTAAATCGTCGTATATGCGATGGTTTGGAAATGTTGGATGGGCGGGCACGTGGCATGTCTGCCAAAGATGCTGGGGTCATGTATGTGACCAAATATTTGGCCACGGTGGAGGAAAATGGGGAAAAGAAACAGGTAGACATCGGATATGTTGGCGATGTGGCCCGAATTGACCCCGAACCCATCCGTTTGGCCTGTGAAGAGGGTACGATTCCTGTGATTGCCCCCATTGGGCTAGGACCCGATGGTGAGAGTTATAATGTGAATGCCGATACAGCCGCGGGTGAAATTGCGCGTGCATTACAAGCTGAGAAGTTGGTGTTTTTGACAGACGTCAACGGCATTATGCGCGACCCTTCAGACCCAAGCTCTCATATTTCATCTTTGCATGTCAATGATGTGGAAGGGTTGATTACTGATGGCATTGCAAAGGGGGGCATGATTCCTAAACTGCGCGCTTGTGAGCGTGCAGTGAAAGGCGGTGTTCGCAAAACACATATTATAGATGGCAGTGTGCCACATGCGTTGTTGCTTGAAACGTTTACGCGTGAAGGCATTGGCACCGAGATTATACAATAAAATTGGGAACGGATCTCGCAAGAAGACTTTGGCAAGAGCCTCTTTTTTGCGTTCTTCACGTTCAATAAAAATAGGAGTGATCATGACCACAAAAGAAGTCATAGACCTGGAACAGAAGTATATTTTACAAACCTATGGTCGGCCACAATTTGTGTTAGAAAGTGGTGACGGTGTTTATTTGCAAGATACAGATGGGAAAAAATATCTCGATTTTGTAAGTGGTTTGTCTGTCAATGCATTGGGATATAATAACAAGTTGATTCAAGATGCCGCCAATGCCCAATTGGGCAAGTTGATTCATGTATCCAATTTGTATCACACCATTCCTGCACCTCAGTTGGCGCAGTTGTTGTGTGAAAACTCATTTGCCGATCGTGCCTTTTTTTGCAACAGTGGTACCGAGTCTATTGAAGCGGCATTGAAATTTGCCCGAAAATGGGGATATAAAAACTTTCCTGACAAACCCAAAAACAAAATTATTTCGCTGAAAAATTCTTTTCACGGTCGCACATATGGTTCCATTTCTTCAACGGGACAACCTAAGTATCACAAAGGGTTTGGGCCGATGTTGCCAGGGATTTCATTTGCCGATTTGAACGATATGGAGTCTGTAGAAAAATTGGCAGATAGTGAAACTGTGGCTGTTATTTTAGAACCCTTGCAGGCTGAGGGGGGCATCTATTTTGCCGATCCTAAGTTTTTAGAAGGGTTGCGCACACTGTGTGACGAAATGAAAATGTTGCTTATTTTTGATGAAGTACAAAGTGGTTTGTTGCGTACTGGCAAATTGTTTTGTTATCAACATTCAGGTGTAACGCCCGATATTATGACCCTTGCCAAACCATTGGCTGGCGGTTTGCCCATTGGTGCAACATTGATGACACAAGATGTGGCCAATGCTGTAGAACCAGGTGATCATGCGGCTACATTTGGTGGTCATCCCGTGTCGTGTGCGGTGGCGGTTGAGGTGTTTAAAACCTTGTCTGATCCAACGTTTATCGCAAGCGTACAAGAAAAGAGTGATTATTTATTTGGCAAATTGAATGCGTTGAAAGAAAAACATGACAAGGTGACCGCAATTCGTGGTAAAGGTTTGATTGCCGGTATTGTAATCAAAGATACACCAGCCAATGATGCGGTGACCGCACTGCGGGCAAAGAATATTTTGGTGTGTGTGGCAGGGCCCGATGTGATTCGGTTTTTGCCGCCGTTGGTTATCGAAAAAGAACATATTGACATTGCCGTGGCTGCTTTGGACGAATTTTTGAGTTAACCTTTACACCCCGTGCCTCTCCCTCTTGGGGGAGAGGCACGTTTGGTCTTAAACGACAGTGTAGGGTTGAGGATTGTGAGAGGAAGGGATTTATGACAATTAATGATTTGCGTGGCAAAACTGTTGCGTTGGCATCATCGGGTGGGTTAGACAGTTGTACGGTAACCAAGTGGATGGTGGATCGCGGCGTGAATGTGGTGAGTTTGACGGGTGATATTGGTCAACCCGATGAAATAGATATGGACGATATTCGCAAGCGCATGTTGGCGTGTGGTGCATCTGAAGCGGTATTGATTGATTTAAAACAAGATTTGGCAGAAACGGCTGTGGCCATGTTGATTGCTCAAGCGCGTTATGAAGGTGGTTATTGGAATACCACAGGTATTGCACGCCATGTGACCACGCGCGGTTTGTTGCAAGAGATGAACAAACGCAACATTGATATATTGGTTCATGGTGCAACAGGGCGTGGCAATGACCAAGTGCGTTTCCAATTGGTGGCCAATATGCTCAAGCCTGTGGTGTCGGTTTATGCACCTTGGCGCGACAATGCCTACTTAGATATGTTTGGTGGGCGCAAGGAGATGATCGATTATTGTCACATGCACAAATTGCCCATTACGGCCAGTTATGAAAAGCCGTATTCAACAGACGCCAACTTTTTGGGTTTGACTCACGAAGCGGGTAAGTTGGAGTCGTTGGAAGTGGCGGCAGATTTTATTGAACCCGGCATGGGTGTGTTTCCGGCACAAGCACCCGATAAACCCGAACTGTTTACGGTGCGTATTGAAAATGGTCGTCCTGTAAATGTTAATGGCGTGGATGTTAATGCCGTTGAGGCGATTTTAAAAGCCAATGAAGTGGGTGGGCGTAATGGCGTGGGCATTGGCATACATACGGTTGAAAATCGTTTTGTGGGCATCAAGTCGCGGGGTGTTTATGAAAGCCCTGGTTTGTGTTTGCTCAGTGAATGTTACGAGTTTTTGCTTCAGCAGGTTTTAGATCGTCGTGCCAGAAGGTTTTATGATGCCATTTCGGTTGATATGGCCGAGCAAATTTACCAAGGATATTATTACGATTTGGCTTCGCAAATGATGCGCGGTGCGCTTAAGCCCGTGGCCAATTTATTAACAGGTGAAGTCACCGTGGCGGCTTATAAGGGCACCGTGACATTTAAAGCGTCGAAAGATGTGCCTCATTCTTTATATTCGGAAGAAACGGCTTCCATGGAAGATGTGGGCGATTATGATCACCGCGATTCGGAAGGTTTTTTGAATGTGTTGGGGGTAAGTGCCAAAGCCGAACATGCTGCGGGTCAAATTGAGAAAGATTTATTAGAAGGCATTTAGAGCGCAACGCGCAAAAGGCAAAGTGCATAGCGATGGGCTTTGGGCCAAGCGTCTATGCACTTTGTTGTTTATGAAAGGTTTTGAGATGAGTGAATCACAATCTTCTTCAGAAAAACTCTGGGGGGGGCGTTTTGGGAAGTCGACTGAAAAGTTGATGGAAAAGTTTAATGCGTCCATTGGTTTTGATCAACGTTTATACAAGGTAGATATTGAGGGTAGCCGGGCACAGGCCAAAGCCTTGACGCGCATTGGGGTATTAAGTGAAGCCGAGCGCGATCAGGTGCTTGCAGGGTTGGATCAGGTCGAAAGTGAATTGGATGCCGGACAGTTGCCTTTGACAGATGATTTGGAAGATATTCACATGGCCATTGAGAAACGCCTCACGGCGTTGGTGGGCGATGCGGGTGCCAAGATTCATACGGGGCGAAGCCGCAACGATCAGGTGGCATTGGATGAGCGGTTGTATTTGCGGCAAGCCGTTGATGAGACTGTAACGCGCATTGATGGTTTGATGCAGGTTTTGTTGCAATCGGCAGAAGCACATCTGGATGTGATTTTACCAGGTTATACCCATGTGCAACAAGCGCAGCCCATTCGGTTTGCCCATTATGCAATGGCCTTGTTTTGGATGTTGGATCGCGATCGAGGTCGGTTTGTGGATTGTTGGGCGCGCGCAAATGCGATGCCATTGGGGTCTGGTGCATTGGCTGGCAGTGCTTTTCCTGTGGATCGCGAATTTGTGCGTGAAACACTTGGTTTTGAGCGTGTCACCGATAACAGCATAGATGCCGTGAGTGATCGCGATTATTATTTGGAGTTTATGTCGGCGGCTTCCATTTTAATGGGGCACCTGAGCCGATTTTGTGAAGACCTCATTATGTGGTCGTCTTCGGAGTTTGGTTTTGTTGAGTTGGATGACGCATTTAGCACGGGGTCGAGCATGATGCCTCAAAAGAAGAACCCCGATTCTTTGGAATTGGTGCGTGGTAAAACAGGCCGTGTCTATGGCAATTTGATGTCGTTGCTCACTGTGATGAAAGCCATTCCATTGACATATGCCAAAGATATGCAAGAAGACAAAGAACCCTTTTTTGATACGGTGGATACCATCTGTATTTCTTTAGATGTTTTTGCTGGTGCCTGGGAAACGATGGTGGTGAAGGGGGCGCGTATGACATCGGCTTTAGATGGCATGATTTTGGCAACCGATTTGGCCGATTATTTGGTGCGAAAAGGGGTACCTTTTAGAACAAGCCATCGCATTGTGGGAGAATTGGTACGCACCGCGCTGGATCGGGGGGTGCGTTTGGAAGCCTTAGATTTGGAGACGTTAAAAGCCGCATCGAATGTCTTTGATGAAGACATTAAAACCGTGTTGTCACCCGTACAAAGTACGGCACAACGAAATTTATATGGGGGGACGGGCCGAGATTCGGTATTGAAACAAGTGGCATCAGGTCAAAAATTATTGCTTGCACGTCAGGGAAGGGCAGATGGATGAAACGTTTTGAGGAACGCGATGTTCGTCGTTTCTATGATTTATTACAACACAAGCCTGAGCTTGGTTTGACCCAGCTAAATGCATATGATGACGATCAATTGATTGGCGTTGGGTTATTTGATAATGAAGATGATTTTGTTGCAGAATGTGAGCGATATAATGAGTTGGGGCAGGTCTTTGCAGGTGTCAATCCTCGGTCTAAGAGCCTTTTGGATATGTATGGTGGTTTAAAAAACCGTTTGCGGTCTTTGTTTGTTGATGTGATCACCGAAGATGATATTGCGTGTGTAACCAGTGTGGTGGTCAGAGATGTGGGGCAATTGACCGAGGCGGCTCAGGCACATATGCGTGATGTGAGCGTACTCGATGATGGGATGTTGTTTTTTCCTATGGATGAACCTTTAGAATTTCAGGATCAAAACCGTCAAAAATTGCCCAAATTGTTGGCGCGTTGGTTTTTTGGTGAGGCAGACTTTCAAAAAGTTAATTTGAAGCGCTTGGTTCAAGTACCTGGCAATGCCAAAAAAGATGGCAATTGGTTTCGCCCGCGTGTGCGATTTAAAAAATATAAGCCATATATTTTAGAGGGTATTTCCGCAGATATTTTAAAACTGTCAGAAGAATAATATGCGTTCATATTCAATGGATTGTTTCTTATAGGGGCTTTTATGAAACTTGTTGCGCTACAAAAATTAGACGAAGAGGCTGTGCGGGCCGTTGTGCCCAATATTGAATATGTCAATGCTTCACGTGATAATTTGTTGGATGTGGTTACCGATGCCGATATTTTAATTGGCAGCCCAGGCAATTTGTGGGAAGATGTTTTGAAGGTGAGTCCCAATTTGCGTTGGGTTCATATCTCAAGTGCTGGGGTAGATCGTTTGGTTTGTCCAGCTTTTTTAAAATCGAATGTGACATTGACGTGTGCCAAAGGCGATGTGGTGGGCCCATTGTTGGCAGAGCATGCATTTGCACTGATGTTGGGGCTTACGCGTGGCATTGCGTTGTGTGTGCGAGATGGTCGATGGAACCGCCATGAGGGTGATGCTGGCAAAAAGGTATTTGAGGTAGGGGGCAAGACATTGGGTTTGGTAGGTTTTGGAGGCGTGGGACAACATTTGGCGCGTATGGCAAAAGCATTTGATATGCATGTCATTGCGTTGCGTCGTGCTGTGGTGGGTGACGAACCCCGTGATGTTACGGTGTGGGGCAATGAGCGGTTTGATGACTTGTTGGCGCAAGCCGATGTGATTGTGGTTTCTGTGCCCGATACACCCGAAACGCGTGGGATGTTTGATCGAGATGCGTTTGTTAAGATGAAAAAAACGGCCCTGTTGATTACAGTGGGGCGTGGCAATACTGTGAAGACCGATGCGTTGGTTGAGGCATTACAAAAAGGTGAGATTGCAGGTGCTGGGTTGGATGTGGTTGATCCTGAACCCCTGCCAGATGAACACCCTTTGTGGCAAATGCGCAATGTGATTATTACACCACATATTGCAGGCAATGCCCCAGAGCGTGCCGGACGCAATCAGGCATTGGTTTTGGAAAATTTGCAGCGGTTTGCCCAAGGAGAAGCGTTGATCAGTGCGGTTGATAAGTCGGCGGGGTATTAAGTGGGCAAACGTGAAATGGCAAATGGCAAACGTGAAACGGCAAATGGCAGATGGTGAATGTTTTGAGCTTGGCGTTTAAGTGTTTATGACTTGGTTTT
>JAYODI010000007.1:0-34896 GCA_038279365.1 Candidatus Latescibacterota bacterium | reverse complement strand
ATGGCAGATGGTGAATGTTTTGAGCTTGGCGTTTAAGTGTTTATGACTTGGTTTTGCCATTGTATGAAATGAGAGGGCAATAGATGCTACCCCTTGAAGAGGCTCGGTCTTTGTTGGTGCGCTTTTCCAATTTGACGGCTTGCCAACAGGTGATTACCCATCAGTTTGATGTGTTGCAGGCTCGCACCCATATGATGCTCACTTTGGCGACACTGACCCTCACAATTACGGGTTTTTCTGGGCCAAAGATTGCGGCCAGCAATGTTGTATCTCAATATGCAATGATTTTGGGTTTGGTTTTTGTTTTGGCTGCTGTTGTGGTGACTTTGGGGGGCACCTTGCGCATTCGATGGTTGACCCAAATCGGGCAAGGTGATGCAGAGGCTGTGCTTCAAGACATGATTGCTTATCGCAATCAAAAGACCCGACTGTTTCGCATTGAATTGACATTGTTGGTTTTGGGGTTGACGTTTTATGTGGTGAGTGTGATTACTTATATGCTGGTGGGGTTAGAGGTTGCGTGAGGTTCGATGATCGTGTCATCGGGCTTTTTTTATGGATCTATGTGACCTTTCAGGCATTTAAAGAGACAGCCCGTGTTGCGTTTCACATACTTTAGCCCTTGATTGTATCTTGACGCTTGTCTTTGTGCACATTACATTGAGCTATGGTTTACATTTTTGCCGGACTTTTTAGGGAGAATTGCAATGTTTAGAAGAACTGTTGCGTTGGTTACTGCTGTTTGTTTTACTGTTTGCAATTTGGGTATGCTGAGTCCGGTTTGGGCAGATGAGGAAGAAGACACATCCGAAGGACAATTTATACGCACAATTACATCTTCTGGAAGCGATGGGTGGTCTATTGTGGATGTGCGTCGTATAGAAGGCAAACAGATTATTTTGAGCCCTGCTGTTGGCAGTGAAATTGACTTGGAAGAGAGCAATCGATATGCCCTGTTTCAAGGTGGCACAACATATACGAGCAAAGTGGATTTGTCTATTTTGAAGGTGGGTGTTTCTGGGTTTCAGTCGGCAGTATTTATGAAACAAGAAAGTGGGCGGTTGGCACTAAAAATAGAATATCGATCAGGACCACGCATTGAGGCCCGATTAATACCCATAAAAAGTGATAATGAGTTGCGCAAGTTACGAGAATATGTCGAACATTTTAATGATGTGATTAAGGGTGAATATACCATTGGTGATTCGTCTGCGGTGGCCTTAGATGCCGAGTATCCGAAATACACAGATCAGTCTATTTCTTTTGAAGAAAGTCGCTCTCGTTTTCCGGTTCGATTTCGAATTCCGGGCCAAGTAACTCTTAAAGATGGCAAAAAATTAAAAGGCGAGTTTGTACCCGTTTTTGAAGATGGCCGTATTTTAATTGAAACTGATTTGAGTATTCAAAAAGTTGTGGTGGATGATATTTCTCAAGTAAAGTTTTTTGGTGAGCGGGGTTCCAATGCCGTCGGACAAGCCATTATACAAGGTATTGGTGGTGCCGCTATGGGCGCGTTGACGGGGGCATTTGCTGCTTGGCAAGCCAATGCCAATGTGAAGGAAACGGCGGTTTGGGCCGCTGCCATTTTTGGTGCATTTGGTTTTATAACGGGTTTGATTCGGGGGGCCAAAGCCACACAAAGTGGCGAGACATATGATTTGGGGCCCATCGAGGCAGGGAAAAAACGGTAAGCGTGATATGACCATTATTCCTTTTGAAGGCCATATTCCTCGCATTCACGAAACGGCATATGTGGCACCTGGTGCGGTGTTGATTGGCCAAGTAACCATAGAAGCAGAAGTCAGTATTTGGTTTAATGCTGTGATTCGGGGTGATCGTGAGCCAATTGTGGTTGGGCGTGGATCTAATATTCAAGATGGCAGTGTTGTGCATACCGATCCTGGGTATCCATGTACTGTGGCGGACAATGTTACGGTAGGACACAATGCCATTTTACATGGCTGCCAAATTGCTTCTGGTGTGACTGTTGGTATGGGCGCAACGGTTTTAAATGGCGCTGTGGTGGGTGAAGATGCGCTCATTGCTGCTCATGCATTGGTTTTGGAAGGCGCTGAAATTGATCCGCGTATGTTGGTGGCAGGGGTACCCGCCAAACCAAAGCGTTTGTTGGTTGATGAAGAAATTGAAAAATTTCATAAAAATACAGAAGGCTATCGTCAAAGACGACTTGTGTATATGAATCAAAAGTAATTGGGTATGACTTGGCCAAATGGCGTCATAGGGGTAAATGACATATGAAACGATATTGTTTTATTTTTTTGTTGGCGGTGGTGGGCTGTGGTTCTTCCAACCCTGTTACTTCGCTACCTGAACCGACAGAGATTACATTTGAGAATGTGCCTGTCATAGAATTGGAAACATATATCGGGATTCTCAATCGAGAATTTTCATCGGTAAATGTGTTTTATACAGAATATGGCGGTGTTACAGGTGAGGCTGTTTCTGGTTTGGTGGCTCCTTATTGGACGCGTCAATATACACTTAACATGATTCATCGCATTCATGCCATCAAGGCGACACTTTATGATTTAAGACCTGAAAACCCATATTTGCGCCGGTTACACATTGAAGAATTAGAAGCTGCTTTTGATGATTATTTGGATGGCATTACTTATTTTGAAAGCAATATTGATTTTTTGTCTGCCGACGTTTTAAATGGTTTGAACATGCGTATGGGTGCAGGCAATGTGCATCTTATTCGACTGCAAATTTTCTTAAGTGATTTGGCTGGGCGTGAAGTGATATTAGGTGGGCAACAAGGTCCAGGGGATGGGCAGAGTGTTGGTTTTTAAATGCATTGTCAGATGATGGCCTTATGGGTTTGAATAAGATGTTGTTGTCATTTTGAAAAAAATGAAAGCCAATGTGTGCACATTGGCTTTTTTGTTGGCAGCCAACAGAGAGAGTGCTAGTTTAAATATTTGTTAAATAATGTGTTGTGTGTTGACTTGGCAATGGGATTACTCTATATATTGTTCATCCAATAATACGCAGTGTTTCCACCCTTTTGTGAAAGGAGAACCGTGGTGAAAAGTTATCCTTATCAAATTGTTGGCAATGATGAACGGGAAGAATCTTTGTTTTTCATGTTGGATGCCCTGTTGCGGTCTCGCATCGAAACAGGCGAAGAGACAACAGATGACGAAGATGTCAATATATATTTGGCCAATTTATTGCATAGTTTTATTGGGTGTGCCGTTGGAGATGCCCAGGCCGAATTTGTGTCGCGTTATGAGATGGATGTGGTGGCCGCATTAGAAAAACAAGCGAGTTTGGGCATGCAGTATCATATTTATCGCTCGAACGCAGACTTTGCATTGATGAAAACGTCTATTTTTGATCCATTGGGTGACATGCGAGGGGTTACAGAAGAAAGTGAGGAGGCGCTCGTGTCGCGTGGTAAAACATATTATCGCTATGCTTCCTCTTGCCATGAACGATTTAAACACAAAAGAACGGGTGTGGCAGATGTGATGGCAAAATTGTCGGAACGATTTGAAATGTATATGACCATTTTAATGCATTTGCGCGTGTCGTATTTTAACTTGTTAAAACGTCTTTCAAATGGCGAAGTCTTTCATATTCAGCGCAAAGCCCAAGAGTCACCTGAGTTTGAAAATGTATATGATGGGCGGAATCAATTTTTGGATGCATATAGTGATTGGATGCGCACGGGAGCTGATTATTATCGCCAGCGGGTCAATGCCTTGGGAAAAGCCTTGGTCACATTGGATCCGAGGTTTAAATTTGAAGGCATATAAAGATATCTAATGGGTTTAAAGAACGGTGCAAGTCTATTGATTTGCGCCGTTCTTTTTGGAACTTTGAGGAACGTTTGACGTTTAATTTTACGAAAGCCATTTAAAATTTTGCTTTTAGCATGTTTTTTGGCGTGTGTGATTATGTCACAGACGCCTGTATTATGTCTGGCTAATTTAGTATTATAGGTCGTTCGATTTTAGACCAAGGATTTGTGGGTTGTTTTTTATATTTACTTGTTCTGATTTTTTAAAGTATGGCATTGTTTTCATATAGGTGGTCTTATGCGGTTTTTGATTAAATTTTTGTTGGGCATCATTGTGATAGGGGTGTCGCAACAAGTTGAAGCGACTGCTCAATTTGCATTGTTGACGGGCAACCGATGTATTAACTGTCATGTCACCACGCAAGGTGGCGCACAACGCGATGAGTTGGGGCAATATGCCATGGACGGCGTTGGTTTGTTGGCACCCAATCAAACATTGCCTGGGCGCACCGCATTTGCAAATGGCAAGGTGCTCGTCGGGGCTGATTTTCGTGCACAGATGGCACGCTCACATGTGTCTCCAAATGCTGAGCGCAAATATTTTCCGATGCAGGCGGCCCTTTACACAACGGTGCGGCCTTCTCAGACGATTAAAATTGAAGGAACCTATAATTTTGGTCCCAAACGCTATGATGGTCAAGAAGCTTGGACAGCTTCGCTGATGTATCAACCCACATTTGATTGGCCCATGTTGCGGGTGGGGCATTTCCAACCCCCTATTGGCATGCGATATGACGACCATACGATGTTGGTGCGCCAAACCCCCGATGTGGTAGGTGCGTCGTCTCTTATTGCGCCTAATTATGCTGAATATGGTGCGGAGTTACATTATTATCGCAAGTTGTGGTTGTCGGTTACTGCGGGTGTTTATGGTGCGCGTGCCTTGTCGGAAAATAACGTCTTGACCGTGGGGCAGCCCGTGTCATTGATTCAAGATCGCGATAAACCCTCTTATTTGGGGCGTGTGGTATTTTGGCCTAAATGGTTGTCGCAAATGATGAATTTTTATGTGGGTGGGTCACTGTTGAAGAACAACGATTTTCAAATGACCAATTTGTTTGGTGGTGTGGGGCGTCAAGATCGTGTGGCCATTATGGCAGAAACGGCTTTTTCTGATAAAGAGAACTTGCGCAATACACGCACGGTAAGTGTGGATGTGTCATTACAAGCAAAACCAGGTTTGATTTTTTATGTGCGTGGAGAACAGGGTAAGACAACGAATAAACGAACGGGGCAAACGGATATCGATATTGTGACCAAACAAGCTGTATTGGGTAGCCAAATTTTTCTTATGCCACAAGTTGAGATTCGACCTGAGTACCGATTGTTAGATACCGAAACCTTTCGTTCTGGGCGATATGCCGTACAGGTGCATGTGTTTTATTAGGAGCAGTCAGCAGTCAGCTATCATTTTGAATCGGGTTTGGTTGGAGAGTTGCTTGGGCATCGGCGCGAGATGATCGTATCATTTTATAGAGATGACCGTTCTTTTGTTGAGGATATATTATGTGGAAAGTCATCAGTATCATTGCGTTTGTTTTGGTTGTGGGGGTGAGCATCAAGTGGGTATCTGATGGGGCACAGGTGTTTTCAAAAGACAAACAGCAGGTGGTGGTGGTAGATGAAATGTTTGGCACTGAGAGTACTGAATGGCAAGATGGGTTTTGGCTGGGGTTGGACATTGCTGGGCCTGTGACGGGTGTTTTAATTGCTGTTGGTGTATTGGGGTTATACAAGACCCAAAAAGCAAAGTGATGTTGAGGATAACAAGATAGGTGTTTGAAATACAGGGGGCTTTATGTTAAGATGTGTGATGTTTTTTGTGTGTTTGGGGCTTATCTCTTCATCGCCAATTGATGCAGAGACAGCTTTGGGATTGGCGGTAGATGGGGTTCAGACCATTCAATTGAATAATGATGTTGGGAAGAATCAAATACAATTTGTGAGTGATGCTCCCATGGAAAAAATTCATGGAACAGCGTCGGATATTTCGGGTGAGATTACAATTAATCCAACACACTTAGAAGCAACTGTTGGACGTATTGTGGTGGGCACGGCCAGCATGGAAACGGGCATAAAAAAACGCGATGAGCATTTGCATAGCAAAGATTGGTTGGATGTTGCAACGTTTTCAAATATTGTTTTTGAAGTAAAAGCCTTGGAGGGTGTAACTGTTAAAACCAGCCCAGTAAAAGCCGATATTCAAGCGCTGGCGGTTGGTCATTTTACCTTGCATGGTGTGACAAAGGAAATCAAAATTCCGGTGGAGATGACTTATTTGTTGGCATCGGAAAAAACAAAAAAACGTGCTCCTGGTGATTTCTTGGTTGTGAATGGAAAATTCAAAATTGCACTGAAAGATTTTGACATTATGGGTGCACGTGGTATGGTGGGCAGCCGTGTGGGCACAGAGATTGATTTGGATGCCAATTTTTTTGGTTCAACGGTGCTTGGGGATGCAAAGGAATAGGGACTGATGAAAAAGATTGTGACACTTGAGGAACGACGTGAGTTTTTAACACGTGCTTTAAAATTGATGGGCGGATGTGTTTGTGTGGGGGCATTAGGTGCTTGTGAGACAGATGTATTAAAGTCATCCAATATTGCGGTGCGTTATGATGTGTCTCAAGCATCTGCGTTGTCACAGATAGGTGGGGCTGTTAAGCAAGTTTTTGATGGGCAAAATGGCGGATTTCCGGTTTTGATTATTCGCATGGATGAAGATGATTTTTTGGTGCTGAGCAGCATTTGCACGCATGAAGCTTGTGAGGTAAATGTGCCCGGCGATGGAGATCCCAATATTTGGTGCGCTTGCCATGGGTCTGTTTTTGACCGTCGTAATGGCAATGTTTTACAAGGGCCAGCAACGGCACCTTTGCAACAATTTGAAAGTTCTTTTGAAAAGAGCACAGAAACGCTGACAATTACTTTTTAATTTTTGATTTTTAAAATGAATGCAGGATCAAAGCTGGTGGGTTTAAACCTACTGGCTTTTTTCTTTGTTGCCACATTTTACATTCACGTGTACACTAGGAACGCGAGTGGAAAAGTTTTAAATGAAAGATTGTTGAAAAGGAGAACACTTTGAGGATGAGAGAGATGCCAGCGTGTGCCTATCAACCGCCACCTTATGATGGCCCTACACGCGATGAGGTTTTGGCGACTCGGTTGCAATATTGCAACCCTGCCGTGTTTACCTATTATAAAGAACCATTGATGATTGTTGATGGTCACATGCAATATTTGTTTGATGAAACGGGTCGCCGTTATTTGGATTTATTTGCAGGAATTGTGACGGTTTCCTGTGGCCATTGTCATCCCAAAGTTTTAGAACGCACCCAAGCACAGTTGGCAAAATTACAACATGCCACAACCATTTATTTGCATCCGTGGATGGGTGAGTTGGCCAAGCGTTTGGCTCATAAGATGCCCAAAGGTTTGGATGTGACATATTTTGTGAACAGTGGCAGTGAAGCCAATGACTTGGCCATTACGATGGCGCGATTGTATACGGGAAACTATGATGTGATTGCCTTACAAAATGCCTATCATGGTGGCAGTCCAAGTGCCATGGGGTTGACCTCTCACCATACGTGGAAATTTCCGTTGCCCCAAGGGCAAGGTGTGCACCATGTCAAAAACCCAGATCCTTATCGCAATGCCCATGGGGATGCGCGCGATATTGAGGATGCCATTCGTATGGGAACATCGGGGCAGGTGGCAGCATTTATTGCAGAACCCTTTCAGGGGGTGGGGGGCGTAACGAGTGCTGACCCTGTTTATTTTCAAAAAGCCTATGAATTCACGCGTCAATATGGTGGGGTTTGCATTTCTGATGAAGTACAAACAGGTTTTGGGCGCACGGGCGATCACTTTTGGGGGTTTCAAAACTTTGATGTGGTACCCGATATTGTGACGATGGCAAAGGGACTCGGCAATGGGGTGCCTATTGCTGCGGTGACCACGCGGAGGGAGATTGCTGAGACGTTGAAACAACGCCTTCACTTTAACACTTTTGGTGGTAATCCGGTGAGTATGGCACAAGGGTTGGCGGTGTTGGATGTGATCGAGGATGAGGGGTTACAGGCCAATGCGCGCGCGGTAGGGGGGCATTGTATTGAGGGTTTGCAAAGGCTGATGACCAAACACGCGTTGATTGGTGATGTGCGTGGTAAGGGATTGATGTTGGGGGTGGAGTTGGTCCGCGATAGACGAAGCAAAGAACCTGCAACAAAAGAGGCCGTTGCTGTGGTTGAAATGGCACGAGAAAGAGGCGTTTTGTTGGGTAAGACGGGTTTGTTTGGCAACGTTTTGCGTATCAAACCGCCTATGTGTATCACCAAAGAAGACATTGATTTTGCATTGGATGTATTGGATGATGTTTTGGAAGAGGTATGAAAACAGAGTTTTATGAGCCCATTACATTTTAACAATAAAAAATCCGATCTGCAATAAGGGTCGGATTTTTTATTGTTTTACATGAGGCGTTTGCGTTTGGCGAGATAATTGAAGAGTGCGGTATCGAAGGGTTCTTCTGTGTCGAGGAGTACATAGTCGATGAGGGCATCGCGACATTCTTGCCGAAAGCGTTTGATGAGGTTTTCCATGTGCTCGCGGTAGGCGGGTGCAATATGCCACGGTTCGGTGGCAATTTGAGAACCAGACTCCAAATCGACAAACCGGGTTTCTCTGTCAAAATTTAGGTCGCGTTCTCGTGGATCGAGTATGTGAAAAACGACCACTTCATGTTTGCGATGCCGAAAGTGTTTGAGACCAGATAACAGGCGATCTGGGTCGTCAAACAGGTCAGAGAAGACAATGATGAGTCCACGCCGTTTGATGCGTTCGGCCAAGTCGTGAAATGCGGCAGATAGATCTGTGTCAGACCCGGATGGCGACGTATTTTGCAAGGTGGTCAATAAAGCATGTAGGTGACTGCCAATGGAGCGGGGAGGTAAGTAGCTTTGAATGTGCTGGTCGAAGGTAATGAGACCTATGGCATCACGTTGGCGCAACATGAGTTGTGAAAGGGCTGCTGTGGTATATGCAGCGTATTGAAATTTGGTGAGATTGCCAGACCCATAGGCCATTGATGCACTTGCGTCTAGGAGAATATACGCTTTGAGATTGGTTTCTTCTTCATATTGTTTGACATAGAGACGGTCGGTTTTGCCAAATACTTTCCAATCGAGATCACGCAATGCATCGCCGGGCATGTATTGTCGATATTCGGAAAACTCAACAGAAAAGCCATGGTAAGGGCTTTGGTGAAGACCCGTGATAAATCCTTCTACAACAAGGCGTGCAACAAGGTCTAAACGCGACAGACGCGAAACAACTTCGGGTTTGAGATAGTCGGTGCTGTTCATTTTTGCCCAATTGGTTTACAAAATTAAAAGTAGAGTACGGCGCTTAAGGTAATGACCCAAAGCAAACAGGCCAATTGAAGTGGAAAATCTCGGAGTAATGTGGTGGCTGTGTCGCCACCTTGGCCTTTGTTGTATACCAGATAAAGGTAACGCAAGAGACCATAAATGACAAAAGGTATGGTGAGACTGAGATACGGCGCACCCAATTTTTCGGTGACGTCTGGTGACATGGTATAAAGCGCGTATGAGAGCAATGAACCCGATGTGACAACCGCAATGACTTGATCAAGAAATGGTGCAGAATAATCTTTGAGACTCTGGCGGTGTTGATCTGCTTGGTTTTCGAGTAAGGTGAGTTCTTGTCGTCGTTTGACAAACCCTAAAAAAAGTGCAAGCAACATGGTACATAAAATAAACCAGGAAGATATTGCGACTTCGATAGCGAGAGCGCCACCAATGGCACGCAAAAGAAAACCAGAGGCAATAATCATGACATCGAGAATCACAACATTTTTAAGACCTAAAGAATAAGCAATGTTAAAAAGCATATAAATGACAAGAATGAAACCAAAATAGAGTTGGATGCCAAATGCCAACCACAGCGCAATGAGGGCTAAAACCATGGCCATCGTGAATGCTGTAGAAACACCCAGTGCGCCAGAAGCGATGGGGCGATGGCGTTTTTCGGGATGGTTGCGATCACTTTTGCGATCTCGAATATCGTTAAAAAGATAGACGGCACTGGAGATGAGGCAATAGCTTACAAATGCCCAAAATGCACGTAATACGTAATCGGGATCGAAAACGTGTTTGGAAAAAATGAGTGCTGCCAACACAAAGAGGTTTTTAATCCATTGGTGTGGGCGTAGGGCTTTGATAAATGGCATCATAGAAAAAGAGTATCAGATGTTATAGATGGTTATTAAATATGGTTATAAAATGTATAATGAAACAGAGGAAATTGAAAATTAAAAAAGCCCTCGCAGCCTGTCATCTTTTTGGATATAAAGGCTGTGAGGGCTTTGACTTATGAAACGTAAAATTAAAAATTACAATGACAAACCAAAGTAGATACGACGGCCATCTATGCGTTCGAGTGTGCCTGGTGGGGCGTTACGCACTTGAATGTCTCTTTTGGTTGGCATGGCCATGATAAAATAACCAAAGGCGGGTATGCGATAATGAGAAAACATTTGGAATCGCAGTTCCACACCCCAGTCTGCAAGAAATGTGTCTTTGGCATTTTGCCACGAAAAGTCGATAGCGTTTAGGCGATCTGCATTAGATACGCCACCTGCTTCAAAGAAGATGCTGGCATAAATTTTGTCAAAAAAGAATGGGGGTAATTCAGACCCTACATTTTTGAACAAGGGAATGGTAACGTTTGCGCGGAAGAATGCCAGCTTGCTGCCCGAAGCTGAGAAATAGGGATATCCACGCAAGGTACCTATGCCACCGAGATAGTATCGCAACGGATAATAAAAGACGCCTTCATATGTGCCACCATTTTGTTGCACTTCTTTAACTTCACCATCTTTATAGGCAACAAAACCTTGGAAAGAAAAGGTGGAACGCCCAATTAGAGGAATGAACTCATTGTAAGAGGCAATGTATTCGTTAAAGCTGGTCTGAACCTGGTCTTCTCGAAATAGACTGGGTGACAGATCGGATTCTGTTGCGTCGGGAATGTTGTCTTGATTTAAGTCGGTTGAAAATGCCAATGAGTCTGTGACGGTGGCATTGATACGGCGATAACGAAGGGAAAGTGCACGGCCACCCGAGGGGTTGATGTATGTGTCTGTGCGAGGTTTGAGCGTGATATAACTCCAACCCAAAATCCATTCATGGCTTCTAAAGAAATTCAAATCTTTATACAGAAAGTCATCGAGAAAAACGTTTGATCCACCAATGCCTGGTACTTGGTCTGTAATGTCTTCGAGTTGACCTGACGAATTGGTTTGGTAAATGCGTGTGCTGTCGTATACCACTTGTTTGACTTTCAAGTTTTCTGAATAACTGCGATATCCATAAGCCAGTGCCAGGTTTTGGCCTCGTCCTACCGACATCTCCAAACCCACGGTGGCATCGTTAAATACGTCTTTGAAGTCGTCTTCTTCGGTGACGGTGAGCTTGAGCACTTGGGTGGCATTGGGGATGAGCACTTGTTGGCCATTGATATTGGTCACCAAGGTTCCACTTTGTGTGTCTTGTTGGGCAAATACGGTACCTAAGTTGACAATGCTGTTGATGGTGCTTCGACTGCCACCAAACCAGATGCGTGGTGCATAAGTGCGTTGTTCCGTGGATACGGGAGGCAAGCCATTTTCGTAAAAGAAGGCAAAGTCTGAGTTGAAATCTTGTTGGCGTTTGAAGTTTTTACCAATAAGAGCATTGGCATAAAAATTATCGTTGCCCAACAAATTGCCCCAGGAGGCTTGTGCACCTGCGCTGATTTGGTCGAGGCCAAATCGGTTGCCAATAAAGGTTGGGCCCAATAGAACAATGGGCGTGATGCCATTGGAGATCATGCGGGTTGAGTAACGCCCAATGTCTTGGAGCTCAGCCAACTTTTTACCCGTATAGATGCTGTTGTAATCGCGGTCTAAATATTCGGGCGCATTGATGGCAATTGCATCTGAGAGCGAAATGCGATAGAGGTTGTAGTTGGCCGCATGATAGCCGGCATAGATGACGTCATTGCCATCAGGTGACAGGGTTGGCACAAATGCACCGCCAACGACATTGGTGATTTGTTTTTGTGTGCCCGATGCGATATCGTGTGTGTAAAGGTTAAAAATACCTGTGCGATCTGAGCTAAAGATAAACCCACTGCCATCGTGCAACCAAACAGGGTCGCGTTCATCTGCACGAGAGTTTATGATGACCCTAAATTGAGAATTGTTGGCAAAGGCCAAGCTGTCTGGAAATGCTTTGATGCTGTCTTCAACGGCTTGTATGCTGTCTTGAATGGCTAATTGTAAGCTGTCGAGCGAAGTGTCTTTGATCTTTTTCTTTTTGCCCAGTTCACGACGGCCTTCTTTTTTGGGTTTGGGCGACGTATCTGCGCTGATAATGGCAATGTCTCGGTCTTCTGCGGTGCGGAAAATGCTAAAGAGAATTTCTTTGCCATCGGGTGACCATTTGGGGCCATAATATTGGGTGGCATCGTTGTTGTTGGTGAGCATACGTCGGTTGGTGCCATCGACGTTGACGATGCCGATGTTGGCATTGCCCGAATTCATATTGACATAGACAATTTGCTTGCCATCGGGTGAAATGTCGGGGTCTTTGCCACGCAAACCCACCGTGAGGCGTGATTCCTTTTTGGTTTTGAAATCATATGCAAAGGTATCCCATCTCCCGCCAACGGCTTTGGTATAAATGAGACTGTCACCACTGGCCGTCCAAGAGACGCGCATATCTACGCCATCGGCAATTTTGCGAACCTTTTTGGTGGTGAGATCCATCACTTTGAGTTGGGTGATGAAATAGTCGCTGTCTTCATTGGTGATAAAGGCAATCTGTTCACCGTTGGGCGAATAGGCTGGGTGATAGTCGAGTGAGCCAATATCGAGCACCAGTTGTCCTTCGCGCTCGGTGGCATTCGAAATGCTATCGGCCGTTGCACCATAATGCTCTTCTAAGCTTTTTTGCCAATCTCTATAAAGTTGCTTTGCCGAAATGCCTGTGGCTTTTTTGAGTGATGAATTGAAGTTGACGGTCGGTTTGTTTTCAAAAATTTGGCGGACCGTTTCTGCACCAAAGCGTTCGTCAATATAACGCAACATGGCATAACCCTGGTTATAGACCTGTTCGCCATGAAACTGATGTTTGCCACCGAGTGATCCCATGCGTGTTAAGGAGAGCAAGTCGTTTTCGAGGGTGGCCATTCGGAGAATCATATCGCGGTGTGAGTCCCAGCGTTCGTCGCCGTATTTTTCGGCTTCAAATTGGGCAACACCTTCGGAAAATGCGGCACTTACTGCAATATGATAAAGCCCTAATGTAAAGTTAAAGTCGGGGTTTTCGTTGGAGCGAGAGGTGTTGAGAATGGCAATTTGGAAAGGCCAGCCTTTGTGTGCGGCTTTCATGGATACGATATGAGTTAGTTCATGTACAAAAGTATTGCGCACCCAATCGCTTGTGCCACGCAGTTCCCAATCGAGGGGGTTTGTCCAAAAGTGGATGTAGTTGGCACTGTAAACGGCAAATGCATTGCCATAGAAATCTGCCTGGTCATTGACCACCACGTGGATGGGGGCTATGCGCTCAATGAAGGTGGGATAGTGCTTCATGAGGTTTTCTAAAATATCATCGCAAAAATCGGCTATTTGCCGAGCCGTTGTTTCTTCGGATCCAAAATAAATATTGAAATATTTGGTGCGAATCATTTGTCCACCGGGTGAATAAAGCCCCAACAGAGACGGGAAAAAATTATCGGTGGTTTGCGGTGTTTTGAAAAAGTAGTTTTTTTGATCGGGTGATGGGCGGTTAAGCGGTGTATCGGCAATGTCTACACCAATGGCTTTGGCTGGGCCTACAGATAGGCCTTGAGCCTGTACTGTGTGCAAACTTGCAAATAAAATGCTGAAACAAATCAATATTGACGTTTGAACCTTCACTGCATTCTCCTTGAATGGGGTGGACGTTATACGCCCGGCAAAAGTCTGTGCAAAATGAAAGGGTACAAAGTGCAAAGCGCCATATCGGTTTTGCTGTCTTTGTACTTTGGGCGATGGGTTAGGCTGCCTGCAGTGTTTTTAAAATACAAGCAACTCGGTGGTTCGAATCAATTTCTAATAACTCGGGATCTGTCTGTTTACACTGATTTGTGGCTTCGGGGCACCGCGGATGGAAAGCGCAACCTGAAGGCACATTGGCAGGGTTGGGTACATCCCCTTTTAAAATAATTCGGCTTCTTTTAATGCGTGGATCGGGCACTGGCACCGATGACAACAGCGCTTTTGTATAAGGGTGTTGCGGGTTGTTGTAAAGACTGTCGCGATCTGCAATTTCTACAATGCGGCCCAAATACATGACGGCGACACGTTGAGAAATGTGCCTGACCACACTTAAATCGTGTGCAATAAATAAAAAAGTAAGACCCAATTGGGCTTGTAGATCTTGAAGCAAATTGACGATTTGGGCTTGAATGGATACATCTAATGCCGAAACGGGCTCGTCTGCAATAATCAGTTCGGGTTCTACGGCCAGTGCGCGTGCGATGCCGATGCGTTGTCTTTGACCACCGCTAAATTCGTGTGGATAGCGCCGTGCCGCATCGGGTGATAAGCCCACTGTTTTGAGCAAGTCTGCAATGCGTTCATTGCGCAGGGATTTGTGGGTCAAATGATGAATCTTGAGTGGTTCAGATAAAATGCCGCCCACTGTTAGGCGTGGGTTGAGCGAACTGTATGGGTCTTGAAAAATGATTTGCATGTGTCGGCGCAGTTCGCGCAGTTTTTTTTGTTTGAGCGTGGTTACCGAGGTGTTTTTAAATAACACCTCGCCAGAGGTGGGTTCTATAAGCCGCAGCAGGGTTCGGCCTGCGGTGGTTTTTCCACACCCCGACTCTCCTACCAAACCCAATGTTTCTCCTTGGCGAATGTCAAAACTCACACCATCAACTGCTTTGACGTGCCCCGTTGTTTGCCCCAAAAACCCTTGAGATATGGGATAGTGTTTTTTGAGGTTTTTTACGTTGAGAATTACTTGAGACATTTTTTGAGTAAAAAGAGGAAAGAAGAAAGAAAAGCGTGTGGCACTTCCTTTTCCCTTTTTTTGTCTCCTATGAGGCCAACCAACAGGCGACGTGATGAGCGGTTCCAATTTCTACGAAGGTTGGCTGATGATGACATTGATCTTGTGCAAGTGCACAACGTGATGCAAAACGACATCCTTGAGGAAAGTGTTTGGCATTGGGTACACTGCCCTTAATCACAGACAACCGTTCACGCGTTTCATCTAAGCGCGGAACCGAAGCCAATAACCCTTGTGTGTAAGGATGTTTGGGATTGTGAAAGATTGTATCTACTGGACCGGATTCTACAATTTGCCCTGCATACATAATGGCCACATGGTCGGCCACTTCGGCAATGACACCCAAATCGTGGGTAATCAGAAGCACAGCCATATTGAGTCGTTTTTGCAAGTCGCCTAATAATTCGAGAATTTGCGCTTGTATAGTAACATCTAATGCAGTGGTGGGTTCATCGGCAATGAGCACATCGGGGTTGCAAGACAGTGCCATGGCGATCATCACACGTTGGCGCATGCCACCTGATAACTGATGTGGATATTCGTTGGCGCGTTGTTCGGGTGCCGGAATGCCTACCAGGCGAAGCATGTCGATTGTTTTTTTACGGGCGGCATCTTTGTCGAGGTGTTGGTGGCACATCACAGCTTCGTCAATTTGGAACCCACAAGTGTAGACTGGATTGAGACTGGTCATGGGTTCTTGAAAAATCATCGCAACATCATTGCCACGCACATTGCGCATATCTTGTTCGGATAAAGACAAAAGGTTGCGATCTTGATATGTGATGGTTCCTTGGGTGATGCGCCCAGGATGCGACAACAGTCTCATGATGGAGAGTGAGGTCACACTTTTTCCACACCCAGATTCACCCACTAAGCCCAACGTTTTGCCCGGATACAAATCAAAAGACACCCCATCAACGGCACGTGCAATGCCATCATCTGTGTGGAATTGGGTGTGTAAATTGTCTACCTTCAAAATGGGCTGGGCAAAAGACAATGTATCTAGGACTCCTGTATGGGGTGTATCGTTCCCGATTCTTTAAAGAAAAATGATGGGGATAAAAGGGGCGATCTGACACTTTTAACGGGCATATGCGCTGGCTGGGACAAATGTCATTTTAAATGATGATGCTCACAAATTGATACAGCGAATGTTTGAGGGCCAATATTGACAAATTATGATTGCTTAAGATAAGCAAAAATAAATGATTAGGCAAAAAAAAAGACCGCTCAATTAGGCGGTCTTTTGGTATGGGTGTTGGTTTGGTCGTTCTTAAAACAGAGGCAATTGTAAGGTGAGCCATGTTTCGAGCAAGAATCCGACACGGCCAATGAGCAAAGAAAGGCGTGCCATGATGGTATATCCGAAAGAGGCACCAAAAGAAATCATGAGGAACCAGATGCCCACTTTGGAGGCCACGCCCACTGCGCCTGTATGCTCTACAGAATAAAAGAAGTAGATGAGAACCGTAACCACACCGATGAGGATGATGAACAGGTTGAACCCTGCCAAATCGGGCGTAATGGGTTGCATGGAGGGTTGCATTTGTGCCAAAATATTGGCGGCAATGGTGCGTGGAATAGCCAATCCAGCACCGAGGCCTACCACAAATGCAAAGGCGATGCGGCTGAGCCAGTTGATTTTGTCTGAGGCCAGCTGGGTTAACATAAAAAGACCCAACAGCACCGGAAAAATGAGAAGCCATTCGTTGGTGCCACCGGTTTGGTCATTGAGATTAAACGTTGGGTTTAATACATCGGCCAATAAAACCGTATACCAGACTTGGTTCATGGTATAGGCCGCAGCCACACCCACATATAGGTTTTCTGCAAATTTAAAAAGTGGGTTATCTTTGTAGAGAAAACTATAGAGCGAGAGGGTGATGCCTGCCGCGACAATAATGCCCAGACCATTCCAATTGGTTGGCAAACTGTTTGATGCCAAGAGGGATATGTTGACGATGGCAAAAATACCTAAAAAAGCGAGAAAGAATATTTTGTCGCGGTTCATTTGGCACCTCCTTTCTTACGGTCGTAAAGGAAGTAGAGTGTGTTGCCTAAGAGAATGAAGAGGATAATTATGAGATGGACAACCGATTGTGGGCGCATCCCATCGGTGGCTGTGCCTGGGGTGTTGACGAGCTTTTCGTATTCTGCAGCGCCCGCCAAACCACCAATGAGACCGTTCATTTGGCCCGATTGGAGATAAGGAAATTGATCGGGTGCCATGACGGCTGTGCAACCAATGCCAAATTTGAATTTGTATCGTTCTTGCCCATAAGGAATCCAGATGCCATCGGGCGTATTCCCCGCGGCAAGACAAATGACATAATCAAAATCTTTTAGGCCTGAAATATTTTTGGTTACGGCAAGGTCTGTGGTGGTATTGCCTTGGAGGTCTTGCGGAAATGTGCCATGAAAATCACGCCCCATGTTGATGACCAAGGAATGAAACCCTGTTTTATATCCTAAAAACACGTAGTCTGTGCCATACTCGACACCAAATTCTTTCGATGTGGTATCCAATGCTTGTTGTACAAGCCCCACGGCTTGTGGCCACAAACACATGCCAACTACTTTCACTTTTTTGCTAAAACAATGGCGCAAAACGGCCAAGGTCATGGGCTGTATTTCTGGCATGGAACCTGGGCCATAATCGAAAGAGATGAGCACCGTGCCGTTTTTGGCGGCCACTTCTTCGATGGTGTCGTAAACGGCTCGCACATTGGGTGTGGGTTTGATGGGCAATGGAAAGGTGGTGAGGGCGGGCAAAATGACACCAATGGCCACAAAGATGAAAATGACGCGTCGGTCGAGGTTGATTAAAAAATCTTTCATTATTCTCCTCCACCGAGATAAGATCGTTCGATGCCAAAAATGATGCGCAATGAGGTGGCAATGGCACCGAGGCTGACGCCCAATAAAATACCGCGTTTGGCGGCCAAGTTGGGCACGGCCATAAGCCATTGTGCAAACCAGGGAATCCATTCGGAAATGAGTGCGCCAATGGGCACACGCCCCAACATCACGATGATGGCTGAAACGAGTAAGATGGCGGCTTCGGGGGTGCGGGCTCTAAAGGTGCGATAGGCCGCAGATGCGATAAAAAATGCGAGAATGGAGAACATGGTTGCATCGGCAGGCACTTGAACATTGTTAAACATCCAAACAAAAGGCCCACTGTCTGCGACTTGGGGTTTGAATGGTCCAAGGCCGTCGTTGTACAATGAGAACAACATCATGAGGCCAAAACCCACAAATACCAAAAAGCTATACCCCCAGCCTGCCAACTGTCTTTTGACGCGGCTTAAATGCAACCGCATGAGACTGTAGATGCCCAACAACATGGCAAATGCGGCAATGATACGATCCCAACGTGCCAACTCTTGCTCAAGGTCTTGTGCGGCAGTGTGTGGGATGTAATAAATGAGAATACCCAATGTGCCTACAAAAAATGCAATGAGCAGCGGTAATGTGCGTCTTAAAAAGAGCATAGGCGGGTTCCTTATATACAAGCTTCAAAACGTGATCGGGCGCAGGCGAAAACAATGACGTGATTTTTTGTTAATAAGCTGTGAAAATATGCGTAAGTGTTTGATTGCCTAAGGTGGCTAATAATGTGCCCAATATGAGCGTAACAAGTAAGAATGCTTTGCCAACGTCCATACCTTTGAGGCTGCCCAATAGTTTGGGTTCTCGAGAAAGATAAGCACTGGCGGCATAGAGTTCTTCGCCCATGAGCGTATAATCACAGGTGGTAATAAAAAAGGGCAACTGTGTGTAGGAATCTGTGCCTGCTATTTGAATGGCACCAATATTGGCACCCGTTTCTGCCAAGAGCAACGACTCGGCATAAAAATAACCCATCATGATGTTGGCGGCAGGACGCTCACGCACCATCATCCCATCTACGGCGGCGGCATAGCTGAATTGTTCGGTGGCGGCCAAAAAAACCATTTCATCATTGTAGGCGTCTGGGCGGCCGGCATTGAGGTAAGATTCTTTGACCACTTCTTGGCTGACGGCCATAACGACCGGATCGTTGTTTGCTACGCGCAACTGGGTGTTAAACTCGGCGGTGCGACGTCCAATTCGCGACAAGATATTGACGGCTGCAATGGTAGACACGCTGCCCATGCCGTGTAGCCCGTGGGCAAAAAAAACGGGTTTGCCCATTTCGGTGGCGCGCCCAAGAGCTTCATCTAAGGCTTCAAGACCGGCAATGCGGCGAATATACATTTCGCGACGACGTGCCAGGTAAATGGCCAGTAAGATAATAAGTGAAAAAACAGTACCGAGAATAAAGTTGTTGGCTTTGGTTTTGTTGAAGAGATTTTGAATGGCTGTGGCTGGAGATATGTTGGATGGAAGGATTTGGCCATCGGGCAATTGTGTGGAAACTTGGATATAATAGGTTTTGTCGTTTTCTATTTTGACCGATACTTCGGCATTGTTTGGATCTGGATATTCGGAAAGATTAAAAAAATGTGTTTGGGCAGTTTCGTCACCGTGTCCAAATGTGGCAGGGTCGTCAGACATGAGGTTGGCTGTTGTGGGCAAGTCTGTAACGGGATAAAATGGCCCGTTGGGTGATTCGCCAATGGCAATTTTGTAACGGGTATTGGGGGGCAAGTCTGCGCGTTTCCAGGTTACTGTAATGCTGCCACCTGCATCATTGGGGGTGTCCATTGTTTGAACGGAAGCAGGCTGTTGTGCTTGGGCTGAACACACACAGAATAGGAGGGTGAGACAAAGCAAAATATATCGCATGGAGGTTCTCCTAATGGCAGCAGGGAAGAGGATTTAACCTGTTTGGTGGATGCAAACCACAGTTGCAGGCCTTTATTCTTCAATCAGTTCAACATTGGCTCGAGGCACAATGGCGCGATCTCCATTTTCGAATTCGACTTCGAGCACGCGCACATGCGTTTCTGACTCAACGGCTTGTAGTTCGGGTGGCAAAGAAGCCACTTTTCCGATTTGTCCAAAATAAGGTGCACGGATAACGCGCAAAAGCGCACCATTTGTCAGACCAAGTGGTGCATCTGTTTCGTCTTGGCCACTGGTTGATGTGTTGGGAATGATGATTTCGGGGCGTTGTACACCGGCTCGAATTTGTGTGGCACCTGACAAGGAGGCTTCTTTGCCCGAATTTTCGGTTAAGATGTCAAAGGTTTTGCGGGCCATATTGATGGCACCAAAACCTTCGGTGACAATCACTGTCAGGCCAATGGCTTCTGAACCTGTAATGGCCACACCTAAATCGTATCCGAGTAGCTCACGCAAATCGGCATCTTTTATGCCGCCGCCAATAATACCCACAGCCCCAACATCACGTGCTTTGTGAATGACATCGAGGGTGAGCAAATTGCCACCCACAACGATTTTTCCTTTGCAAGACGCATCGAGTTGATCGGGGGTGAGTTGGTGGTCTGGTTTTTGGGAGATGACGTATAACGTCCCCCAAACTTCTCCTCCTACACCAAATATGCCTTGAATAAAGGCACCCGTTGCTTCAATGACAACACCTTCGTTTGGAATGGTTTCGATCACTTGTCCATCGATATAAGCTTGCACCTCAACGGGAAGAGGTGGTTCGCGTAAGATGACTTGTCCTGTTACTTTTGAAATGCTTTCGAGGGTACCTGTAATGGGTGCGGTAACAGTGGTTTTAAACCATTTGATAAAGGGTTTGGTTTCTGCAATGACCTCTCCTGCCTCAATGGCATCGCCTTCTTTTTTGAGCATATAATTGCTAAGTTCGGCAGGGGAGCAACTGAGGGTATTGATGAGATTGAGTGTGGTGACTTTGCCTGGTAAGTTGGTGCGAGCAACCACTTGGTCGCGTTTGACTTTGTCACCTTCTTGGACCAACACATCGCCTTTAAGGGGCAGTTGCCTGCGTCTTTGTAATGAGGTGTGTCGGGTAACACGAAGGCCTGGTGTATATGCATGTGCCATAAGATAAGTCCTAAAATAAAGTCGTGCAAGAAACAAAGCTAAAATAAAAACTGGGCAATGGTGTTTTGTTGTAGCCCGCCTGTTAAGATGTTTTGGGGTAGAGCTCTAAGAGGTCACTCCATTTGCTGATTTGTGAAACACGTTGAATCTTATCTTCTGGAAAGATAATTGGGCGTCCTCTGCCATCGAGCACGAGACCCGCTTCGCCACCTTTTATGGTGGTATTTTGTGCTTGCCCAACACCTGCGCCAACATCCCAACCCCGTTCTGGGGTGAGGGTAAGGGTGGCCTCTTCATTGGCCAGAAGGGGAAAGCGTAAGAGATCCCCAACCAATAGTTGGCCGCTTTGTTTGCCTGTGGGTAAGTTGATATCATAAGTTAGGCAAGGACTGCCTGTTTTGCCTTGCCCAATGGGGGCGATGCATGTGCCAATATAAACGAGACAATCGTGTTCAAAAACCTGTGTGGCGGCGACTTCGTTGACAGACGACAAAACACCCAAATGGGGCATCATAAAGATGCTGTCAACGGCCAAACGCGTGATGCCTTCAGGTTGAAATGCGTCGATGAGCATGGCTGCTGTTTGTGTGCGACGAGGTGCGTGAGACAACACACCGCCACTGCCTACGAGCAAATCGAGGTCACGCATTTGGATGAGGCTTTCGCCACTGCTGTCTTGATCAAAAACGTCGGAGAGGGTGCGCTCGGTTTGCACACCCTTTAAACCAACGGCCAATGCACGATGTTGAATAAATGCAAGCCGCAAGGCCTCTCGTGAGATGGCCTGCTCTATTTGTAGTTCTTCAAGCATTTGAGGAATGGTGGTGGGGCGAATCATTTTGTTTTTGATGCGGTCGCGCAAATCGGCTTCGTCGATGTCGAAGGGAACCCAGCGCATCACATTTTCAAGGCCTGCTTCTGCCAAAACATTGGATACGCTATAAGACATGCCGAGGTTGGCACTTACTGTGCGGTTGAAAATTTCTTGGAAAACGCTAAACACATCGGTTGTTGCACCACCAATGTCTACACCCACCACATTGATGTTTTGTTGTTTGGCAACGGTTTGCATCATTAAACCCACAGCACCGGGCGTGGGCATAATGGGTGCCCCTGTCCACCCCATGAGTTTGCGATAGCCGGGTGCTTGTGCCATAACGTGTTCCAAAAACATATCATGGATGACGTGACGTGCGGGGCCTAAGTTTTCTTGTTCGAGGGTGGGGCGAATGTTTTCTGTGATGGTGAGGTCGGTTTGTTCACCCAATGTGCGCTGAATGTCTTCTGCCGCGTCTTTGTTCCCTGCAAAAATGACGGGCAGTTTGTAACCCGAACCAAAACGAGGGCGTGGATCTGCGGCTGCAATAAATTCGGCCAATTCGACAACGTGGCTGATGGTGCCACCGTCTGTGCCCCCAGAGAGCAAGACCATGTCGGGGCGCAGTTGTCTGATGCGCTCAATTTTTTGATGGGGTTGTCGTCCATCATTGGAGGCCAATACGTCCATCACAATGGCACCTGCACCTAAGGCACAGCGTTGGGCGCTTTCACCCGTCATGGATTGGATAACGCCACCGACCATCATTTGTAAACCGCCACCGGCACTGCTGGTGGAGATGTAGATATCGACACCTGTGTTGTCTTGGGCTGGGGTAATGAAGTTTTCACCGTCGAGTATTTTGCGCCCAGAAAGCTCTTCTACCTCTTGAATGGCATTGAGAACGCCTCTTGTCACATCTTCATAGGGGGCTTCAACGGTTGTGGGGGCTTCACCTCGATACGTTTGGCGGTACACGTCCCCTTTTTTTTCTATGAGAATGGCTTTGGTCGTGGTACTGCCACAGTCTGTGGCAATGATCACGTCGAGTTTATCCATGGGGTTGGTCTTCCAGTTTTTCGATGTGTTTGATGATACAAGAAATACTGTCTCGTTTTTCGATGAATTGGGTAAAGCGGTCAAATTCTTGGTTGTTGGAGAAGATAATGGATATGAAGGGTGATAGAAAGACTAAAAATTGACTGCTTATGTAATTAAGGGGGCGTCCTGTTTCTAATAGCATAATGGCCGGAGCCGAAAGTTTTCTCCCTACAATAAATGTGGCCACCCTTTTGGCGAGGATTTCGTCGTCTTCGGTAATGGCCTGTTCGGGAGGGGAAACGGCAAATGCGTGATTCCACCAATCTTTAAGGCGATTTTGGGCAGGTGTGTTGTTGGATGACATGAAATATCTCTTGGGTTTGTGTGCCTGTTTTGAGAAATTGCCCTCTAAAAGTGTCGAGACGATGTGGCTTTGAAAATGGGCTTAGAAAGATGCCATCGGGATGTTGATCGGCACGCTTGAATTGTGCCCAGATAAATTTTTTTTGATGCCCCATCATTGAAATGGTGACGCCCGTTTCATCTAATGTGTATTTTGTAGGTAAAAAATAACGTGCCATGGCAATTGTGAGCAAGATAAAAGACACCCAAGCAAAGGTATTGCTTTGAAAACTCCATCCGATGATAAAAGATGTGGCGATGATGATCAAAACTAGGCATGCAGACTTGAGACGAGATTCATCTTTAAGGGGGTGAAAAGTCCAAGTCATAGGATTCATGTGTGTTTTATCGTTTAAAATTCCAGGTGTCGGTGGCGTATTTTTCTTTGATGAGGGTTTCAATTTGGGATGCTTCATCTTTTTCGAGTTGGTCTGTGATTAAGATGGTGTTGGGAAAGGTTTCTGACCAACCAGTTTGCAGTGCTTGGGCGGTGGTTTCAAAGTTGATGGGGTGGCTAAGTGCTTCAGATAATGAGATGGTGTGGGCATTAAGCGCGTGGGTGAAGCGTTCTTGCAATTTCTCCTTGCCACTTGGAAAGAGGTTGACAATGTGTTTGTGTTCGGGCCCTAATAAAAGGGAGCCGTGTTGCAAGATGGTTTGGCCGATGCGTTGTTGCGCACTGCCAATGAGTTTGCGCCCCTGAAGTGTGACTTCGTGCTGGGCGGTGCTGGTAAAACAGGGTGCGGTGAGTTCTTTGTCGCGTGGGCTTGGTTGTGCTTGGCGGCGCGGTTCAAATGAGACGGGTGCACCCAGATGTTTGACACCGGCTATAAGTGCCATGCTGATTTTTTTGTAGGCCTCTTGAATGGTGCCGCCTACTGTGGGGTCATCTTTGTGGCAAATAACACTGTATGTGAGTTCGTTCCAATGTAAAACGGCACGACCACCAGTGGCTCTTCGCACAATATGAATGTTTTGGTCCCGACATTTTTGCAAATCAATTTCGTGAGCTATGCGTTGGGCATAACCAAAAGAGATGGCAGGTGGTGACCACGCATAAACACGAAAGACGGGGGGGGCCCCTCGCTCTACAGATTGCATCAGAGCTTCGTCTGTGGCCATATTAAAAAAGGCGTTTCCTGCTTGTGTGTTGAGGAAACGCCAAGTATTTGGGGTTGGCGCATTCACGCTTAATGTAAACCCATTTTTTCGAGTGCGTCTCTGGCGGCCATTTGTTGTGCTTCTTTTTTGCTACGGCCTTGGCCAACACCTTGAGAGATGCCACCAATGAGCACTTCAACAGAAAACATTTTGCGATGGTCGGGGCCTTCTTCGGCGTTGACCAAATAACGCGGGTGCCCCTTGCCTTCGCTTTGTGTGTGTTCGAGCAATACGCTTTTAAAATTGAGGTAGGTGTTGTTGGTAAGAATTTCGTCACTAAAGGAAAGGATGATGCGTTCGACAAAATTCTGTGCCACCAGAAGGCCCCCATCGAGATAGATGGCACCCAATAAGGCTTCAAAAGCATCGCCAATAATGGAGGTGCGCTTGCGACCTCCTGCTTGGGTTTCTTCTTTGCTTAAAAGCAAAAATTCCCCCAATCCAAAATTGTTGCTGCGCTCGGCCAACACGACTTTGCTGACGAGCAAAGATTTGATTTGTGTGAGTTCGCCTTCGCGTTTTTTTGGGAATTTTTGGTAGAGATATTCGGTGACTATGAGGTCGAGAACGGCATCACCTAAAAATTCGAGGCGTTCGTTGGACGTGATGCTGTTTTCTTCAGCAGCATAGACGTAGGAACGGTGCTTCAATGCCTGGATTAAGAGATCAGGGTTGGAGAATGTGTATTGCAGTTTAACCTGAAGCTCTTCCAATGGGCGTGTACGATTGCCCACTGAGCGTGTCCAGCGTTTGAATGTGCGTAAGAGTGTGCCGAGCCCGATGACGAAATCTCCAAAGAATCAGAATCACCTTAGGAAGGTAAAATTATCTGAATTTTTTTACGATTACGACAGCATTGTGCCCACCAAAACCGAAGGAATTGTTAATGGCAATTTCGACATTCATTTCGCGGGCCACGTTGGGCACATAGTCGAGATCACATTCTGGGTCAGGTGTTTCATAGTTGATGGTGGGCGGTACAATGTTGTGATAGGTTGCCAATGTAGCGGCAATGGTTTCGATGGCACCCGATGCACCTAATAGGTGACCTGTCATAGACTTGGTGGAACTGACGGCCAGTTTTTTGACATGGTCGCCAAAAACCGATTTGATGGCCGCTGTTTCACCAGGGTCACCAACTGGTGTTGATGTGCCGTGTGCATTGACGTATGAAATATCTTCTGGATTGATGGCTGCTTGTTTGAGTGCGCGTCGCATGGCTCTGGCACCGCCTTCACCACCAGGTGCCATGTCTGTAATGTGGTAGGCATCGCCAGTATATCCGGTACCTACTACTTCTGCATAAATGCGTGCACCACGTTTTTTGGCGTGTTCAAGCTCTTCTAAGATAAGGGCACCACTGCCTTCGCCAATGACAAAACCGTCGCGGTTGGCATCAAAGGGGCGGCTTGCGGCTTTGGGATCGTCATTGCGTGTTGAAAGGGTACGGGCCGATGCAAAACCACCAACAGACATTTCGGTAATGGCAGCTTCGGCACCACCGGTGATCATGATGTCGGCTTCGTCGTCCCAGATTTCACGTGCAGCATTGCCAATGGCATGTGCGGCTGAAGCACACGCTGTGACCGTGGTATAGTTGGGGCCTTTGGCACCGAGTGAAATAGACACTTGACCAGCAGTCATGTCGGCAATCATCATGGGTACAAAGAGCGGGCTGATGCGGCGCGAACCACCATTTCTATAGGCGTCGTGTTGTTCTTCGAAGGTTTTGATGCCCCCAATGCCAGAACCAAAAACAACCCCTACCCGTTCCGCATTTTCGCGATCCATGTCTAAACCCGCGTCTTCGGCGGCCATAACGGATGCGGCGATGGCATATTGGGTAAATAGATCCATGCGTCGTTGATTGCGCTTGTCTATGCCATATTTTTCTGCATCGAAGTTTTTGACCTCGGCCGCAAATTTTACCCGAAAATCTGAGGCATCAAACTTGGTAATGAGATCGACCCCTGTTTGACCATTGCACAAGGCTTGCCAATAGGATTCTGTGGTATTGCCGTTGGGGGCCAATGTGCCCAAACCTGTAATCACAACTCTGCGGTCTCTATTCACAATCAATCTCCCTCAATGTCTGGGGGACGCCTAATAAGTTAAGTAATAAAAGATAGAGAAAGAGAGGAAAACTATGTGTTTTTCCTCTCTATTCATTTTTTATCTTAATTTTTATGTTCGTTCAAATATTTGATGGCATCGCCAACTGTTTCGAGTTTTTCGGCATCTTCATCGGGTATTTCAATGTCAAATTCTTCTTCAAATGCCATAACCAATTCAACGGTATCGAGTGAGTCGGCACCCAAATCGTCGATGAAATGGGCTTCTTCTTTGACACTGTCTGCATCTACGCCGAGCTGATCTACAATTAAATCGATGACCTTTTGTTGAATTTCATCAGCCATGTTATGTCTCCTTGTTTGAGAAGCAATGTATCTATCTACGGGGTTGAGTTACATGACCATGCCACCATCGACAACAATGACTTGGCCCGTGATATAGTTTGCATCGGGTGAAGCGAGAAAGGCCACCGCTGCAGCAATGTCTTCTGGTTTGCCCAGCGAGCCTAAAGGTATTTGTTCTATCAGTTTGGTTTTGAGTTCGTCTGTTAATTCGGCAGTCATATCGGTTGGAATAAACCCAGGAGCAACGGCATTTACGGTGATGTTGCGTGAGGCCAATTCTTTGGCAGCAGATTTGGTCACACCAATAAGGCCCGATTTGGAAGCTGCATAATTGATTTGTCCTGCATTGCCCATCAAACCGACAACCGAAGACACATTGATGATGCGACCTGTGCGTGCTTTCATCATGGGACGTGTCACGGCCTTAATACAACGATAAGCACCCTTGAGATTAACATCCAGTACCGCATCCCACTCATCTTCTTTCATGCGCATGATTAAGTTGTCGCGGGTAATACCGGCATTGTTGACCAAGATATCAATTTTGCCCCAAGCGTCTATCACTGTTTTGACGAGTGCATCAACGTCTTCGGTTTGTGATACATCGGCTTTGATGGCAAGGGCTTCTTGTCCTTTGGCGCGAATTTTGGCGGCAACGGCTTCGGCACCATCTATGCTTCTGCTGGCACATACGGCCACGTTGGCACCTTCATCGGCCAAGCGAAGTGCAATGGCTTCGCCAATGCCGCGAGAACTTCCGGTGACGATGGCTGTTTGGTCTTTAAGGCGCATAAATAAAGTCTTTGGTTTGCAATGGGTGAGCTGAAAAATTTAAGGCATAACTGTTTTAAAAATATCAAAACTTAAAATGTTACAGATTTTGAATGGCCTCTACAGTGCCAGCTTCTGTGACGGGCAAGTCGCGATTGATGCGGCGCATAAGACCTTTGAGCACGTTGCCTGGGCCGACTTCGTAAGCTTGGGTGATGCCCTGATTGCCCAGGGTAATCATAGATTCTGTCCAACGGACGGGTGAGACCACTTGTTGAATGAGCAATTCTTTTAATTTTTGTGGGTCGGTTGTGGGCTCGGTGGTCACATTGGGAATAACGGGGATAGCTGCTTTTTGAAACGGCACATCTTCCAAAATGCTGGCCAATGATTCGACAGCTGGTTGCATCAGCGCAGAGTGAAATGCACCGCTCACGGGCAATAACAAAGCGCGTTTTGCTCCTTGTTCTGTGGCCTTTTCCATTGCTTTTTTTACGGCTTGTTCTTCACCTGAAATAACCACTTGGCCCGGGCAATTGAAGTTGGCGGGGGTGACTTGGTTGCCAATTTCTTGACACAATTGGGTGATGATATCGTCGTCTAAGCCAATGATGGCAGCCATGGCACCTGGGCGTTTTTTGCCAGCGGTTTGCATGGCTTGCCCGCGCACGCATACTACGCGAAAGCCGTCTTCGAGTGACATTACGCCTGCGGCAACCAATGCAGCCAGTTCACCCACGCTGTGTCCGGCAACAAGGGTGGGGCGATGGTTATGTTTTTTTATAACTTCATAGGCGGCCACACTGTGGGTAAAGATAGCAGGTTGCGTGATGGCCGTTTGTTTGAGCGAATCTTCTGGTCCATCAAAACAAAACGTTTTGATTTCGATATCGAGCACTTTGTTGGCCAAATCAAAAACGGCACGTGCCTCTGGATATGTTTGATAGAGGTCGTGACCCATGCCCACAAATTGTGAACCTTGGCCTGGAAATAGAAAAGCAATAGACATAGTTTGAATGTATTTTTTTAACGGTGTATGATTTAAAAATCAGTATGCCCAAGTGATTAGGGCACTTCCCCAAGTATAACCTGCCCCAGCACTGGCTAAGAGCACCTTGTCACCCCGTTTGACGCGCCCTTGCCCAACGGCTTCTGATAGGCCAATGGGAATGGTACCGGCAGATGTGTTGGCATATCGGTCTATATTGATGACAACGCGGTCTGGGGGTAAATCGGTGCGTTTGATACAGGCATCTATGATGCGTCTGTTTGCTTGGTGAGGCACAAAGAGCGCAATGTCTTGGCCTGTGAGACCATTGCGCTCGAGAACTTGGGCTGCGACTTCTGCCATACGGGGTACGGCAAACTTGAACACTTCGCGGCCATCTTGATAGATGTAGTGTAGCTTTTGGTCGATGGTTTCGTGTGTGGCAGGGTGTAAACTGCCGCCACCAGGTTGGCGCAAATATTCGACACCAGAGCCATCGGCATGTAAAACAAAGTCTTGTAGTCCAACACCTGGTTCTGCGGGTTCGAGAAGCACTGCACCTGCGCCATCTCCAAAAAGCACGCAGGTATTGCGGTTGGTATAGTCCATGATGCTGCTCATTTTGTCAGCACCAATGACCACCACTTTTTTGTGGGCTCCGGTTTCTATAAATTGGGCCCCCACAATGAGGGCGTAAAGAAAGCCGCTACAAGCGGCGGACAAATCAAAAGCCCAAGCGTTTGTGGCACCAATTTGATTTTGAATGAGGCAGGCGGTGGCAGGAAACAGCATGTCGGGCGTGATGGTGGCCACCACAATGAGATCTATTTCTTTGGCATCCATTCCTTTTTGATCGAGAATGGTTTGTAAAGCCTTTGTACCCATATAGGAGGTACCAAGGCCATCATCGAGAATGCGCCGTTCTTTAATACCTGTGCGGGATGTGATCCATTCGTCTGTTGTGTCGACCATTTTTTCGAGATCGGCATTGGTCAGACGACGTTCGGGCACATAATGTGCAATGCCCGTGATGGCTGCTTGAAAAGGTTTTTGCATAAGCACCGATGTTAAAGATGTGACCGTGTTTCACGTGCCAAAGTATTAAATTTCATCTGCTTCTACAACGACGGCTCGTCCATTGTAATAACCACAGTTGCCACAGACACGGTGAGATAATTTTGATTGCCCGCAGTTGGGACATTCGTTGGAATTGGGACGGCTCAATTTCCAGTGCGTACGGCGTTTGCCTGTACGGGAATTGGAACTGCGACGTTTTGGATGTGCCATGGGGGATCTCCTTATTGGTATTAACGTTTGATTGCTCTGTTTTTATTTTAAAAGTTTCTCAAAACTTAACGGTTCAGGGTCAGTTTTGTTCTTTTGGGTTGTTTAATGCCCGAAGCGCATCCCACCGTGGGTCGAGGCGCTCTTCTTGCTTGGCACCCAATATTTCAATGGGTGGTTGGTCATATTTGTCGCAAGGGCCATTTGGGGTTGCTGCACAGGTGGGGATCATGGGCAGTTCTAACAAAATATAATCTTTTACTTCATTTCCTAAATCAATTTCATCGGGGCCTTCGTTTAAGAAGATGAGGGTTTCGTCATCTTCTTCGTCTTGGTATTGAGGCTGGCCTTTTCTAAAAACAAATGTGTAAGCCACCTCTATCGGAAATGTAATAGGCTCCAGACAACGTGCGCACTCGGGTAAGACTGTGCACGTCGAGGCCCCTTTGGCAGTGATGGATTCGTCTATTTTATAGATGACCAATCGCGAGTGGATAGTGCCTTTTATGGGCAATGTGCCATCTGGAATGTGGAGTTCTTCGGGTGTTTCATCAAATTCGAAGATGTTTTCTCCGTCTTTAAGCTCGCGAAGATCAATTTTCATTTGTTTTGGCTTTCAGCAATGGGTCTTTCACCACCTGCAATGGTTTTTGATGGGGCTGCTGCTGGTGAATGAAAACAGATCGTTTTGAAAATCTTATTAGCCCGTTGCGCCTTCGCCAAAAAAGAAGGCGATTTCTTTGGCCGCATTTTCGGGAGAGTCGGATGCGTGAACAGCGTTGTTTTGGATATTTGTGGCAAAATCTTTGCGAATGGTGCCTTCAGCAGCTTCGGCAGGGTTGGTGCTGCCAATGGTTTCACGCAAGAATGGAACGGCATTTTCTCTTTCGAGAACCATCGGCACACACGGCCCAGATGTCATAAAATCAATAAGTTCGTGATAAAAAGGGCGCTCGCTATGCACGGCGTAAAATTCGGCTGCTTGTGCGCGGGTGAGGTGCATTTTTTGAAGTTCAATGATGCCAAAGCCTTTTTCTTCGAGGCGCTGAATGATGGCGCCAATGACGTTTTTGGCTACGGCGTCGGGTTTGATAATGAGTAATGTGCGTGCCATGATGTTGCTCCATTTCTGTATCGCATTTTGGTCGTATAAAAGGTTGCTGGAGAAGGCTGTATCAGACTGAAGATGAAGAAGATAGGCGTTCGTCTATTTTTTGTCAACCTCATTTTTTGAACGGGTTTACACGAAAAGTGATGCAATAGAAATGGGTTGACAGAATTTCAATCCGGGCGTTTAATTACACGGCTTTTATACCACTTATTTTTAACTTTTGTCTGATGGGTTATCGCGTTCTATGAGCCAGATTATTCCATTTCTCAATCGCAAAGTTTTTTTTATAACCGGCGCCACTGGTTTTTTGGCCAAAGGGGTCGTTGAAAAAATTTTGCGGCATGCCCCTGATGTTGAGCGTATTTATCTGATGATTCGCCCTCGTTATCGCACATCTGGTAAGATTATTACAGCGCAAGAGCGCTTAGAACGCGAAATTATTCAGGCCAACGCATTTGGTTCTTTGCGGCAAAAGTTGGGAGAGCGCTTTGAGGTTTTGGCACGCGAAAAGTTGGTTGCGGTGCCGAGTGATTTGACCCAAGATCGTTTGGGCATTGCCGATGAGATGTATGCCCAATTGACACGCGAAGTGGATATTGTGATTAATTGTGCGGCAACGGTGGTATTTGATGAACCGTTGGATGTGGCATTGGCGCAAAACACGCTTGGCCCTATGCGGGTGGTTGAATTTGCCAAAGCGTGTCAAAATGCTGTTTTGGTTCATGCCTCAACGGCCTATGTGAGTGGGCAGCAAACGGGGAAAATTTTGGAAGAAACACCTGTGCCCAACCGCACTGTCGCACAAGCCATTGGCAAAGCTCAAAATGCCGATTTTGATTTGGATCGGGAAATTGCGTCTATTCAGGCCTATTGTGAAGAGGTGGAAAAAGCATCTTTGGAACCTGCGCGTATTGCTCAATTTCACAAATTGCTTAATCGACAAGATGAAGGTAAGCGGGTTACGGAACATCGCAGAAACCATCAAATTGATGCATTGCGCCAACGGTGGAAACGCGAACAGCTGGTTTTGCGAGGACTGGCGCGTGGGCGTGAACTGGGGTGGCACGACAGTTATACCATGACCAAGGCAATGGGCGAGCAGATGATTGTCAAAACACGCGGTGACTTGCCAGTGGTGATTGTGCGTCCATCGGTGATTGAGAGCAGTTTGTCTGACCCTGAGCCGGGGTGGTTAGATGGCCTGAAAGTGGCCGATCCATTGATCGCACATTATGGTAAAGGGCGATTGGTCGATTTTCCAGCTCGGCCCGATGTGGTTTTGGATGTCATTCCTGTTGATATTATTGTGAATGTCATCATTGGTGTTTTGCCCACCATCAAGGCCAATAAAGATGTGAAGGTGTATCATGTATGTACGGGTGACCAAAACCCAATGAAGGTGGGCGACATGGTGCATCTGGTTTATGAATATTTTTTAAAAAATCCGATGCTTGATCGCAAGGGGCGGCCTATTTTGGTCAAACCCTGGAAATATCCCACTTTGGAAACGTTTCAGCGCCAGCTTAAATATCGGTATCAATTGCCAGTCAAAGCTTTAAAATGGTTCTTCGACAGAACACCTGTTGGCCGATTTAGCAAACAAAAACGCCAGTTGTCCTTGTTGGATGCCACGTTGGAAAACGCGCGTTCTTTGAGCGACATTTATAGTGCTTATGTGCAATTGCCCTGTGAATTTCAAACGCACCATATGCAATCGCTTTTTGAGAGCATGGATGCCGAAGATCGTGAAATTTTTAATTGTGACGTATCGCGGATTGATTGGCCAACGTATATTCAAGATATTCATGTGCCAGGCCTAAAGCGACATGTGTTGAAATCTGGCGAATAATTTTGTAACAGAAATGATGGGTGTTTTTTACTTTGCGTTGTGACAAAAACCATGAAACGTAGGTGTTTTTATGGCAAAACAAGCATCCGATGATCGGCCCTTGCATGTGACATTGCTGGATGATGTCGATCAGATGCTGATGTTATATGATGCGTCTGTGCAACATCTTTTAGAAGCGGTGCGACACGACGGATATTTTGATGATATTGACCCCGATGCGTTGGTTTGGCCCAAAAGCCAGGCTGTGTCGGGGTCTGTTGGTATGGATGCCTTAAGGTTTCGCACACAGTTGGTGGGGGCCATTTATCAGGGGTTGCCACCGATTCGCGATGCGCGTTTGGCAGAGGCCTATGCCCCCTTTGCAGAAATGTTACCTCGGTATCACGCGGGCAATCGCATTTATTTGCAATTGAAAGATCAGTTTATTCAGCGTGGTGTGGGCGATGGACAAGCGTTTTTGAAGTTGTATCAATCGTTTTATTTAGAGGCACTGTCTAAGGGTGAGTTATATGCACCTCAGGCGGTGGAGGCGGCATTGGCCGAGGTGAATATTACACAGGTGCCAATGTCGCACGCACAAGCAGTGGCCGAAGCCTTGGCCAAGGTTGAAGTTGCAGATGACCCACGTTGGGATGAGGTATATGTCTATACCTTAGATGGTGAAACTGTTGAGGGAACTTTGCGTGTGTTGTTGCAAGATGTGGCCCAGCGCACATTGGATTTGATTGCTGCTGGTGGGTGGTTGTCTACACGGTATAATTATTTGACCAATTTTGGTTGGTTTGGTGTGTCGATTTGGAAGGTGATTGTTGAGGGTGATGTGGCGGTGGTTGAGTTGGGTAATGGATTGGATGATGTAAGACAAGACTTGCATGTTTTAAGGGCGATGTTGATTGAATTTATGCAAGCCCACCAAGAAGACCCGACAAAATTGCGCCCCAAGTTGTATTGGTATGGGCAACCGTATAGTTATTTGACACGCGATATGATTGATGTGTCTGTGCGTATTGTCAATCGGATCAATGCCGTTTCTGAGGGTCGCTTAACTGTGCCCCCCCTTTTGATTGGGCAAGCCAAAGGGCGTTTTGTTGATTACCCTCAAGTAGGTAAAAAGGCCAATGTGTCGTCGTTCAAGCAGAAGTGGCGCTTGCTTAAGTGGGTGCGGTTGTGTTGGCAGTTGGGGAATAAGCGCAAAAAATTGGATCGGGCCAATGTGCCTGTGCCTGAGCGGTATGAAAAAGCGTGGGCTCTTTGGGGCGCGTGGTCTGAAGCCACCAAAGCGTGTTTGGATATTGATGTAAAGGTGACCATTGACCCAATGTTTGCGCCGATTGCAAAAGCGATGAATTTGGGAGATGGGCAGCACAAGATTTTGTTTTTGCCCACACACCAAAGTTTGGTGGAGCACTTAATCTCGTTTCCCGTGTGGCAATCGCCTCAATTGTTGGAGGCCATTGGTTGGGAAAAACCTGTGCCTTTTGTTATTTTGGCACGTAGAGGATTGTCTAAATCGACAAGTTTTAAAATTGGGTCACGGGAGATGACGGTGTTTGGTGTGACCCCCGATGAATATGACCGTATGTTTGAAGAGTTGGATGGCAATGTGACGCGTGAGAGCTTGGATGGCGCGGGACATTCAACGCCGCGTATGTTGGAGGCTATGTTTGAACGACCTGGGTTGATTTATCCTATGGGCACTACAGCGTCGTTTGACATTCAGTTGTTTCCATTGCAGTATGCTTTGTTTGCCAAGTTGCCACAAGATGTGGTAATTATTCCCGTTGCATTTCGCGGGTCACACAGTTTGTGGCGGCGTTGCCCAAAGGGGAATGTGGATATCAATGCGGGCACTGTTGAAGCTGTGATTTGTCCGCCGATGTTGGGTGAAACCACGCTGATGCCCAAGCGGGGGTCGTTGCGTATTCAGGCCGAGGCCGCCGCGTTGTTTCAGGCGATGCACATGACGACGTTGTTAAATCCTGAAGAAGGGTAGAATGAGCGAATTTGCGAATCTGCGAATCAACGAATCTGCGAATCAACGAATCTGCGAATCAGCGAATCTGCGAATCAAGGTTTGTCGTCTATTCGTCTATTACTCGCTACGCTCGTTGTAGCCTGCGGCTGTGCGTCTATTCGTCT
>JAYODI010000154.1:0-6563 GCA_038279365.1 Candidatus Latescibacterota bacterium | reverse complement strand
GTACAATGTGCACCATTTGAAGGACATATGGTTAATGTTAGGGGTGTTGTACATCCATCAAGCTTGTTAACAAGCTTGATGGATACTTATGGAGAATTTCCCCCAGACACAGTTCCGGCGACTTCTCGCAATGATTTGGTGATACAGATGATGGTTGATGTGATTGAACGGCGTGTTTACGATGTGGTTTTTGGATGGTTGTGTGATCCTGACTTAACGCAACATAAGGTAGGTTTGGGGGCCGAGTTGGCATTGAAGTCCATCCGTGAAAATGATAAACGTTTGGGGCACTTGCTTTCCGTTTCTAATGGAATAGACATCATGGTGTGTTCAGATCATGGGTTTTCAACTCTTGCCGAACCATTTGATTATGCCAGTGCATTTCAAGCTGCCGGTTTTGATATGACAAAAATGGTTTGGACTGGGAATGGCGTTGTTTTAAGAGGTGATTACAGTGCTAAGTGTGCCGATGTGGTAGATTTTTTAAGTACACAAAGTTGGATAGGTCCGATATTTACCCAAGGGAATGGTATTGGGGGGCACATATCTGGCACATTTTCTTTTGATGTTGCCAACCTCAATCATATTCGTACGCCAGATATCATGTTTTCAAGGAAATGGTCAACACAAAAAAATGAATTTGGCATACCCGGCTTTGTCTATGGTAGCAAAGGTGTTGCTTCGCATGGGTCTTGTAGTCCGTATGATTTACATAATGTACTGATTGCAATGGGGCCCAGTTTTAAAAGTGGTGAAGCATTAGAATGCCCCAGTGGCGTTGTCGATATTGCGCCTACAATTTTGCATCTTGTATTGGGAAAACTGCCAACAAAAATGGATGGGCGTATTTTGTCTGAAGGTTTGCGAAAGGGTGATCAGGCACAAAAAGTTGATACACGTGTCTGGGAGTCTAAAATAGGTTCACGGTCTCAATACATGCAAATCAGCCAAGTAAATGAAACAAGGTATATCGACAAGGGGTGGTGTGATTAGGTTTTTTGAGATTGAAATTTGTGCAATACTTCAAGCAGTAAATCTATCTGTGAGAATGTATTATAAAAATGAGTTGATACGCGTTGGACCACACCTTCTGGTTCATTAAATACCGGAGAGGTGATGCGATAATCGTCATAAAGTTTTTTGCTAAATGTATCAAAGTCTATGTTCTGATACCGAAATGAAGTGATGGATCCCGTCATTTCAGGATGGGTGGGCGTGAGCAATTTTGCCCAAGAAACACTGGCAAGTTGATCTCGAAAATAACCCGCTAACTGTTGTCCTCTTTGCAACAATTTTTCTTTGCCAATGCTTTCTTGTACTGCTACGGCTTCTTCAATAGCACCAAAACAGGCCATTTCACGCGTGCCCCAATGTTCAAGTTGCCACATGTAGGGTTGGTTGTTTATTTTTAAGGCTCCGTCACTGTCTCTTTCGGAGCCATTTTTATTGTATCCCCAACTGACAATGAGGTGGTGTAGTTTGTCTTGGTGTTCTGGGCGTGTATATAAAAACCCCGTACCTTTGGGTGCACACAGCCATTTGTGACAGTTTCCACCATAAAAATCAACGCCACTTTTTTCCAATTCCAATGGAATCATGCCTGGTGCATGGGCACCATCTATGGCCAAAAGTGCACCATGTTCATGGGCAAGTTGCGCAAGTTTGGCCACCGGAACAATAAGGCCTGTTCGTGTTGCAATATGACTGCAAACCAAAAGTTTTGTTTTGGGCGTTATTTTTTTGCGAAAGGCCTGAACTATTTCCTCTGGGTCTTGGGCAGGAATTGGGAGAATTGCGCGATTGATTTTGACACCCCAAAGTTTTTCTGCATGATCTAAGCAATTATCAATGGCTCCATATTCTTGATCCGACGCCAAAATCTCATCACCAGCTTGCCAAGTTAAGCCATGGACGACCATATTAATGGCTACGGTTACGTTTTGGACAAAAGCAATATCGGGAGCTGGTGCGTTAATAAAGGAACCAAAGGCATTTCGGGCATCACGCATTTTGTCTACAAGTATGCTCCGGTTGCGTGTGGGATTTCCTTCAAGGGCTTCTAAGCCTTTAATCATAGAATCAAATACTGGTCGAGGGAGAGAACCCCAAGAACCCGTGTTGAGATAAACTTCTTCTGGGTCAACCATAAATTGTTTGCTTTGTTTTTTCCAGTAAGTCTCTTCTTCTGGCGTTGTGGGCCAGTTGGGGGTGTTGTTTGTTTTGCTCACAAAATACTCCTATTGTGCTTTAAAGATTGGGGTTAGGGCTCACAATATTAGATGAAAGTCGTTGACATGACAAGGAATTTTTAATTTGAACTTTCAAGGATATATTTTTGACTTAGATGGTACCATCTATTTGGGTGACAAACTCTTGCCCAAAGCCAAAGAAACTGTTTTAAAACTACGGGAAGAAAAGCGTCGCGTTTTGTTTTTGTCTAATAAACCCATAGACAACAGGCTTACTTTTGCAAAAAAACTAACCCACTTAGGTATTTCAACGGATATTGAAGATGTGATTAATTCTTCATTTGTCTCTGCACTTTATTTTAAAAAAGAAATGCCAAGGGCCAAGTTTTTTGTGATGGGCGAAGAGCCATTGTATCAGGAGTTGCGCCAAATGGGATTGGAAATGGCGTTAACCCCTCAAGATACAGATGTGGTTCTTGTTTCATTGGATAGGCATCTTTCTTATGAAAAAATCCACTTTGCTTATCATGCAGCCAAAATGGGTGCACAGGTTTGGGCAACCAACCCTGATTTGGTATGTCCAATGCCCAATGATGAAATTATTGATGCTGGAGCAACTATTGCAGCCCTTGAAGCACTTTTGCGTCGTCCTATTGATGGGGTTATTGGTAAACCATCATCTATTATGATTGATACCGTTTTGCGCCATTTGCAGTTGCCACCCTCAGACTGTCTCATGGTTGGTGATCGTTTAGAGACCGATATTGCCATGGGCAAGGCGGGAGGAATGGCCACTGCTTTGGTTTTGACGGGAGTTGCTCGTATGGAAGATATAGATCGATTGGGCATTGCGCCCGATTATGTTTTTGATCGCGTAGATGGTGTTCTTTCTATTTAGTTGTTGTACAGGCGCTTAGGGAGGCTGGGTGTAATGTCTTTAAATCTTGCATCAATTGTATTTGAATCGGCAAAAAAACACAAAAAACAAAGGGCTTTGGCACCTCATGTTACCTATGAAATGTTGGCTGGACGTGTTGACTTTTTTGCCCAAATATTAAAAACCAAAGGGGTTCGCCCTGGTGATTGCGTTGCTTTGGTGTCAGAAAATCGACAAGAATTTACATATGCTTATTTTGCTATTCTAACAGTGGGTGCTGTTGTTGTTCCCATTAATATTTTACTTGCACCACGAGAAGTAACTTTTTGTCTGAATCATGCCCAGGTTGGTATGGTTGTCTTTTCTCCGCTTGTTCGTGAAACGGTTATTGCTAGCGTTAAACAGGCCAATATACAACCCAGGTTACTCTGTCTTGATGAACTTGAATATGAAAATATAACTTCATGTGCATTTTTAAATAACCAGGATATTTATCCAACTTCTTCTGATGATACTGCGGTCATTTTTTATACATCAGGCACAACAGGCAACCCAAAAGGTGCAGAAGTAACACATTTTAACCTCAATTCAAATGCACAATGGGTTTCTGAAAGAAGCTTAGCAAATGGCACGCAGATGCCGACCTATTGGGGTGTTGGTCAATGTACGCTCGCAGTTTTGGCACTTTCGCATAGTTTTGGTCAAACCTGTATGCAAAACGCCCCACTTTTAAATGGGGGGTGTATTTCTTATTTGCCAAAGTTTAATGTTCCGGATTTGCTCGATAAAATGATCCAAGATCGTGTGACGATCCTTGCTGCCGTTCCACGAATGATCCAAGACTTATTAAAGGCACCACTGGTGGATATGAAAAAATTGCAGGCCTTTAAATATTGTCTTGTTGGAGGCGCACCGATAGACCAAAAAGTGGTAGAGCAGTTTGAAAGCAAATTCAATGTTGTTGTCTTAGAAGGGTATGGCTTATCAGAAACGTCTCCAGTTATAGCCTTTCGTACGCCAGAGATCCCCCGAAAGCAAGGAAGCGTTGGACGCGCAATTCGAGGGGTAGACATCAGGGTGGTTGATGACCGTGGACAATTATTGGACATGGGTGAAATAGGAGAAATAGCTGTGCGGGGTCAGGCTGTCATGAAAGGGTATTACAAAAATGAACAAGCGACAGCAGAGACCATTCGTGAGGGGTGGTTACATACAGGCGACGTGGGATACTTAGATGGTGATGGAGATGTATATCTTGTAGACAGAAAAAAAGATGTCATCATTCGCAATGGGTATAACATATATCCCGTGGAAGTTGAGTCTGTGCTATGTGAGTTCCACAACGTTAAAGAAGCTGCCGTTGTTGGAATACCCCATGCCGTATCTGGACAAGAAATAAAGGCTTTTGTTGTGGGCGATGTCGATGTCGATGCCCTGCAGGTGTTTTGTCGGAAACATTTGGCTTCCTATAAATATCCACGAATTATTGAGATTGTCGAATCTTTGCCAAAAGGTACAAAGGGGCAAATCTTACGGCGTGCTCTGCGGTAATTATATTGTGTGAAATATTTGAGCAATTATTCAAGTAACTATTTTTATTTCATCCTAATAAAAACATGAGATCAATGAAAATTGAAAAATTAAATAATAATGCCATTCGAAATGCTGGCTTTTTAATGGAGCGATGTATGCTTTCTTCTACTCATCATAACAAAGGAGAAAGTGATGCTGAATAAAAGGCGATGCATTGTTTTTGTATTTTGTTGCCTAATCGGGTGTGGTATCAAACCCCAAGGCCCAGAAAATGGCAACGGTGATGGAGGCAAAGAAACAAGTGATATACAGGATGTTAGCCGAGAAAATTTTCAAATTCGTACACTTGTTGGAGGCTTGGATACTCCGTGGGATCTTGCATTTGATCCGTCGGGGCGTTTGTGGATTACAGAGCGTGAAGGCACTGTTACTGTTGTTGATACCACAACGGGACTGGCACAGCAGGTAGGTGTGATTTCTGGGGTCTTAGAACGTGGGGAAAGTGGCTTGATGGGGATGGCTTTTCATCCAAATTTTCCTTCCACACCCCAAGTATACTTTGCTCATTCATACAATGGGGGAGGTGGAAATGTAAAAAATCGTTTGGTGAGACTCGCATTTGATGGATTTCAATTACACAGTCAAGAGACCTTGTTAAACGATATACCTGGAAGTTTTAATCATAACGGATCTCGCCTGGTAATTGGCCCAGATCGGTTGTTGTATATGTCTACCGGAGATGCCGAAGGGCCGAATCGGGCCATTGACCTGTCTTCGTTAGCGGGTAAAATATTGCGCTTGGACTTAGATGGAAAAGCTGCTCCAAACAATCCCTTTGCAACAGAAGTTTATTCCTTTGGGCACCGCAATCCACAAGGTTTGGCATTTGAGCCAACGACCAACAGGCTTTATGCAACTGAGCATGGCCCAAGCACCAATGATGAACTAAATCTCATTCTTGGGAGTCGAAATCACGGATGGCCCGAAGTGCATGGATTTTGCAGCGATGAAGATGTGGTTGGTTTGGCGGAAGCGCAGTATTGTAGAGAAAATAATGTAAACGAGCCTCTGTTTGCTTGGACACCAACAATTGCACCATCTGGTGCATCCTTTTATGACTCTGATGTGATTCCAAATTGGCGAGGCAGTTTGTTGTTTACAACGCTCAAAAACCAAGCATTGCATCGATTAACTTTAGGCAGTGACGGAACAAAAGTGATCGGGCAAGAAGTGTTGTTTCGGGAAGAATTTGGTAGACTGAGAGATGTTGTAGTCGGTGGTCGAGGCGAGATTTATTTGGCCACCAGCAATCAGGACGGTCGAGGCAATATCTCTGGTGCTGATAGAATCATTCTAGTTACGTACAGGCCATAAACATTTAAACACTTAAATAAACAACAAAGTCCTGTCGATACGCAAATCGTACAGGACTTTCAATTTGAACAAAAACAAAGCTAACTTTTAGGTGTGAGCAATTTTTGGATGTCAGTCTCAAAAACCGATTCCGGTTTGTAGCCGACATATTTTTTGATAATGAATCCCTCTTGGTCAACAATAAAAGTTGTTGGAATCGATTGAATGTTGCCAAATGCACGTACCGTTTCGATATTCCCCATAAGCAGGGGATAGGGTATGTTGTATTCGCGGGCAAAATTTTTAACGACTTGGGTGCCACCTTGATCCAGTGAAATACCAATAATGGCAATGTCAGGATATTTTTTTGTGAGAGATATAAAATGTGGGATTTCTGCTTTACAGGGAGGACACCAAGTTGCCCAAAAGTCAATGATTCGAATTTTGCCAGAGTAGTCGCTAAGGCTCACCTTGTTATCATCTAAGTCCAATAGTTCAAAATTGTGTGCCTTTTGTTTGCCTAAGTGTTGCGCGTTCCCATTGCTTCCGGCATAACTCTCCCAAACGATGCCAAAGGCAACAAAAACAAAACCCACCATAAACATCCACCC
>JAYODI010000056.1:0-39937 GCA_038279365.1 Candidatus Latescibacterota bacterium | reverse complement strand
TTTTGCTTGTGTGATGAAGTCAACAGCTTGGGCTGTATAAATCAATTGAATAAAATCTGGGTAGGGATATGGATATTCTTGGGGTTTGGGCGTAAGGTGGTGGACGTGCAATTGGGTTGCAACGACATTTTGGTATTCAGATAATCGTGTCGTGTTTGTGACTTTTTCTCGCCGTTAAGATTGTATTGACGCATGCTATACTGCCGAGTATATTGTTTCAACCTCTCCGTTTGATACATTCAATCAGATGTTTTCGCAGTTCCCATCAGTTACACTTATTCCCAATATTTCGTTTATGGACTTTGGTCAATTTATCACGAATGTGCGCAGCGACTATGGGTATGCGGGTCAGCTTGCGCATGTTGAGACGTTTCCACCACGTGAAGCACAATTTGCTTCGCACGATGGGTTGGTGCATCCGGTGGTGGCAGAGGCGTTGGCCAAGCAGAATATTACGCAGTTATATACCCACCAAGCCAATGCGCTTGCCGCCTTGCAACGTGGGGAAGAAATTGTGGCGGTAACGGCCACGGCCAGTGGTAAAACATTGTGTTATCAGTTGCCCACACTCAACGCGTTGTTGGAAAATGATCAATCCACAGCGCTTTATTTGTTTCCGACCAAAGCATTGGCACAAGATCAGGCACGTGGTTTGGCTCGGTTTGGCGAGATGGATGAGGCGTTGCAATTTGTGTCGGGCACGTATGATGGCGATACTCCGCCCAACCAACGGAAGTCGTTGCGAGAAGATGGGCGCGTGATTTTGACCAACCCCGATATGTTGCATCAGGGGGTGTTGCCCAACCATCCGCGTTGGGCGCGGTTTTTGCAAAATTTGCGGTATGTGGTCATTGACGAAGTGCATACGTATCGCGGTGTGTTTGGCTCACATGTGGCCAATGTGTTGCGGCGGTTGGTGCGTGTGGCACGGCATTATGGGGCCACACCGCAGTTTATTTGTTGCTCAGCAACCATTGCAAACCCCAAAGAACATGCCGAAGCTTTGACTGGACGAAAGATGACGCTGGTGGACAATGACGGGTCTCCAAAGGGGAAACGTCATTTTGTGTTTTGGAATCCGCCTTTTTTAGAAGGCACAACAAGTGATCGGCGCAGCCCCAATACCGATGCGCGTTGGTTGATGGGCAAGTTGCTGATGAATCGGATACAGACAATTGCTTTTGTGCGGGCACGGTCATCGGCTGAGGTGTTGTATCGGTATACACAAGATGATTTGACGAAGGTGAACCCAAAATTGGGGCAAGCGATTCGGGCTTATCGCGGAGGCTATTTGCCATCTGAACGACGTGATATTGAGCAACAATTGTTTAATGGCGAGTTGTTGGGTGTGGTGAGTACCAATGCTTTGGAATTGGGCATTGACATTGGTGGATTAGATGCGGCACTTATAGTTGGCTATCCGGGCAGTGTGTCAAGCATTTGGCAACAAGCTGGGCGCGCAGGGCGTCAGGCGGGTGAGTCGTTGGTTATTTTCATTGGGCAAAATGCGCCCATCGATCAGTTTTTGATGCGCGACCCAGCGTACTTCTTTGGGCAGTCACACGAGCATGCAACCATTGACCCCAACAACCCGCATTTGGCGGTGGGGCATTTGCGTTGTGCATTGAGAGAGTTGCCTGTGCGTGCCGAAGAGGGTGAGGTGATGGGGGAGTTTACGGGGGCTTTGCTTGAGATTTTGGCCGATGAGGGCATGACGCGGCATTTGAATGGGCAGTGGTTTTACTCTCGGTCGGGGTATCCGGCGGCAGAGGTGGGTTTGCGCAATATCAGTGAGCCGACGTATACGATCATGGAAGAGACCGAAAATGGCCCGCAGGTGATTGGCACATTGGATGAGGTGAGTGCGTTTTTTCAAATTCACACCCACGCGGTTTATTTGCACAATGGGCAAACGTATTTTGTAGATCGCTTGGATGTAGATCGAAAGATTGCCAATGTCAGCCAGAAGCCTGTTGATTATTATACACAAGCTGTGGATGAGACGAGCATTACAGTTGAAGATACCGAAATGTCGGGCAAGTGGCGTGTGAGTGAGGTGAGTTTTGGTGAGGTGGCGGTGTCTACGATGGTGATGATGTTTAAGAAGGTGAAGTTTGAAGATCGCGACAGCATTGGGTGGGAAAATTTAGATTTGCCAGAGCGCACCTTAGACACGGCCGCATGTTGGGTTGTGCCACCACAAGATGGGATTAATCAATGTCGCATTCATGGGCGCGTGCCTTCAGAAGGTTTAAAAGGGATTGCCAATGTGATGGGAGAAGTGGTACCTTTGTTTGCGATGTGTGATGTGATGGATATTGGTACCACCATAGACAGTTCTAACACGGGGCACCCTACGGCATTTGTTTATGACCGTCATCCGGGAGGCATTGGTTTTTCCGAAAAAGCCTATGAGATGATGGAAGAGGTGATGACGGCGTGTATGATGGTGGTGGAAGATTGTGCGTGTGAAGACGGATGTCCGTCGTGTGTGGGCGCACCTTTGCCGCCCGGAGATGATGGCAATACGCGAGGAACCATTCCAGACAAAGAGGCGGCGTTGGTGTTGTTGCATGCGATGTTGGAGCGCGAACCTTATGTGCCAAAGTATCCACGCCCAGGAACCGTTTCAATGGCCGGTGGGCAACCGAATAATGTGGTGCCCATTCCCGTGAAGCCAATGGCGGCCAATGTTGAAGCAAAGATTCGGAAGAAGGTGAAGGGGTTTAAGAAGTGAGAGAGACGAAAAAGCAAAGGCCGAACAGACGAACAGGCGAAACCTAAAACAAATTTTTGATTTGCTGATTACCTCGCTACGCTCGTTGTCGCTTGCGGCTGTGCGCTGATTCGTCAATTCGTCAATTCGCTGATTCAACCGAGAGGAATGTAATTTGGAAGCACGTTTAAAAACATATTTAGAAACTTGGGTGCCCCAAATAGATGAGGCGTTGTTTGCGTTTTTGCCCCAAGATCGGGAGCCTTTGAAGTTTTTGTATGAACCAATGCGCGATTATCCCATTCGCGGTGGCAAGCGGTTTCGGTCTGCATTGGTTTTGTTGGGGTGTGAAGCATTTGGAGGGGACCCGCGTTTGGGGTTGCATACGGCGGCGGTTTTTGAGTTGTTTCAGTCGTTTGCACTTGTGCACGATGATATTGAAGATGGCTCAGAAATGCGGCGTGGCAAACCGTGTTTGCATCATTTACATGGCATCCCTTTGGCCATTAATGTGGGTGATGCGCTGTATGCCAAGGTGTTTGAGGTGCTGACGGCCAATCGAAAAATACTTGATGATGCGATGACTTTGGATTTGATTGAAGAAATGATTTATGGTGCGCGCATGACCTTTGAGGGGCAAGCTTTTGATATTGGATGGATTGAGGCCGAAGAAATTCCTGAAGTGGATGCTTTTATTGAAATGTTGCGCCGAAAAACGGGGTGGTACAGTGGACGAGGCCCGTGTAAAATGGGGGCGATTATTGCAGGGGCAACCGTTGAACAGCAAAAGTTGATAGGTGACTTTGGCGAGTCGATGGCTGTGGCGTTTCAAATTCGCGATGATTTGCTCAATTTGGTGGTTTCTGAGTCCGATGCTTCTCAAGCACCCACCACCACCTCGGGGGGGTATGGCAAAGAGCGTGGGGGGGATATTGCCGAAGGCAAGCGTACGTTGATGGTAATTGATCTTTTGAATCGGTGTACGGATGAAGAACATAAACGTGTGCGCACCATTTTGGATCAAGATCGTGATCTGACCACGCCCGAAGATGTTGAGTGGGTCATTGAGTTGATGGATACTTATGGGGCAATTGAAAAAGCTACCCAAGTGTGTCATTCACGTGCCGAAGCTGCTGCGGCTTATTTAGATCAGTTGCCAGAAACGGATGCACGTGAAACATTGCGTGAGATGTGTTCGTTTTTGGTTGAACGGGTATTTTAAGGTTAATAAATCAGTTACTGGTCACAGGTCACTGGACTTCAGGTCACAAGTCTTAAAACCAAACTTTTAAAGCGTTTTTTGATTTAGACCTATGACTTGCAGACGTGTGACTTGCGACCCTTTTTTGAGGAGGTGGGCATGCAGTTTTTTATTGATACAGCCAATTTAGATGAGATTAAAGAAGCGCAGTCTATGGGTGTGTTAAATGGTGTGACGACCAATCCATCATTGATGTCTAAAGAAACGGGTGAGTTTGAAGATATCATTCGCGCTATTTGTGAAGTGGTGGATGGGCCAGTAAGTGCAGAGGTGGTGAGCACTGATTTTGAAGGGATGATGGTCGAGGCGCGTAAAAATGCTGCCATTCATGAGCAAGTGGTGGTCAAAATTCCCATTACCTTAGATGGTTTGAAAGCCGTGAAAGCGTGTTCCAATGAAGGCATTCGCACCAATGTGACGCTTTGTTTTTCACCCACACAGGCGCTTATGGCCGCCAAGGCAGGTGCAAGTTATATCAGCCCATTTATTGGCCGATTGGATGATTTGGGTCAAGATGGCATGGAGTTGATTGCGACCATTCGCCAAATTTATAACAATTATGGTTTTGAAACGCAGGTGTTGGCGGCAAGTTTGCGCTCGCCTAAGCATGTGGTGGAGTGTGCCTTAGCCGGTGCCGATGTGGTGACCTTGCCTCCTGATGTGCTAAAGAAACTTTTGACGCATCCATTAACAGACAGTGGTTTGGAGCGCTTTTTGGCCGATTGGGAAAAGTGGGAAGCAGGAAAGAAAAAAGGTGCACCTGTCGTGGTTTAATGGTTCCAATGGGGCATGACTTGTTGGGCTTAGAAAGTGATACCAGATTTTAGAAGGTGATATGTTCGCTTGCCCGGCGATCTGATGATGGGGAATCAATGGGCAACCAGAAGGGTTTGTGTGTTTACACACAAACCCTTTATTATTTTTTCTGTGAAAAAGCCATTGACTTTCCACATTGGTTGATGCTTTATGGGATGATGGCTTTTCATTATGTTTATGTATTCATTGTGGTTAAGTTCTACATCGGAGGGAATATATGATACGAATGATATGGTGTTTGGGCGTGTCTTTGTTTATGTTGAGCAACGCCTATGCCCAAGGGCCCGCTGGAACGGTGGTTTATTTTAAGTCGGGTGGAGAAGTGTATCTTTTGCTTGCCGAACACCACAACAGCAGGCGTGGGTGGGCAGGGTTTGGCGGTGGGGCACGTGAGGGTGAGACGGTTGCCGAGACCGCCGCAACAAAAACAGAGGAAGAATCGCGGGGGTATTTTAAGCGAGCAGATATTTTGGAGAAGGTGAAAAAGCTAAAACCCGTGGTTGATGGTGATTTTGCAACTTATTTTGTTGAAGTACCCTTTGTGCCCGCACAGCGTATCATGAATCATCCTGTTCCCGATGAAAACAACGATGCTTATTCCGAACGCAGCACATTTGCTTGGGTGCCGTATTCTGCACTTGCTGGTTTTTTGGATGAAGATTTGAGCAAAAACAGGTTGGTCCGATATTTGGTTGATCCGGCATTTTTACCAGCACATAGTGAAACCCAATGGCTGTGGGCGGCTTGGTTGCGGAGTATGCGAAAGGCTGTAGTGACAAATGCATTGCCTTGGAAGAAGCAATAATTTGGGATGATGAAACAAAAAGTTGGAAAATTGTCTTGACTATGATATTGCGAATTTCCGAGACTTGATCAGGTCGGGGCTGTCGCCCACGTATTACAAGGTAAGCCCTCGGATCATATGTGATCCGAGGGCTTTTTGCATTTTGTGAATTAGAAGCCTATTGTCTCTGATACTGTGTCTAAACGACCAGTTTGTCGTGACAAAATGGCATGATGATGTGTTATAAGTATATTATAAGGCAGTAAGATCCACTTTTAGGGGGTAAAATGAAATTGGCACGGGGCTTGCATTACAGTCGTTGGAGGATGAGGTAAAATATGAAAAGAAAAATACGCTTTGGCTTATGGCTGGTATTATGGGTTTGTCCTGTGAATTTGTTGGCGCAGGCTTCTGTGGTTCCTGTGGGGGGAGACTCTGTTGCGACAAAAAAGGCGATGACGTCTGTGACGGGATTTTTGACGGATTTGTTTTCGATTTCGACAGATAATTTAGATGAGAAGCTTGCCCGGATCCTGATCATTATTATGATTGGGGTGATTGCCAAGTTTTTTATGGATGCCCTACAAATCATCAGCAGATTTTTGGTTTATTCGGAGTGGGGGCCTTTAAAGTTCATTTTTAGAAATCATAAACGCTCTGTTACGATGCATGCGTTGTTTATCAATGTGTCTAAATATGTGGTTTATTTTACAGCGTTTGGATATATCTTGGCTGAGTTAGGCATCAATTATACGACGTATTTGGCATCGTTGTCTCTTATTGGTATTGCCATAGGTTTTGGTTCTCAAGGGTTGGTACAAGATGTGGTAACGGGTTTTTTTATTTTGTTTGAGAATCAATTTTCTGTGGGTGATATGGTAGAAATTTCGGGGCAAGTGGGCATTGTGGAAGATATTGGTCTTCGCACAACACGTTTACGAAATTATTTTGGCGCAGAAGTGATTTTTCAAAATCGCAATATTCCACTGGTGGGACGATATCGAAAAGGGGCATTTGAGTTTCATATTGATGTGGCCATTGCAGATCTTGATAATGCAGAGCGGGCAAGTGTGTTGCTTGAAACGGTGGGTGTGGAGTTTGAAAAACAGTTTCCCGAAATCATTATTGGCACGCCCAAAGTCAAAGGATTGGTAGAACTTGAAACGGGTGAATGGTTTATGCGCTTATATGGTTTGCTCTGGCCGGCTCAGCAATGGGTGATTGATACACAAATGGTGCCGCGTATTCGAGAAATTTTCAAACGTGAAGGTATTGATATTCCTGCTGATCGTGTGGTGGCATTTTATCATTTGCCCGGGGAAGACAGACAAGACAATGAGGTGGTTAAGACGATTCGGGAAATGATTGGAAGAGCAACTGAGCGAACGGGTTTGTTTGGTGATGAGCCTGATCAAGCATAGTTAAATGGATACCACAATTGGAGATCTGGCATGGTTTTAGCCGAAGACCAGCGACTAAAAGAAGATGAGGACCGAGAAAAGTATTGGAAGCTTTGGGGGCCTTATTTATCAGAACGGCAATGGGGTACGGTGCGTGAAGACTATTCTGAGCATGGTACATGTTGGGATTACTTTACGCATGACCATGCCCGCAGGCGGGCATATCGCTGGGGAGAGGATGGTCTGTTGGGCATAACCGACCGCGAGTGTCGGTTGTGTTTTTCTGTGGCGCTTTGGAATGAGAAAGACCCCATTTTGAAAGAACGTCTTTTTGGCTTAACTGGGCCAGAAGGAAACCATGCAGAAGATGTAAAAGAATGTTACTACTATCTCGATTCAACGCCCACGCATTCTTATATGAAGGCTCTTTATAAACATCCACAAGCTGCATATCCCTATGCCGATTTGGTACATAAAAATAGAAACAGAGGAAAGCGCGAGTTAGAATATGAATTGGCGGATACGGGTGTGTTTGACGATAATCGGTATTTTGACGTGGTGGCCGAATATGCCAAAGAGGGGCCAAATGATGTGTTGATCAAGGTTACGGTGCACAATCGAGGGCCAGAGTCTGCAACGGTACATGTGCTGCCCACTTTGTGGTTTCGCAATACGTGGGTTTGGGGGTGTCGGCACGAAGGGTGCGAAATAAAACCCAGAATGGCTCAAGTAAGCCATACACGCATTGAAACCAATCATGCCAGTTTGGAGCGGTATTTTTTTGAGTCGGAACCGATGGGGGATGCAGGTGCTCCTACGTTTATATTTACAGATAATGAAACAAATACAAAAAAAGTGTTTGGGAGTGAAAATGTTTTTCCGTATGTCAAAGATGCATTTCACGACTATGTGATTTCTGGAAATGTGCATGCTGTTAATCCGCATAAGCGGGGTACTAAAGTAGCTGTACATTATAAATTGCATGTGCCAGCAGGTGAGTCGGTGTCGATACGATGTCGTTTGTTTAGTGAAGCAGATGCACCCCAGCAGATTTTTGGGCAGAGATTTGAGGATGTTTTTCAGGCACGTATTGCCGAGGCCAATGCGTTTTATGCCCAACGGATGCCAGAAGGGCTTTGTGAAGAAGAAACGAGGGTGATGCGTCAGGCTTATGCGGGGTTGCTGTGGACCAAGCAATTTTACCATTATATTGTTTCTGATTGGTTAAATGGAGATCCGGAACAGCCTGCGCCACCAGAAGCGCGTAAGTTGGGGCGTAATTACGATTGGGGGCATGTCTATAGCCGCGATGTGATTTCGATGCCAGATAAGTGGGAATATCCTTGGTTTGCTGCTTGGGACTTGGCGTTTCATATGATTCCATTTGCACGCATTGATGCCAAGTTTGCCAAAGAACAGTTGCTGTTGTTTTTGCGCGAATGGTATCAACATCCCAACGGGGCATTGCCAGCCTATGAATTTGCTCTTTCCGATGTTAATCCACCCGTTCATGCCTGGGCTTGTTGGCGCGTGTATAAAATGACTGCACCACAAGGTAAACGTGATCGGGTATTTTTGGTCAAAACGTTTCAGAAGCTTTTGCTCAATTTTACGTGGTGGGTCAATCGCAAAGACGATGAAGGCAATCATATTTTTGCAGGTGGTTTTTTAGGGCTTGATAATATCGGTGTATTTGATCGGTCCAAACCGTTGCCTACTGGGGGGAAACTCGATCAGGCAGATGGCACGGCTTGGATGGCTTTTTATTGTGGAACGATGTTGTCTATTGCCATGGAATTGGCTCGTGAAGACACTGCCTATGAAGACATCGCTTTTAAATTTTTCCGTCATTTTATAGATATTTTAGATGCAAGCAATACGTTGGGTGGAAATGGTTTGTGGCACGAAGAAGATGGATTTTATTATGACCATTTGCGTATTGATGGGCGGCTTGTCCCTCTAAAGATCCGTTCATTGGTGGGGCTTGTCCCGTTGATTGCTGTGGAAACGTTGGCAGATGAAGACATCAAATCATTGCCCGAATTTTCAAAACGTGTGAATTGGTTTTTGGAGCATAGAAAGGATCTGGCGCGTCATGTGGCTTACTTAGAAAAACGAGCCGCACATGGTTATCGTTTGTTGGCCATTCCGTCACGGGAGCGTTTGGTGCGGGTGTTGCGATATGTATTGGATGAAGAAGAATTTTTATCCCCTTATGGCATTCGTTCTTTGTCTAAATATCACGAAAAAAATCCATATACATTTTGGGCCGATGGGCGGGAATATCGCGTGCCTTATACGCCAGGTGAATCAGACACCTATGTGTTTGGTGGCAATTCAAACTGGCGTGGGCCCATTTGGTTTCCTCTGAACTATTTGATAGTGGAAGCGCTGGAACGCTATTACCACTTTTATGGTGATTCGCTCACGGTAGAATGCCCCACTGGGTCGGGCAATATGATGCATTTGGGTGATGTGGCCAAAGAATTGACAAAGCGACATACCAAACTTTTTTTGAGTGATGCAAATGGCAAACGACCCTATGAAGGTGAAATGGGGCATTGTGGAACCGATCCTGATGGTGAAGATATGCATTTGTTTTATGAATATTTTCACGCCGATACGGGCAGAGGGCTTGGTGCAAGCCATCAGACAGGGTGGACGGCATTGGTGGCGCGGTTTATTGAAAAAACACATCGAGAATTGGGAGATGGCAGTGATGACGATTAGGTTGTGATGCTTTGTTGAATGTTTTTATATTCATTTTTGAAGTTGTGCAAGAGAATAGAGTTAGGTGGTTTTATTGGCAAAAACCAAGCTGGCGTAGGAGTTTATCATGGTTCGTATTACGATTGACCATGCGGTAAAACAATTTGGTGATGTGCGTGCACTAGACGATGTAACTATCAACATAGAAAAAGGAGAGTTGTTTTTTCTTCTTGGGCCATCAGGGTGTGGAAAGACAACGCTGTTGCGCATGATTGCAGGATTCTACTTTCCGGATGGTGGGCGTATTTTGTTTGATGATCGCGATGTGAGTCTCACACCGCCGCATTTGCGCAATACGGGCATGGTGTTTCAAAACTATGCTTTGTGGCCCCATATGTCGGTGCGTGAGAATTTGACGTTTGGTTTGGAAATGCACAACGTGTCAGAAAAAGACCGCGATGAACGCGTATCGAGGGCTTTGGAGATGGTGCAGATGCAAGACTATGCCCAGCGTTCTCCCAACCAGTTGTCGGGGGGGCAGCAACAGCGTGTGGCTTTGGGGCGGGCATTGGTTTTGGAACCTGATGTCTTGTTGTTGGATGAACCTTTGTCAAACTTGGATGCGCGTTTGCGCTTGGAAATGCGCGATCAAATTGCACGTATTCACGAAGAATTGGATTTGACGATGGTATATGTAACCCATGATCAAGCGGAAGCACTTTCAATGGCAGATCGCATGGCCATTATGCAACGTGGCAAAATTGGCCAACTGGGTGCGCCTCGTGAGGTTTATAATCGTCCACGCAGTCGATTTGTGGCAGATTTTATTGGTGAGACAAATTTGGTGTCGGGTAAGGTGGTGGACGTATCCAATGGCCTCGTGACGGTTGAGACGCCTCTTGGAAATATGGTTTCCGATTTGGATGTCGATGTTTCTGTAGGGGATCGGGTGGGGTGTTCGGTTCGTCCCGAGCATATTCAGGTGGGTGTGCGTGGTGATTGTCAAAATATGATTGATGCCGAAGTGTTGCGGGTGTTTTTCTTAGGCAATCACGAGCAGTATTTTTTTAAACTATCTAATGGTGATGAATGGAAGGCAATGGTTTATGCTTCTGCAGAACCCTTGGCGAAAGCCGGTACAAAAGTGCAACTTTCCTGTAAACCTGAACATGTGGTGATACTCAAAGAGGACGCGATATGAGGCGGTACGATTTGACGCCGATGCGGCTTGTTTTTGTGATTGGGTTGTTGGTTTTTTTTGGCGTGTTTATGATTTATCCGTTGTTGTATATCTTGACCAATGCGGTGTGGGTAGATGGCCATTTTACGTTGGCGTTTTTTGGTTTTTTGTTTCAAGACCCCCAGCAGTGGCAGATCGTTATTAACAGCGTTAATTTGGGTTTGGCTGTTACGGTGGTCACCACCTTGCTCACAGTCCCATTGGCATTTGCAATGGTGCGCTATGAGTTTAAGGGCAAGGCCATTTTGGGTGGGCTGATGCTGGTGCCGATGGTGTTGCCTCCTTTTGTGGGCGCGGTGGGTATGCGCCAAATGTTTTCTCGATTTGGTTCTATCAACTTGGTGCTGATGGATTTGGGGGTGGTGGATGGACCGATTGATTGGTTTGGTGGTGGGGGGATGTTGGGTGTTGTGGTTTTGGAAGTGTTGCACTTGTATCCCATTATGTATTTAAATGTGGCAGCTGCTTTGGCCAATGTGGACCCCAGCATGGAAGAAGCCGCTCGCAATGTGGGGGCAAGTGGTTGGACGTTGTTTCGACGGGTCACATTCCCATTGATGTTGCCTGGGTATTTTGCGGGTGCGTCTATTGTGTTTATTTGGGCATTTACCGATTTGGGGACGCCACTCATTTTTGAATATCGGCAGGTGGTACCGGTACAAATTTTTAATATGTTGAGCGACATTCATGAAAACCCAATGGGGTATGTTTTGGTGGTGGTGATGGTGGTGATGTCGGTTGGGTTCTTTTATTTGTCTAAGTCGATGATGGGGGAAGGACGTTATCAAACGATGGCACGCGGTCATGTGGCATCGGCTGTGCGACCTGCTTCGGGTGCGATGACGGCCATTATTTATACGGGCGTGTTGGGGCTTACGGCCTTGGCGTTGATTCCTCATTTTAGTGTGGTGCTGACTTCTTTTGCCGAGCGTTGGTTTATGACGGCATTGCCTGAGTCTTATACGGGTGCTTATTATGGCATGGTGTTTGACCATGCATTGACGGTAACAAGTATTCGGAACAGTTTGTTTTTGAGTTCATTGAGTACTGTTGTGGATATTGTGGTGGGGATTGGGGTGGCATTTTTATTGGCCCGCACCCGTATGCCGGGCAAACAAGTTTTGGATGTATTGACCATGTTGCCTTTGGCGGTGCCGGGTATCATTATTGCCTTTGGTTATGTGGCTGGTTTTTCGGGCACTTTTTTGGATGTTCGGGTCAATCCGATTCCGCTTTTGATCTTTGGATATGCGGTGCGTCGATTGCCTTATATGGTACGTGCCGCTTATGCGGGGTTACAGCAAACAAGTGCCACGTTAGAGGAGGCAGCACAAAATGTGGGTGCAAGCCCAACAACAACACTGCGTCGCATTACATTGCCTCTTGTGTTTTCAAACTTGGTGGCCGGTGGCATTTTGTGTTTTTCCTTTGCCATGTTGGAAGTAAGTGACAGTTTGATTTTGGCTGTGGAAGAACGCTATTATCCTATAACCAAGGCCATTTATGCGCTCTTGGGTCGCCCAGATGGGCCTTATATTGCAAGTGCTTTGGGTGTGTTGGGTATGTTGCTGCTGATGGTCAGCTTGTTTTTGGCTGGCAAATTTCTCGGACGGCGAATGGGTGAATTGTTTCGGGCATAGAGTCTGATAAAATATTGTGATCCACATTTGTATTTATTAAGCAGAACAGGTGACAAGGAGATAGAACCTTGATTCAAAGAACCTTATGGATTCTGATGGTGGTTTTGTGCGCCATATCGGTGGATGCACAGGATGAATTGGTTTTGCTCTCGCCACATTGGGAAGGGGTGCGTAAAGAGTTTACAGACGCTTTCCAGAAAGATTATTTGACCAAAACGGGGCGAGAAGTCGATTTGAAATGGTTGGATGTGGGAGGAGCGTCTGATATTTTGAAATATATTCGTTCCGAATACAAAAACAAACCCGACGGCATTGGTGTGGATTTGTTTTTTGGTGGAGGCACAGATCCGTATATCGAACTCAAACGCCAGGGTGTTTTAATTTCTTATCGTGTGCCTGAAAACATCTTGCAGGAATTAAAGACCGATTTAAACGGTGTGCCGCTTTGCGATGCAGATTACACATGGTATGCTGCGACAATGGCCGGATTTGGCATTATTTATAACAAGGTGGTCTTGGCCAAATTGGGTTTACCAGAACCCCACACCTGGGCAGATTTGGCACAACCAAAGGTTTTTTCGTGGGTAGGATCGGCAGACCCTCGAAAAAGTGGCAGTGTGCATATGGCCTACGAAATCATTTTGCAGGCCTATGGATGGGAAAAGGGTTGGCAAATTGTGACCGCAATGGGTGCCAATGTGCGCGGTTTTGCAAGCAATGCGGCACAAACGCCCAAAGATGTGGCTTTGGGAGAGGTGGCGTATGGGTTGGCGATAGATTCTTATGCTTGGGCACAAGTGCGCGAAGCTGGTGAAGAGATGATCGGATTTGTTATGCCAGAAGGCCTTACGTTGGTCAATGGTGATGCCATTGGTATGCTCAAAGGTGCGCCCAACCAACCCGTGGCAGAACAGTTTATCAATTTTGTTTTGTCAGAAACAGGTCAAAAACTTTGGTTGTTAAAGCAAGGCGAACCCGATGGTCCTCAAAGTTTTGAACTGAGTAAGTTTAGCGTTTTGCCTGCTTTATATGATCGGGTTGGAAAGCGAAGTGCAGTCAAGCTCAATCCATTTACATGGCATTCTGATTTTAAATATGATGCCCCTATTGGATCGGCACGTTGGGGGGTTGTAAATGATTTGATGGGTACCCAAATCATTGATGTTCATGCACAATTACAAGAAAAGTGGCATCAGGGGGTTGTGAGTGGGCAAGCAGATGCCGTGGGGATTGGAAAGGTGCCCATAGGTGAAGATCAGGCTGGTTTATTGGCTCAAAATTGGCGCGATCCTGCCATTCGCAACCAAACCTTACAAGATTGGTCTGCCTTTGCTCGTGATAAATATGGATCTACGGGTGTGGGGTTGGCACAAAATATACCCATGGTTGTTGTCGTGTTATCGGGTGTTTATATGTTTGTCTTTTCACGTCGTAAAAAACGCTAAGGGTTAAAACAGAGTGGCTTATTGATTGTTATCTCTGTGGTGGTGCCGTTGTAAGTTTTGGCTGCCATTGGTAAATATCAAGTTGTCAATTTGCTGTATTTCTTACAGCTTTATAAAAAACGATATCCCTGGACACACCAACAAAAGTTTTTTGAGTAGAAATGGTGTTAAAGATGTGTATCGAACAAATGAGGGAAGGATATGGGTAAGATGATCAAGCATATTCGAATGTTTATTTTTCGTGGGTTGTTGGCAAGTATACCCTTTGCGCTGTCAATTTTTGCGGTGCATTTTTTTTATTCTTCTATTGACCAACGCGTGTTGGATTTGATTGACGAACAGGTGGGGATTCGGTTTCCGGGGTTGGGTATTTTGTTGCTTTTGGTGGTTCTTTATGTGTTGGGTTTTATTACAAGCAACGTGATTGGTAAGCGCATTTTGGGGTGGGTAGAACAACTCACGGCACGTATTCCATTGGTCAAAACGACCTATCAAATAGGCAAGCAGGTATCGGAGACGTTTTCTTTGCCCGAACGGCAAGTGTTTCAAAAAGCTATTTTGGTGGAATGTGTGAAGCCTGGCATTTGGACCGTTGGGTTTGTGACGGGCAAAGTGGTTGATCAGGTAAATGGGGGTGAAATATTTTTAAAAGTATATGTCCCAACGCCACCCAACCCTGCTTCAGGCAATGTGTTGCTGGTTCGAGAACAGGATACGAGAAATCCTGGATGGACGATTGAAGAAGCATTAAAAATGGTGATTTCTGCTGGTGTGATTGGGCCAAAAGAACTCAAGCGATAATGTTTGCTGGGTGATTGAGAGAGATACCTATGAGAGAACGCTGGCATCCACTACGAAAAAAAATAAGAGATATGATGGGTGCCGATGTGTATATGCCATTGCGGTATTTTTTTTGGATGGGTGTATTTATGGCACAACCCATTTGGGCGGGGCCTGAGGTAGCTTTTTTGCCTGAGGTAGTGACCATGCCCGAAGTGGTTGTGGGTGATTCTGCAAGGGCGATGGTGGTTGTGGTAAATGTGGGAAATGACGATTTGATTGTGTTTGGGCATGCATTTGCCTTGGGAGAAAAATCGAATTTTCTGGCAAGGCCGTCTCGATTTGAAATTGGCGTTGGGGACAGTGTTGCGGTTCAGATTGTTTTTCGGCCGAAGTCGGGGGGGGCATATACCGATGCGCTTATATTTCAAACCAACAAAACTTTTGAAAACCCATCACAACCCATTCCTGCCGTTGCCGTAATAGGTCGCGTGGTAAGCCCAGAGATTGCACTGTCTACAAATAAATTGACATTTTCAAGTTTTGGCATTGGCAAGGCCGTGTCACAGCAAGTCCAGGTTTCTAATATGGGAGCCGATGTTTTGCGGGTGACGCGTGCGTTTGTGAATGACCGTCGGTTTACATTGGATGCAACAACATTTGATGTGGCAGCAAGTGGTATGAAAACACTAACAGTGACTTATCTGCCAGACAGTTCGAGAGCACGCACCGATTCGTTGTTTATTGAAAGCAATGATAAGGATGAGCAACGTGTTGGGGTTTTTTTAGATGCTTTTGGTACACCACGTGGAGAGGGGCGGGCCCGATTATCGCTTTTGCGGTTGGATACTGTGGCTTTTCCTGCGGTTGGAGATACCATTTCTGCTGATGTGTTTTTGCATACGAACCAAGACAGTGTTGGGGGTGTTGAAATATATGTGGGGTATAATCCTTTGTTTTTTCGAAGTGCTCGGCCCGATTCTCCATATGTGAAGATGGGTTTAACCCGCGACAGCTTAAAAGTTATAAAAAATACGATTGTAACAGCTGATGATACTCGGCGGGCGGTTTATCTTTCTGCCATCACATCTGTTCAAGGGCGTCGGGTTTTTGATGGAGTGGTAGCACGCATAAACTTTGTGGTGGTGGCCCCGATCATTGGGCAAACACGACTGCGAACCTTAACAGATATTACACGCTTGAACAATATTTTTACAACACCATCTGGGCGCGCATTGACATTGCCTGGTAGTGGTGGGCTGGTTTTTGGGAATACACCACCGGTGTTCAACTCTTTGTCTTTGGTCAATATGCAAGAAGATCGATTTACAAGCCTGCGTCTGGGAAGTTTGGCAACCGATGCAGAATCGCCAGCAGATGAATGGCGTTGGTCTTTTAATGATCCAACTGGGTTGATGAAAACAACATTTATTATTGAAAATGCAGAACCCAAAGTCCAATTTTTACCCCCTGCAAATGGCTGGGGGATTTATCCTATTTCGGCTGTGGTTACAGATCTGGCAGGTACATCGGATACAACGGCGATGGTCCTTCAGGTAAGTGCTGTTAATGATCCACCCAATATCCCCGAATTGTTTGCGCCTTCTCAGGGGGCCAATCAATTGGGTATTCCCGTTTCGTTTGTTTGGCGTGGTAGTGATGTGGATCGGGGAGATGTGTTGACATTTAATTTTCGATTGGCACAAGATTCATTGCAGCTTGCGCCTGTGCTGACGGGGTTGAGTGACTCCACACTGGTGTATACAAATTTACAAGGGGGTAAAACATATTTTTGGCAAATTTCTGCGCGTGATAAAACGGGTGTGATAACACGCAGTGCCATTCGTCAATTTACAGTGGTGGGCGCACAAGATATAGGCTTTCGTGATGTGGGTGATCTCAATGGCGATCGTTTTGTAGGATTTTCCGACTTTGTTTTGTTTGCCCAAGTGTATGGAAAATTAAAAGGCCAAACGGGATATGTGTTTTTGGCCGACCTTGATCAAGACGATCAAATAGGTTTTTCTGATTTTATCATTTTTACCAGATTGTTTGGTACTGACTATACTTCACTGTGATGCATATGAAATCTCCTATACGACATATATTGCTGGTTGATGAACCGAGTGAAGAGCAAGCTGTATTGGTTGATACCATCAAAAGTGCAGGTTATCGCGTTTTTGAGGTTTCTACAAAAGATGATGCCATGGTTTTGTTGCGGAAAATATCTGTGGACTTGGTCATTACCGAATTGATGATGTCCGATATCAATGGGTGGGATCTGTTGACCGATATAAAGGCGAAGTATCCCCAAATACATGTGGTGGTGATGACTGGGCAGGTGTCGGAAGCTGGTGAAGCGATTCTTTTAGATCGCAAAGCCGATGGGTATTTGGTGAAGCCAGTGATTCCTGAGCGGGTGCGTGTCTTGCTTCGGGCCTTACTCGAACCGCACAATTTGGACCGGGATGCAGAAGTGGTTTTGGTAGCCGAAAAAGATGAGCATCGGGAAAAAATGATTCAGATATTGGGCGAACGCGGGTTGAATGTGTTTGCATTTGACAGACCCAAACCATTGACGCGCCATATTCGAATGAACCCTCCTGAGCTTGTGATTGTCGATATCCATGTTCAGGTGAATATGGGATTGGAGTTGTGTCGATTGGTGCGGTTTACGCCCGGAACGGTTTATGCGCCCATTTTGCTTATTGTTGACAAACCGTCGCGTAATGTGGTAGAGAAGGCCATTCGTTTGCGCGTGAATGGTATTTTAGCAAGACCTTTTGAACCCGACGAATTGGGAAGCCGAGCCATTGATTTGGTGAAGCAAGCTGAGGCGCGAAAGATGGTGTCAAAAACACAAAACAAAAGGATAAGACATTGATACGATCACCACATAAATCTGGAGCGGTACGTTTCACTCATTCCTTGTCTTTCAATTTTGTTACGTTGCTTTGTTTTTCATTTTTGGCCTGGGGGGCGATGATTGATTCTGCGGGCGCTGAGCCTCTCACTGCGGCAGAGCTTAAGCGATTGATTGGGGCTTTTAAAGCAGATTCTCGTGGTCCCTATCAGGGCATTCGCTGGTTTTGCCCTGATGGTACTGTGCAGGGGCCCCAAGAACCTTGCCCTGGTGGCCATCAACATGCGTTGCCTAAAGATGGGGTGCAACGTATTGCGCGTGAAAATGGGATTTATTTGGGACAAATTTTAACCGATACCCCCTTTGAAGCGTTTTGGGATTCTGTGCGGGTTGGTTCGCGCTTGAAGCAGTATCAAATGGAGAAGTTTTTACAAGGGGTAGACGATGGGTGGATTATGCGCCAAGCCCGATATTATCGGGGGGCTTTGCAGGCCGAAGATGAAGAAGCGTGGGGAAGAGATTTTTTGACTTGGGTGCTGAGTGATACAGAACGCATCAATCGTCAGTTTTTTCTTTTACGGCAAGCGTGTGCCGATATTCCTCACGGTGCTCAGGACAACCGATTGCGTGCGATTCGGTCATTGGCCAAAGTGTTGGGAGATTCTGTGGGCGCGTTTATGCCTTTGCGCATCAAAATTCATGGACAACCCGATGCACGTGATTTGGATTCTGTGCGTGCATTTCGAAGCCGGGTCATGGTGACCGATGCTGTATCGGCTATGTTTACAGACTTGGAAACACAAATGCAGCAACATTATGAAACACCTGTAGCTGATGTTTTGGAAAAGTTATCGGTTGGGTTGGGTGTGGATGCGTGGTCTAAGTTGTTGCAAGATGCGGTGCGTGAACAGCGCCATGACGCCATTTGTCGTTTGGGTGCCGAGTTGTTGTTGCAATTGCGTGAGACGATGCCCAATCGCGCTTCGAGTAAACGCTTACAGATGATGGATTTGTCATTGGTGGTAGAAGGCGTGATTTTTAAGTCGATGGGATATTGGGAAGTGGCAACGCCCGAGGCTATGTTACGTAAAACGCAGGCATTGTTAAAAGGTGCAACAGGGTGCGGTTATTTGGAGCTTTGGGAAGCTGATATGCTGGCGCCATTTTTGGAATCACCAACAAATGCTGAACCGCTTGTGTTGTTTTCTGAGCGCGTTGCCATGATTGGTCGGTCTGTGAATTGGGGGACGGGGACGATACGAGCCATTTATGAACCCACAGTGGCTTTGTTTTCATCGTTTGAACCGTTGGCTTCGGGGTTTTTGGAGGATCGGGTAAGAGGCTCTCTTTTGTTGGGGGTGGGAGATGTGGCCCGGCAATTGTCTGAAGCTTTGGCAAAAATGTCGGGCAGAGGCAATCAGATTATGATGTCTCGACTTGGAAAAGAGGCACGGGGTTTAAACCCTGGGTTTGCTCGGGGTGGATTGGTGGTGTTAAAAGAAACCATGCATGAGATGGATTTTGATGGAAACAAAATTTATGTGTTGCAACAGGCACCCGCAGAAATGAAACCAGTTGCGGGTATTGCAACAGTATCTGAGGGCAATGCGGTGTCCCATGTGCAATTGTTGGCGAGAAATTTGGGCATTCCAAATGCTGTTATGACCTCTGATTTGGTAGATGATTTGATGGCTTATTCGGGTAAACAAGTTTTTTATGCTGTATCGCCTCGTGGTGTGGTGGTGATGAAACCTGTATCTGAAATGGATGCAGAAGAGCAGGCCTTATTTGAGAGCAAGCGCATTTTGGATGAACGCATTGCAGTGCCAACTGAACGTATGGATTTGACGGAGGTTGATTTGCCCTCGCTTATGGAAGTGCGGGCAACCGACTCGGGCGTGATCTGTGGGCCAAAGGCGGCAAACTTGGGTGAGTTGCGATCTCTTTTTCCAAATCGAGTTGCACCAGGTGTTGTGATCCCATTTGGTGTGTTTAAAGCACATATGGATCAGCCGATGTTGGGATATGATGGGTCATATTGGGATTTTTTGCAGGAGACCTTTTTGCAGGCAAATGAACAGCGTGCCTCATTGGTATCAGAAACCACCATTGAAGCAGAAATATTGAGTCGTTTGAGTCAATTGCGGGGGGCCATTAAGGGAATGCCTTTTTTACCGTGGTTTTCCGAACGTTTATCTAAGCGTTTTGTATCTGTATTTGGCGACTCATTGGGGCAAGTGCCCGTGTTTGTGCGCAGTGATACCAATATGGAAGATTTGAAAGATTTTACGGGTGCGGGTTTAAATTTGACGGTTCCCAATGCAAAAGATAAACAGATTTTGTTGCAGGCCATTAGGGATGTGTGGGCGTCGCCGTTTACTGAGCGCAGTTATCGGTGGCGTCAGAAGTTTTTGCTGAATCCAGAACAGGTTTACCCCTCTGTTTTATTGTTGCAAAGCGTGCCTGTAGAAAGGTCGGGTGTCATGATTACTTCGGGTGTTGTTGGTGGTGGGGCGCGTGATGTCACTGTGGCATTTAGTCGAGGGGTGGGTGGGGCCGTAGAAGGACAAACAGCCGAAACCTATTTGCTCAAAGAAGGGGGAATGGATGTGATGTATTCTCCTGCACGCGAAGCGCAATTTACTGTTTTGCCAGAATCGGGTGGTGTGCGTAAGGCACAGGCCACTTTTGAAAAACCCGTTTTAACAAAAATGGACAGAATTGCTCTACGGGCAATGGCCCAAGAGATTAGAACGCGTTTGTCGGGTATGCCCGAACCGTTTGATGTGGAATTGGGGATGCTCAATGGCGAAGTGTGTTTGTTTCAGATTCGCCCATTTGTAGAGAGCAAACGGGCGCGTGCTTCGGTTTATTTGACAGGGCTTGACCCTGTTGTAAGGGAAGATGCCGTGGTGAACATGACTGTCGCTCCATAAACAATGGTAGATATGTGAGAGGAGTTGTTATGTGTAAAGTGTATCTGTATTTGTTTGTGATGGTCTGTTTTGTAACGGGGTCTCTTGAAGCCTATCCAATGGATGGATATGCAGAATCGGGGATTCGTCGCTTGGAGCGGGTACGGTTGATTGCCGCAGGTGAAATCAATGGCCCCAAGCTGACGGTGGGAGCACATAAACCGCTTTCTTATGTCAAACTCAATCTTGTAGACAGGGCAGACTCGCTCAAAAGTTTACCCGCAATAGATAGTGTGTTACAAAAGAAGGTGGAGGCCCTTTTTCCTGATCGCCACGAAAGTTATTCTATTGCCCTGATGGAGATTACCCCCAATCGGCCCATCCGATATGCGGCCTATCAGGCAGATCGATTGTTTTCACCAGGCAGTGTGGGCAAGCTTGCCATTGCCGCAGGTCTGTTTGCCGAATTGAAACGGTTACATCCCAATGACGTATCCAAACGACAAGAACTGTTAAAGACAAGGATGGTAACGGCAGGCAAATGGGTTTTGGGTGATCATCATGAAGTGCCCATTTACGATGTTGAAAATCGCTATTTTGTTTCACGACCCATTCAAGAAGGCGATGTGTTTTCGTTGTATGAGTGGACCGATCACATGTTGTCGGCCAGTGCCAATTCTGCGGCGAGTACGGTTTGGAAAGAAGTGATGTTGATGCGCGCATTTGACACGGCCTATCCTCCGACTGAAGAAGAGGAAGCATTGTTTTGGCGGCAAATACCCAAGATGAAATTGCGAGAGATCGGTCTTGCTGTGGTGAATGACCCATTAAGAGAGATTGGCATTGGCCAAGGAGACTGGCAGTTGGGATCCTTTTTTACAAAATATGGCCAACAAGTGGTACAAGGCACAAACAGTTTTGCCAACCCACGCGCGTTGCTGACATTTTTGATGCGTCTTGAAACTGGGCAAGTGGTGGATGCATGGTCGAGTTTGGAAATTAAGCGGTTGATGTATATGACGGCAAAGCGCATTCGATATGCATCGTCTTATGGTATTGCACGTTCTGCCATATATTTTAAATCGGGCAGTTTGTATCGTTGCAAACCTGAACCAGATTTTAAATGCAGAAAGTATATGGGCAATGTGGAAAATGCCATGAATTCGATGGCAATTGTGGAACGTTCAAATGGACAAGTTTATTTGGTGGCACTGATGTCAAATGTGTTGCGCAAAAATTCGGCAGAAGATCATCAGGCGTTGGCAACGGAAATTGATCGTATTTTAGGAGATTGATGCAGGTATTGAATTTGCTATGAGTGTTTTTGGATGTATCTCAGGGGTAGTTGGGGTTTCTGGGCAATGCGCATGTTTTGGGGAGGTTTAAGGTGTATCGATGGTCTGTGGTAAGAAGAATAAAGTTGGGTTTTATACTTGCCCAAAAACATTTGTATTTTTTGATATTTATTTTGTTGTGTGCCAGTGCGCCTACACAGGCTGCCTTGCCCGTGATTGAATTGCCTGCAATTGTACCAGATTCATTGTGGCAACCTCTGAGAGAGACGATCGATGATTCATTGCAGAAACGACTTGAGACCAAACTGAACAAGAACAAGACTTGGATGGGGTTGATTAAGAAAAAACAAATGGCTGTGGGGTTGGTGGATATGACAGATCCTGAAAACCCTCGATTTGCGCGTGTAAATGGTTTGTCTATGATGTATGCCGCAAGTTTGCCCAAAATAGCCATTTTGCTTGCGGCATTTGTGGCTATTGAAGAAGGTCGTTTGAAGGAAACGCCAGAAGTTGTGAAAGACATGAACATTATGATTCGCAAGTCGAGCAATACAGCTGCAACCCGTATGATTGATCGGGTTGGGGGGATTGATTCGGTGAATGCGGTTATGATGGATCCGCGTTATGAATTGTACGATCAAAGCTTAGGAGGGGGGCTTTGGGTAGGCAAGCGATATGCAAAAGCGGGTGCGATTCATCGTGATCCTTTAAAAAGTATTTCACATGGTGCGAGTGTGACACAAGTGTGTCGATTTTATTATTTGCTGGCAACGGGACGATTGATTAACCCACAACGGTCTTTGGAAATGCTTAAGATCATGTCTGACCCAGGAATACACCACAAGTTTGTTCACTCTTTAGAAGAGGTTGCCCCTACGGCAACGCTTTATCGCAAGTCGGGCACATGGCAGCGTTGGCATGCCGATTCGGTGTTGGTGTGGGGCAAGCAGTGGCGGCGGTATATTTTGGTGGGGATGGTAGAAGACCCACGCGGTGGCCTTATTTTGGAACAGTTGGTAAAAACGGTTGAGGAAGTATTGGGGCATTAAAAATCAATAAAATGGATGGTTATTTATGATGTATGTCCTTCTTTTAGGAGGGCTCCTAATACTCATTGTGGGGGCCGATTTGATGGTTCGTGGTGCGGTAAAATTGGCATCGGCTGTTGGTGTTTCTGGGTTGACCATTGGCCTTACTGTGGTGGCTTTTGGAACAAGTGCACCTGAATTAGCTGTGAGTGCCCGTGCGGCATTAAGTGGACAGGCGGGTATTGTTGTGGGCAATGTGGTCGGGAGCAATGTTTTTAATGTGCTTTTTATTTTAGGTTTGTCGGCAATTATTGCACCTTTAACGGTTTCTCGGCAGCTTATACGGATAGATGTGCCCATTATGATCGGCCTGTCGGTTTTGGTATTTGGAATGGCTTTGGATGGGTACATTTCTCAGATAGAGGGTGTGGGGTTATTGATAGGGTTGTTGCTATACACGTTATGGACGGTGTGGCAAGGTCGGCAGTCTCAGGTGCAAGATCCCTTGACTGCAACTGCTTCAAAAACCAGTTTTTGGCACATTTTTATTTGTGTGGGGTTGGTGGGCATTGGATTGGGGCTTTTGGTTATTGGGGCTCGGTGGTTGGTCGATGGTGCTGTAGAAGTTGCTCGATTATTGGGTGTGCGTGAACAAGTGATCGGGTTAACAATTGTGGCGGCTGGTACCTCTATGCCAGAGGTGGTGACATCGGTTATGGCGAGCATGAAGGGAGAACGCGATATTGCTGTGGGCAATGTGGTCGGGAGCAATATTTTTAACTTGTTAGGCGTATTGGGTGTGGCAGGTGCTCTTGCTCCAATCGAGGTTTCTGCGCAAACATTGTGGGCAGACTTGCCCATTATGTTGGCTGTTGCAGTTGCTTGTTTGCCCATCTTTTTCACTGGGCAGGTGATTGCACGGTGGGAAGGTGCGTTGTTTTTGGGGTATTATTTATTTTATATGGCGTTTTTGATTTTGACCGCAACAGGTGCTTCTTTAAAGGTGTTTCAGGTTGCGATGTTGGCTGTGGTGGTGCCACTAACGGTTTTGACTTTGGGCATATCCCTTTTTCGACAGGTACCTCATCATGAAAGTAACATTTAGGTTGGTGTGATGGAAAAACACAATTCTGTTTTTGAGTTGCTCAAACATCGAAATACGACAGATTGGCATGTGTATATGTGGCTTTTTGTCGGGATGCTTCTTGTTTTGACGTTGTTGTATTTGGGATATAAGTGGCGGTTGAAAAGCCAACAACGGCATAATAGGGAACGAGGTTTTAAAATATTAGAGCGTTTGGGAACCGAAAAAGGGCTGTCTTTTGAAGACGAAGTCAAACTGGCACATATCGCAGAAGTCACAAAGCTTAAAAACCCTGGGTTGTTGTTGGATTCTGTGGCAGTCTTTGACAAGGCGGTTGCCACGTGGATGCGACAGGCCATGATGTTGCCTTGGTTGAAGATGGAAGATGAAGTGGCTTGGCTAAAAAAGATTCGTAAGCAGATCGACTTTCGATATTTGCCTGAAAATGTTGCGCCTACAACAACTCGAGAACTGCCACGGGGTGGTAAGGTTTTTGCTATAGTTTCATTTGAAGATACGCTTCAACTGCTTGTGGCTACCGTTCTGGGTTTGGATGATTTGTCTTTATATCTCTCGCCATTTCGACAGGCAGACCAAGAACTGGTCCGTTTGCGGTCACGGCACGATTTGTGGTGTTTTTTTTGGTCGTCAAGAGGAGGGGAGTATCGCTTTGAAAGTCAAATATTAAAAGTTTATACCATCGCTGAACCGCTTTTGTTGGTGGCACATGGCGATCATTTGCATCATGATTTAGACCACTCGATGTTTACATGCGAGGTGGATATTGATGTGAAGATTGCATTGGCATCGGCAGGGCAGGTAGATGTTGTGCCTCCAGGTGCAAAGGTATTTGAAGATGAGGCGGTGCTTAAAACGTTGTCGGTGCATATCAATGCATTAAGCAGTATGTGGTTTCGGTTTGATTTTGTTGAAGGTGTTGGCAAAGAAGATTTGGTGCGTATTCAGGCGACAGGCACAGAACTTGAATTTATGTCTGGTGAAATGGGGCAGGTTATCCGCTCGGGTGGACGCAGTATTTTTTGTCGCTTTTTCGATTTTACGGAAGCGAAACGTGAGCAATTGCTTCATTTTTTAGTAGATGGTATTTCTGTTGAAACCTTTCAGGAACGGTTGCGACAGAAGCCGCGATAAGATAGGTGGTTGGGTTTATGATGTTATGGATGGTTATACGGCGTTTGGTATTGCTGTTAATTGGATTGGGTGTGTGGGTCAATGAGGGTGTTGCTCAGACCAAAACTGTGGTAGATTTACAGCCTTTTCGATTTGTGTCTACAGGCACTGGCATAGATAAAGAAGGCAATGCTTTTCAGGTGACACTGACAAACTTAAACACCCATGTGAATGTTTGGTATTTGGCGAGCCTGGAAGATGCTACAGGGCAGACAACAACCTATCACTTGGAAAACCCTTATCCCAAGACACAAAGTGTTGAATTGCAGATCCCTACTACATCGGGTGTTGTGTTGGGACCCGATAAATTTCGGTGCAACTTATGGGGAGCCTTACAAGAGGCCCGTGCGTCGCGAAATGTCTATGTCTCATTGTGTGAAGGCCGTTTGTATTTGCGAAACCCTACCAAAGGACACAAAACGTCGAAAGAGTGGGCAACAGATTTTTTAAGATTGTATGTACCGGGTGGCGAGACAATTACCTCATTTGTACGAGGTACGGTTTATAAAGATGCGTTTTTAAATACCTCAGAGCTTGTGGAAGCCAAAGAGTTCAGTAAAAAGAGGGGGAGACCAGACAATGCCCCTGCCCGTCCTTTGATTGATGCGCAGTATGAAAATCAATATTTGATTCCCAAAGAATTAGGCATTGAGGTCAAATATGAGGTCGACAATCGTATGCTGGCTGGGCGTTGGTATCCGTTGGTGGGATTGGCAGGTGTGTTTGTGAGTGCGGTTGAGCCCAAACTTATTTCCAATGATGTGGTGATGGCGCAAAAGGGACGGGTCAAACCTTTGGATGAGGTAGAGGCTGGAGCCCTTTGTTATTTGGTGGCTTTTGATTTGTCACAGTTTGATTTGCGATTTGCTATGGGAACAGAACACCCGCAAGTCAATTGGTCGGATCGGATGTTGCCAGAAATGAAAGACCCTGCCCTACCGGGCCCAGATGGTATTGCTACGGTGGCTCCATTGGTCAACACGGGCATGGTGAACCCAGAATGGGGCGATTTGGTTGTGGCGGCATTTACGGGTGGGTTCAAACGCTATCATGGCGCATTTCTTAGAGGCGACTTGGCAACCAAGAACCATGGCAGTCATTATGGGTTTATGGAAAACGGCGTCATTATGAGCCGCTTGCAGCCTGGGTTGGCGACTGTGGTCATTTACAATGACGGAACAGTCGATCTAAAGACTTGGTCTGAGGCAGATACAACCGGCTTGAAACATATTCGTTTTGCACGACAAAATGGGGTTCCTATTGTTGAATATGATGCCGTATCGCGCACCTCAAGGCCAAGCCCATTTGTTGTGGCTTCTGAGTCGGGAAACTGGTCGGGGTCGGCCAGTGGGAGTTATCGCACTTTGCGTGGGGGGGTAGGATTGCACGAAAGTGATGGTCGCCGTTTTTTGATCTACGGTTATTTTTCCACAGCAACGCCATCGGCAATGGCGCGCGTTTTTCAAGGCTATGGGTGCCGTTATGCGATGCTTACAGATATGAATGCATTGGAGCATACATATTTGTCTGTGTATCCAAATCCTGAGGATGGCCCATTTGTTGTCCAACATTTGATAAAAGGGATGAGTGTGTTAGACAAAGTGAATCAGGGGCAAGTGGCTCCGCGTTTTGTGGGATATGCCGACAATCGCGATTTTTTCTACTTGCTGAGGAGTTCACTTCAATGAAATGGGGGATGTTGTTTTTGGTGGTTGGCCTATTTATAGGAAATGTGCAAGCGCAAAAAAACGTTGTTTTGGCCACGCAAAATGATGTGTTGTTGCGCCAGATTCAAACCGTTCATGGCTTGAGCGATTCGCAAATGGTGGCCTTGCGTACCATTTTTATGCGCTCGGGATATATTGGGCAGGGCAATCCTGCCATTACCAAACACCCTGTTACATCTGAAGACTGTGAGGCAAAGTTAGGCGGTGCACATGTTCATTATGAGAATGAGGCTTTTGAGAAAATTTGTGGCGGCAAGTATATGGCCCCCCTTTACAACCCCAAAACGCAAAAGATGGAAGATGCGAAGGTGTGTATTGACCAATTTGAGTTTCCCGATATACCTTGTGCCTATCCGGTGGTGTGGGTGCGGGCAAAAGAAGCCGCTGAAATTTGTGCAGTAATGGGCAAGCGCATGTGTGATGCTCATGAGTGGGAGGGTGGGTGTGCAGGTGCTTTGGAAGCACCTGACTATCGGTTTGCACTGGCAGAAAATGTTACGCCATCGGTGGGGGTGCGCAAAATGCGAGAAGCGCATAATGTGTGGTATCAGGCATCTAAAGGATGGAGTTATGGGCCTGAATATCGCAGAGAGATCTGTGCTACAGGTAGTTCTAAGAGTGCGGATTGTGCTGGTGGCGAATGGACAAAATGTGGCTCAAACACCTATCCCGTTGGTTTTTTCCCTGAATGTCATAGCGCATTGGGTGTTTACGATATCAATGGCAATGCTGCCGAACATATGAATTTGCCACTTGCTGTCGATCAAATGGCCAGCAATGGCAGCCAACAGTTGGGATATACGGAGATGAAAGGCAGTTGGTTTATTTGGGATACCTATCGGGCTCATGAAGATTGGTGCCGGTGGCGTGCACCGTTTTGGCATGGCAGTCGGGTGATGGATAAAGACAGTCATCACAATTATCATTTGGGATTTAGATGTTGCAAGACGGTGGGTGAATAACCTCTTTTAGGTTTTAAATAGCCCTGATAGCGACACTGTTTGTGCCGCTATTTTTTTATGCCCATGAGTGCGCGGGGAGATGGGATTTCACCTTCATAGGTTAATATGGGACCCAGTGCTGGGTTTTTGAGTACATCGAAGATGGATTGTGGTGTGCCGTTGATCCAAACGGTTTGATCAACCAAACGTATGCCGTGGCTGTAGTCGGCATATTCGGCATCGTGAATGGTGCTTAAGGGTTGAATGGGATATCCATTTAGACGTTGCCAACCATAAATGGCAATGCGCCCTGGTTTTTTGCGTAAGCGATTTGTGATAACCACGTCTTTTTTGTGCCCTGCAATCAGTTCTCCAAGTTTGCAACCTTCTCGCTGGCGTTGGGTTTTAATTTTTTGGCGGTGCATCAAATAATATTCACTGGATCGCATTTTTATGCCAGGGGGAAGAGGCTCGGGTTTGAGGTGACATGTGGCTTGTTCGTAAATGGCATCAACAATTTTGCGGGTGGGCAAGGAAAAACCAAATTCTCGGGCAATGGTTGTGGCCGAAGAATAAGTGAGAGGGATGCGCAAGAAGTTTTCGTCTGAACCAATGGCAATGTAGTCGGGCATGACGTAAATGATGGCAATGAGGGTGTCTTGATTGTCGGGTTTATACGTGAGGCGTACTGGTTTTAAGGTACGCAAAAAGTTGGGTATGTTGCCCCGCCTCAGTTCTTTGAGCGCTTCTTGTTGACGTTTGTTTCCAGACCAACCTGTGGTTTTTTTTGCAAACTCATATCCTGTAATTGCCTGTGCAGGTCTTGTTGGAATTGTGGTTGTGAGTCGGGTGTCGGGTGGATTTGCTTCTGTTGGCTGGGTAGATAACAGCGTAGTACAGAGCGCGATAAAAACAGTTATGTTCATGATGGGGTATTTCCTAATTGAAGATGTGCAAGCATATGGTGTTGGATATCATCAAGACGATGTTATTGCTGTGTTCCCAAATACATGCCGATGCCTCTTTAGGGTACGCAAGCTTTATGCCACGCTTGTGCTGGTGTGTTGGTGGTGGTGTTGGGCAATTTGCAAACGTCAAATTGTCATGTATTTGGTGTTGGTAAGACAAAATGTCGTTTGTTATGAATTGGTTGTCATTCTTTTTAGGGGTTGATGAAAATGGGAAGCTTACACATATTGGAGTGTAAGATTCTTGTTTTTCGATTTTGAAAGGAGGCGGTATGGGGACGGAAGATGAACATGTGAAACCACAAATAACGGGTGCTGGTAAAGACGAAAATAAAACAGTAATTGAAGGACGTCCGTTTTTTCGGGTGTTGATGTTGATTTTTATGGTGGCACTGCTTTATACCATGCAGGAGAGTTTGTCTCCATTTTTAATTGGTAGCATTATTGTCATATTGTTATGGCTTGTGCGAAGTGGTGCCTATTTTGAAGCGGGTGCGGGCAGTGTGGTTGGGGTTCTCATTTTTGTTTGGTTTTTAAATGAATTGGCAGGCATTTTGTGGCCTTTTGTAACATCATTTATTTTGGCTTATTTGCTTGCACCCTTGGTAAAGGTTTTAGAAAAAAAGATTTCGCGTTCACTTGCCATTGGTGTGGTGGTGCTCTTGCTTTTGGGGTGCCTTACGACAGTTGGGGTGGTATTGATTCCTGTGGTGATTCAAGAAGTAGGCGACTTGGTGACACAGCTACCCCGATATGGTGATATTTTGAAGGATCATTACAACAGCTTGGTTGCATTTGGTTTGGAACAAGGATACGCTATTTCTACGGGCGACATACAAGAAAAGGTATTGGGACAACTGCCCGAAATAGGAAAGCTGTTTGCCACACAAGCCACCTCTTTGCTCAAAGGGCTTACTTCGGGCATTGCCGCATTGCTCAATATGACGCTGATTCCATTTGTGACCTATTATATTTTGAAAAACTTTGAACGCATTAAGGGGAGCTTGTTGTCTCTGTTGCCACGAAAACATGTTGAAGGCACGGCTGATGTGCTTGGACGCATTGATCAGGTGTTGGGCAATTATGTGCGTGGTCAATTTTTGGTCTGTGGTTTTGTGGCAGGGTTAACGGCATTGGGGTTGGCCTTTTTTGATATTCGGTATTCTGTGCTTTTGGGGCTGTTTACTGGGTTGTCAAATCTTGTTCCTTTTGTGGGGATTGCTGTTTCTTTGGGGGTTACTTCTTTGGTTGTGTTGTTAGATGCCGACCCTCTTATCAATTTGATTAAGGTCATTGGGGTTTTTGTGGTGGTTCAAAACATAGAGGGCAACTTTTTATCACCTCGGGTGGTGGGAAGCAAGGTGGGATTGGACCCTGCTTGGGTCATGTTTGCATTGGTTATATCGGCACACTTTTGGGGGATTGTGGGGATGATTGTGGCCATTCCTGGCGCTGCAGTTTTGAATATGTTGGTCAAGATTTTGAAACAGCGCTATATCCGTTCGCAGTATTACGATTTGTCCAATTAAGATGCTTGCAATACGTTTTTACGGAAACTGTTTGGATGTTTTTTTCAGGAATATGCCTGACTGTCAAATTGAAACAAGATGGCTTAATTAAAAATGTAAGTGGGTTGTGGCCTTAGATTTTGTCATTTAATAGGACAAATCTGGTTGTTGCTGTTTCAGTCTCTTTTAGGTAAGACATATATATGAATGATACAACTCAAAATGATATAACCATTGATTCGATAGACAGCGCATTGACTCCAATATGGCAAGCTATAGACCGTTTGGAAGCCGAATGGCACGAAAAAAGTCTTGCCCAAATTGTGGATGACGCATCCGACTTGTTGCGAGAGGCCACGGATATGGCCGTTGAGGTGATTCAAAACCCAACGGGTGATATTGATGATGCTCGGGGGGCATTGACCAATCGGTTGAAAGGGTTGTTAGATGATGCGCGTTTTGTCAGATTGCGCCCATCGGTTGCATTTGTGCGGGCGGACCCTGAGACGGTTTTGACAAGTTTGGCATTGCCAGAAGCTTTGATAGCACCCTTAGACAGAACTTTGTTGGTAACACAAAATGGTGATGCTTTAGATGATCGGATCTATAAACTTTGGCGTCGCTTTACTCTGCAAGTGAGGTGGATGCCCCGGCGTTTGGGAAATGTGGTACGCAGATGGAGAGATCGACCCGAACGTGCGTTGCCTGTTCAGCTTCGAACAATATGGTTGGGCAGCATTGGGCAAACACATTTGCTAACGGGATTGCAGATGGAGGCTGCGCTTGTACATCGTTTTGAGATTTCGGCAATTACGGTGCAAGCTTTGCGTCGCTTGTGGGATGTGTTTTTAAAAGAATATACTGGTGATCAAGAAGCCGATCATCAGGTTTTGGAGCAGGTGTGTGAAGAAGCGCTCCTGGCTTTGGTTGCACGGGGTGAGTTGGCCGAAAAAGAAATGGCTGCTTGTTTTGGAACTTTGCGAACAGCCTTACGCAATTCAATAGATCGCATTGATGCACCTTGGCATGTTTATACGCGTGCCTTTCGGCTTTATTTTGGCAAAATTCGCCTTCAAAAACGATATGGAAGTTTAGAAAAAGATTGGGAACGATTGTATCGGGGGATGTTGGGCAGTTTTGATTTGGGTTTGGAAATCGTGTCGTTTGAATATGAGGCCACGGAATATGTTGAAGACATCCGCGAGCGTGTGTCACACCATGTTGAAAGGACTTTAGTCACACCTTTGACATGGATGGAAGAACGTTGCCTAAATGATTCAAAAGAAGCACAAAATCTGTTTCAAGCGACCAAAAAAGATGTAGAAGATCAAGATGCCACACTTTTTGCTCAAGCGATTGAAACTTTACAAGATCAATTGGAGGCCTTGGTTACCAATTTATCAACAGGTTATACGGTTCATACCATGCAGCAAATTGATCGTGGACGTACGGTGTCTCATGGTCGTGAAGATTTGGCATTATTTGCAGAGGCGTCGGTTAATCTCATGCGGCAAGTTGGGGGAGACTGTGATTTTTGGGTTGGTGAACCCCCTCAATGGTCTGTGGGAGAACCACCCCCTGAAAGTGAAACATTGCGCGTACCTGTACGCGAGCTTGTGCGCCCCCTTGTTGAAAAGGAAGTGCAACCCGAATTGGACGCCTTGCGACAACGTTTGGCTGATTTGTATGTCCATGCACAAAACGTATTACAAGATATTTGGAAGGTAATTCGGTTTAATGTGGCGTCTGGTATTGCCGAAATGGATGGTGATGCAACAGACCGCAGACAAGTGTTAAATACGGCTGAAGAAATTGTGGTGGGTGGGTTGTCGCGTGCAGGTGCGCGCGTCACAGACTTGATTGAAGAAGTCAAGTCTGTGACAGATCAGGTGGATGCGGGGATATTGGAATCGGTGAATGGGGCTATTGGGAAGGTCAAAAAAAGTCTACAGCCTGGCAGTGGGTTGGATGTGCGCCTGCGCAGATTGACACGCTTGGCCAAATCGCATGCCGAAGGTTATGCAGAACTTGGCGAAGGGGTTGGCTCGGCATTTTGGGGGCGTTTGAAAAAGGCCCAGAAATGGGGCCTGGGGCAAGGGCAGGCGGGTGTGGTTTATGTGCGTCGCTTGTTAGGGCTTACACCCGTAGCACAGCACGAGGCACAAACGACGATTGACGAAGCAGATTTGAGTAACACCCAATTGGAGCAGTTGCCGTCCATTTACCGTCGATTGTTCCGTATGGTGCCCTTGCAAACAGAAGACTTCTTGGTGGCGCGGTCGGATGAGTTGGATACGATGCGTGAAGCGGTTGCTCGTTGGGAAAAGAACAGGCCCAGTGCACTGGCCCTTGTTGGAGAGGTGGGAACGGGAAAAACCACGCTCATAAATTGTGCCACACCAAAGCTTTTTAGTAAGTATGAAGTGTATCGCCATGCATTTGATGGAACGGTGAATACGGAAGCCGATCTTACCCGTATTATGTGTGTTTTGTTGGGCATAAAAAAAACCATTTCAATGGATGAATTGGCGCAATATTTTATGGCTCGCGAAACGCCTTGTGTGATTTTGTTGGAACATGGTTACGAATTGTTTATGCGACGCATTGGTGGGTTGGAGGTTATTCGTGCTTTGTTACAATTAATATCTACCACATCGCGAAAAGTGTTTTGGTGTTTGTCGATGACCGAATCTGCGTGGCGTTATTTGGATGCAGTGGTCGAGATTTCTGAATACTTTTCTTATGTCATTGAGACGCGTAATTTGTCGGGTGATGAATTGGCCCAAGTGATTATGGCTCGCCATGAGGTGAGTGGGTATGGTTTGCTTTTTGCCTCAGAGAACACCCCTTCTGTTATGAGACGATTAAAAAAGACAGGGGATGAAAAAGCCCAACAAAATGTTTTGCGCGATATCTTTTTTGAGCGCTTGGCTGATGCCTCGAAGGGCAATGTTCAAATTGCTTTGTTTTATTGGCTCCGATCGATCATAGAAATTAAAGATGACACGGTGTATGTTGAGTTATTAAAGCCGTTTCGGTTTGCATTTTTGAATCAATTGAATGTGGATAAATTGTTTACTTTGGCGGCTGTTTTGCAGCAAGGCACACTCACTGTTCGTGAACATATGGAGGTCTTTCGATCGTCGGAAGCCGTTAGCGAAGGCATGATGGCCACATTGGCATCGGACAATCTGATTCAGATTCGACCGGGTGTTGATGAAGGCGGTGATGTGCGGTATATGATTAACCCTGTTATGCGCCGTCCTTTGGTCGATTTGTTGTGGAATCGGCATATTTTTTATTAAACGCATTTAAAGTGGTATTTGTTTATCGTGTTTGATGCTTAATGGCAATTATTTTGTGAGGTTGCAGTGAACATGAGAATGTGTCAAGATGTTGACATCTGTTTTCTAAGTTCTTTTTGTGGAAAAAACAAGAAGGTCGTTCAGGTCATGCTTGTGATGCTGGGCATCGGTTTGTATGTATTGGGGGGGCGTCATCAGGCATATGGGCAAACGGATTCGGTGGGTGTGGCACCTGTGGTTGCCGATCGCTTAACGGGCAAAGTTGCGGATTCTTTGCTGATTGACGAACCAAGCGGTGCTCTGGGCAAGGTGAGCGATACGACCGTTGTATTGATGGGGGGGAAACAGCCCTATATTGATTCAGATTCGACAAAAGCCGATTCTACATCGGGTGGTGTGCGCAAAAAGGCAACGGAACAGTTGTCAAAAACGGCTGGGAAATTAGGTAATATTTTTTCGTTGGGCAATATCGTTGCCGCGTTTTTTATCTTGGTGGGCACGTATTTTTGTGTGCGATTGATGACTTGGTTAATTGGTATTGCTGCAGAGCGTTTTGGGCAATATCGTCTTAAGTTGATGATGTTGATTCCGGTTGTGCGCATTTTGATGTGGTCGGCCGCCATATATTTGGTTATTTCAGGTATTTTTAATCCATCAACTGATAAGTTATTTGCATTTGCCGCGTCTGCTGGTTTGGCAGTTGGTTTTGCCGCGCAAGATGTATTGAAGAATATTTTTGGTGGGGTATTGATTATTTTAGACCGCCCCTTCCAAGTGGGTGATAAGATTCAGGTGGGCAGTCATTATGGCGAGGTGATCAACATTGGGTTGCGCACGGTGCGTATTGTTACGCCAGATGATTCTGTGGTGTCCATTCCCAATGGCGACTTGGTCAATCAATCGGTTTCGAACTCGAATACGGGTGCTTTGGATTGTCAGGTGGTGATCGAATTGTATTTGCCTCCTACTGTGGATCTTCGAGTGGCCAAAAAGCTGGCCTATGAGGCGGCGGTGACATCGCGATTTGTGTATTTGAACAAACCGGTTGTGGTGATGGTTCAAGATGCTTATGACAAAGGGTTTTTAACCAAACTGAAGGTAAAAGCCTATGTATTGGATACGCGATATGAATTTGCTTTTTCAAGTGATGTTTCGGAACGGGCTAAGGCGGCTTTTGTGCAGGCTGGGTTTTATGGTATTCAGGGTGAGAAATTTGAGGGGGCCTTCGATGGCTCCGCCTGTTAGATGTGACCAGCGCGTTTTTCCAGAGCTTTGCCACTCATATCAAATGTGACAGTCTGGTTTTCCACCGTGCGGCTATACACGATAGCCGTTGCACAAAGCGGTCACCAAGCAAGTGGCAATGGGTTGATTGTTATGATTCTTCGGCCCTTTTTTTTGCTTCTTGAACACAAAAATGATGTAATGATGGATCTTCAATTTTTTTCAGGTTGTTTAAAAACGCAAAAGACGTGCCATCAATTTGGTGGCACGTCTTTTGCGTTTTAAGCCGCGTGTATGCTTCGCCGCGTTTTGTGTTGCTCTGATGATGACACTTTGGGTGTGTGTTATCATAGAGAAAACACACAGGTTTCATGCAATCATGATAGTTTTTGATGTGAGGATGTGCTTAAGATTTCATGGAGGTCAGGGATGTGTAGTTTGAATCGCAAAATTACTTTGTATTTGTTTGTTCTTTGGGGTGGGGTGGCCGTATGTTTTTTTGTGTCTTGTCAATCAATGGACACAACCCTATTGAGCCCTACTCCTGGCAATCCTGTTGGTGAAGGTGTTGAAGGCGGGCAAGTAAATACGGAATCGGTTAATCGCGCACCTGTAACGGGCGGTAATTTTTTGGTCAATTTTCCGACCGATCAGATTTTATCTGGTGGTGTGCCAAAAGATGGCATTCCTGCGTTGACTGATCCAGATTTTGTGGCTTTAACATCTCCCGAAGCAGGTTATCTGCGCGATGATGATCTGGTTTTGGGTGTGATTATCAATGGTGAGGCCAAAGCTTATCCGCACAATATGGGGTGGTGGCATGAAATTGTAAATGATGTGGTGGGCGGTCATCCTGTGGTTGTGAGTTTTTGTCCGCTCACCGGCACTGGGTTGGTTTTTGATGGTGGCACAGGTGCTGAGCGGTTGACTTGTGGGGTGTCGGGGTTGCTGTTTAACAACAACTTGATTATGTATGATCGCCGAGATGATCGCACGTTGTATTCGCAAATGGTTCAAACGCCTGTGCCGGGTTCGGGAGGCAATAGTGAATTAAGCTTATTGCCCGTCATTGAGACCACCTGGCGATATTGGAAAATATTGTATCCCGAGTCTAAAGTGATCAGTGTGAATGCAGGAACCTATTCATCGGGTAGGTACAACCAATATCCGTATGGCAGTTACTTGGAGCCTTCAACACCGCCCAATTTTCCTTCGTTTCCAAGGCTTTCCGACAATGCCACCGCGCAGTTGTTTCCACCAAAGTCGGTTGCATTGGGGGTGCGTTTTGGAGAAATTGCAAAGGCTTATCCCTTTCAGATCATGGGTGAGGAAGCTGTTATCAATGATGAGGTAGGGGGGCGTGATATTGTGGTGGTGTTTTATGGAAAAGAAAATTATGCCGTGCCGTTTTCTCGAATGATTGGTGGGCAATTGCTAACCTTTGAAAAGGTGACGCTGTCTTCACCTGCTTTAGTGTCTCCTTTTGTGATGAGAGACACTGAAACGGGCAGTACTTGGAATATCAAGGGAGAAGCCATTGCAGGCACGCATTTGGGCAAGCGTTTGGAGCAAATTCCCGCACACAATGCTTTGTGGTTTGCTTGGGCAACTTTTTGGCAAAATACAGGCATTTATTAGTACCCGGTGTTTTACGAGGATGACGGACGTTGGTAAAATTGGTTGGCCAACGTCCGTTTCTTTTGTTCAACTCAAAAAATAAATAATGGGAGCATGATGGATGTTCTTAAAGTGGATGTTGTTTTACCTCTTTTTATGTGTGTGGATGCCATCTGAGGTGTGGGCGGGGGCATGGACGCTTAAAAAGGGTGATTTTTGGGCAAAGATTGCACTGATGATGCAAGCGACAAATGAAGAATACGTTGCGGTTGGGGGGAGTGGTCGCGAGCCTGACTTTTTTCGTATTTATGAACCTGGAGATCGGGCGAGGTATCGCGAGAATGGGCAGTATGATTCTCGTGCTGTTTTTTTTGATTTATTTTATGGGATAACAGACCGGGTTGATGTGGGTTTGCAAGTGCCGTTTTTTAGACAACGGTTTGAAAACGTCGGTTTTCGTGAGGCCACAACCGCTTCTGGTTTTAGTGATATGCGTGGTTTGTTTAAAGTCAACTGGGTTCAAAAACCATTTGTGAGCACCCTCAAATTGGGCATGAAGGCACCCACAGGAAAATTTAAAAATCAAGATGGTATTATTCCTGTGGCTGAAGGACAGTGGGACTTTGATGTGATTGTGCAAGTGGGGAAATCGTTTTGGCCATTACCCGTTTATGCCAACTTAGATGTGGGGTATCGGTTGCGACTTAAGAATGATACAATTGATCGCGATCCGGGAGACGAATGGCTTTTTAATGCTGAAGTGGGATATCAACCCATTTCTAAACTTTTGCTGGCTGTTAAGGTGGAAGGCATTCGTGGCAAAGCCGCAACCGTTTTCAATCTCACATTGCCTCGAGATGTGAAGCGCCTGACCTCTGTTGCGCCCACGCTTTTGATAGGGCCTTATTATAATTTTAGCCTTGAAACTGCACTGCGCATCAGTGCGGGGGGGCGCAACTTTCCCGCAGGCGAAATGTGGGTGGCTGGGGTTTCGTGGACGGGGCCCGTGTTTGATTGATTATTGGAGGGGAGAATGAAACACGCTGTTTCGATTGGTTTGTGTATGTTGCTGGTTTGTTGTTTTGGCTGCACAAAAAGAAAAAGCTTTTTTCTAACCCAGATCAAGAACAAACGCTGAAATATTTGAATGAAGAATATTGTGATTGTGAATAGGATTTATGCCAAAATGAGTTTTCAAGTTTGCGATTTGGAACAAGAGCCGCCCCCTAAGACACAAAATTTGGCACAATGAGGATGGTTGAGTTTGATTTCTTTTTTTGAATCGGATAGGGTTTTTCCCAATTCAAATTGTGGGTCGTAGGGCAAGAGGGTACACGATAGCACAATGGGATGGGAAGTATTTTTGCGTTTGACAACCATGCGTGAAGATGCACACATCATTGCATCGGGTGACAAATCTAAAATGCCCCAGCATTGGGTTGTAATTTCGGGCACTTCTGCCGTTTCGTCCATTTCGGGAAAGATCACCAATTGAATGGGGTCATGGGCATCAATGGCAATGTTTTGGTCGTTAAACAACTTCGCAAAGCCTGCTCTTATATGTGTTTCATCTTCGTTCCAAAGTGAGCGCCCAGCAACAGAGATCTTAAATTTGTGGTCTGAGAGCCACTTTAAACCTTGTAGGGTTGGTTGCCATGAGCGTATGCCCCGTTCTTGTTCGTGATGAGGGGGGGTATAATGATCGAGCGATATGCGTAAATGAAGTTGATTATTGAATTGCGCCCTGAGGTTGAGCAAGTGCTCAGACTGTTTTTGCATGGGGCGCATGCCATTGGTTAAGACCAGTGTTTGGAAACCACGTGTGAGACTGAGTTCTAACATGGAAATGATTTCGGGATTCATGAATGGTTCACCACCCGTAAATCCTATTTCTTGCGTTCCCCAATGATCGTGTTTGATTTCATCCAAATAGGCACGTACTTCATCGGTTGTGATGTAGGCCAAGCGATCGTTGCGTGGTGATGATTCTATATAACAATGTGTGCATTCTAAATTGCACAATGTACCCGTATTGAACCACAGGGTTTCTAATTTTTTTAGATGTACAGATGCGCGAACCTCGCCATCGGCAGTGGTGTCGGGATGTTTGAATTTCTCCAACGCTTGTTTGGCAATGAAGTCTGTTTGAGCCATTATTGTCCTTTCAAATTGGCCATGATCTACAAAATTAAAATGAGGAATCTGTTGTGTCTTTGGCCACTTTCTTTTAGCAGCATCCGCCACCACCATAATGATAGGTAGATGGTGTGACAAAAATATCTTCTCGTTCCTGTTGTTCAAACCATCGTGCTGTTTTGTCACAGACGGCGAGTGGCACGTCGGGTATTACGTTGTGGCCATTACCATCGTCGAAACATGCCTCATCACCTGTATAAAATACGGAGCGACCCGTAAAGACACAAGGCCCGTCGTTTGGCATGGTGTCTTTGTATGCGGCGACTTCTACAGATTCTAAGAGAATGTCTTTGGGCACATCAAAGCGCCGTTGATCTAATAAACGATATGGTCTTCGCCCACGAATTTCTACTGTGCCAAATCCGACGTTGGTAATGGCATTGACATATTCACTCAGTGAGATGGCGCCAGATAGACATTGGGCTCGCAAGCGTTCATCGGCTCTTAGGTGGTCTGGAATGGGGTCTTCTGATATGGGGTCGGAATTGGACAGCATGCCACCTTTGCGCAATACGCGGTGTATTTCTCGAAGTGCTTTTTCAAGGTCGTGGGACACGAATATATTGAATAGGCAATTTTGAGCTGCCAAGTCTACGGTATCATCTGCGATGGGTAGGTCTAAAGCATTACCCTCTTTAATGATAACAAAAGAAGGGTCAAACCAAGGGTTTTGTTCGGCAGCGATTTCGAGATTCTCGCGTGCTTTTTCGAGCATTTCGGGAACACTGTCCACCGCAATGACCGATCCTGGACGTCGGGTAAAATAAGCAAACTGGAGGGCTTCCATTCCGCCTCCAACCCCTACGTATAAAATGGTCATATCTGGTCTTAAATCTTGTATGTGTATGGTGGTGCCACATCCATAGTTCATTTCTAACATTTGCTTTGGAATGACCAAGCCTGGAAACGCATAGGGTTTGGATGTGGTGCAGCAAAGAGATGCTTGAGGTTTGTGTGCGGCTTCGCGATAGACATCGTATGTGGTTTCCAAATATGTGCTCATCGTTTCTCCTATTTTGTCAGTACTGATGATTATTTTTTGAGGGTAATTTGCATGATGCGATCATATCCTGAAATTGGGCCAAGCCCATCGCGATTGCTTGTTGCCAGATAAATTTCGCCGCGTGGACCAACACGTACATTGTGCAATCTGTGCCGTGCTTTTTGGTGGTTTTGTCTCTGGTAAAAGGGAGCAATTATGGTGCCGTTAGATATAGGGTGCGTTATATCTGTGTAATGCCCCCCATATTTCAAGACAAAAAAGTAAGGGAGTTTTGATAGCGT
>JAYODI010000153.1:0-6592 GCA_038279365.1 Candidatus Latescibacterota bacterium | reverse complement strand
TGTATTAAGCTATTGTAAAAATATGTTTTATGTTGAAATTTTTATGCGGGGTATAAGTGGGCTTATTGGTTATATGCTGATGTTTTTGGCGTATTTGCACCAATATGAATTGGATTATTGGGTGTTGTTTTGTTGTTTTTGTAGCGTTGTCCACCAGTTCATCAGGTCGCCGATGTGCTTTTCATAACCTCGATTTGTGGGGATATAATATTCACGGTCTTTGAGATTGTCTGGCAAATAATCTTGGGCGATATAACCATTTGGGTCATCGTGGGCATATTGATACCCTTTGCCATAGTTGAGGTCTTGCATCAGTTGGGTGGGTGCATTGCGAATGTGGAGGGGCACGGGGAGATTGGGTTGTTCTTCTACATCTTGCAAGGCTTGTTTGTATGCGGTGTAAACGGCATTGCTTTTGGGGGCTGTGGCCAAATAAACCGTGGCTTGTGCGATGGCCAAATCGCCTTCGGGGCTGCCCAAGAAATCATAAGATTCGCGTGCGTTGAGGGCCACTTGGAGGGCACGTGGATCGGCGTTGCCAATGTCTTCAGAGGCGAAGCGAACCATGCGTCGTAAAATGTAGTGTGGGTGTTCGCCTGAAGCCATCATGCGCGCCAGCCAATATAGCGATGCATGGGGGTCACTGCCACGCATGCTTTTATGAAAGGCCGAGATGATGTTGTAGTGTTCTTCGCCCGTTTTGTCGTAGAGGTGAGACTTGCGCCCCAATAATTTGTGTACGGTGTCGAGGTCTAAGTGTCGTGTTTGGGTGGCTGATGCAGCTGAGGCAATGATTTCGAGGGTGTTGAGGGCACGACGGGCATCGCCTTCGGCGGTTTGGGCAATCAGGTCGCGGGCTTCGTCGGTCAGTGTGAGTTGGGCAAGTGCATCTGTTTCTGAGAGTGCACGATCAATGACTTGTCGGGTGGTGGATTCACTGAGGGCATTGAGCACAAAGACACGGGCACGTGAGAGCAAGGCGGCGTTGACTTCGAAAGAAGGATTTTCGGTGGTGGCACCAATGAGGGTGATGGTGCCGTTTTCGACATGGGGTAAAAAGGCATCTTGCTGAGCTTTGTTGAAGCGGTGGATTTCATCTATAAAAAAAAGCGTACGCCGCCCCATGTTGCGTTCGTCTTGGGCTTGGGTGATGAATTGCCGTGCTTCTTTAATGCCAGAGGTTACTGCGCTAAAAGAAACAAAGCGACTTTTTGTGACTTCGGCAATGACACGCGCGAGGGTGGTTTTGCCACAACCTGGTGGCCCCCATAAAATGATGGATGGCAGGCGGTCACTTTCAATGAGACTGCGAAGGGGGGTGCCAGGCCCCACAAGGTGATCTTGCCCGACAATGTCATCAAGTGTTTTGGGACGCATGCGTTCTGCAAGAGGTGGCTCGGGTGCGAGTTTTTCAAAGAGGTTGCCGTTCATCGGCGACTTCCAGGAAAGGAAGAGCCGTCATCTTCTTTAGGTGAAGATCCTGGTAATTTGGGTGGTTCTTCATTGGGTGGGTCAAAATTGAAACCCGCACGGCTCCAGTCGATTTTTTGATTGTTGGGGGTTTCTGGTAAATAGGGCCCCATGGCATTGAGTAAATTGATTGCAGAATCTGAGGTGGGGGTTTTGTCGGTGGCTTGATCGTCGAGCCAGTCTGCAATTTCGGCCAATGCTTCGTTGCGTGTGATGTCATCGATGTGTCGCATCTTTTTCATGGCGTTGATGATGGGTAAGAGTTCGTTGGCACTGAGTTGGTCTAGTATACGTTGTGCACGCTCTGGGCCCAGTGCGATGAGCAAAACGGCGGCTTTTTCGATTTCGGATAGGTTGGCCAATGGAACCTCTTTTAAATGACTGGATAAATGCAGATCTATAACAAATAGCACGACCAGAAGTTCTTTTAATATACATAGTTTTGCGCATCTTTGCCAATGGTAGGGAAAGTGCTTGTGAGGGGCGTAAGATGGTGTATTTTACAGAGGGCGCGTGGGGTATCTCTGTACCAAAAATGAGAGAAAGACCACCCATATTTATAGTTTTGTGATTTGATGCGTGATATTTTTGACTTTTAAGAATGGATGGCATAATGAATGATCAAATAAAAGAGTTGTATGGCTGGGCGGAGATCACACCCGATGAAGCGGTGGTGGCGGGTTCTACGGGCACATGGCAACTGACTTATCATGCGGGGTTTTATGGCATTGATGATGGGGGTGTGTTGAAGATTTCATGGCGATTTGCCAGCGATTGGGTGCCTCCTCAATTTACGGATGCTCAGGCTCCTAATTATGCAACGGTTATCACAACGGGCCCTGCAACATTGACACCCGTGTTTGAGCGGCGGCGTTATGTGCGGCCATTTATGCAGAGTATTACGATGCAGGTGTCTGATGATTCTTTGCGGGAAGGGGATACGGTAACGGTGACGTTGGGCGCAGGTGAAGGGGGGAGCCGCGTGCAAACATTTTGTGAAGATGATTTTGTGTTTCAGGTGGCCGTTGATTGGTGTGGCACTGGATTGTTTGAAGAGGTGCCATCTCCGCGTTTATCTATTGTGAGTGGGGCACCTCATCGGTTGGTGATGTTGGGGCCATCCGAAACCACACGCGAAGAAACAACGTGGGTGGGTGTCAAATGTGAGGATATGTGGGGCAACCCTTGTGCGGGATATGCTGGCGAAGTTTGGTTGGATGGGCATGGTGTAGACGGTTTGCCCGAGCGCTATCGGTTTGTTGCTGAAGATAAAGGTGTGAAGCGGTTTGAGGGTTTACGCCCCTTGAAAGGTGGTGTTTTTCGCATTTCGGCCATTGATAAAGAATATGAAATGAGCGCAGAGAGCAATGCATTGGTTTGTGTGGCAAAGCGGCGAGATGTGAAACCGTTTTGGGGAGATTTGCACGGGCAAAGTGCCGAGACCATTGGGACGAATACGGTGGCCTCGTATTTCAAGTTTGCCAAAGATGCAGCCTTGTTAGATTTTGCAGGGCACCAGGGCAATGACTTTCAGATTACCAAAGAAATTTGGACGGAAATAAAGAAACAAATTAACACCATTCATGAAGATGGGCGTTTTACGGCTCTGGTTGGGTATGAATGGTCGGGTAATACACCTGTGGGAGGGGATCACAATGTATATTATCCTGGTGATGAGGGGGATATTTTCAGATCAAGTCATGTGCTCATTGATGATAAGTCTGATATGGATACGGATTGCAAACACATCACTGATTTGTACGCGCAGTTTAAAGGCAAAGACGTGATGTTGGTGCCTCATGTGGGGGGGCGATATGCCAACCTTACTTGGCACGATGTCGATTTGGAATATGTGATGGAGGTGTGTTCTGCCTGGGGCGAGTTTGAATGGTTTTTGTTTGATGCACTAAAAAAAGGTTATAAAATGGGGTTTATTGCCGGTAGTGATGATCACAAGGGGCGGCCTGGTGCCTCACACCCTGGCAGTGGCGCATTTGGAATTTATGGGGGATATGCATGTTTGTACGCCAAAGAATTGACACGTGAAGGTATTTGGGAGGCGTTGAAAGCTCGGCGATGTTATGGCACCAATGGCCGACGCATTTTGGTAGATTTTCATGTGAATGGTCAACCGATGGGTTCTGAAATGGAGGTGGCACATCCTCCTGAAATGGGTGTGGTGGTGTGTGCTACAGCACCGGTAGAAAAGGTGGATGTATTTAGAGGCACAGAAATAATTTATACCTATCCAGAAAACATTGCGCGAGAAGAAACACGCATTCGCATTTCATGGTCTGGTCAGCGCATTTTGGCGCGAAACCGTTTGGCCCGTTGGGATGGTGGGGTGATGCTTAAGGGGGGGCGTATTGTAGATGCGGAGGGTTTTGCTTTTGACTCTGTATCTGAGGGGATTGCGTCTGTGACCGAAACAGAAGTGACGTGGACTTCGGTCACTACGGGTGATGCCGATGGTGTGATTTTGACACTGGATGCCTCACCCGATGCGGTTTTGAAATTTGAAACGCCTATTCTCTTTCACTCTGTGTCGTTAAAAGAGCTTGCTGATGGCCCGGTGGTGGTGGATGCGGGCGGGGTGGATATGCAGGTGGTATTTGAAAAAATGCCTATAGGAATGGGGCTTGATGTGGCATTTCAGTTTCAAGAAGAAAAATTGGATGTGGGGTGTCATCCTTATTGGATACGGGTGACACAGGTAGATGGTGGGAAAGCTTGGGTGAGCCCTGTTTATGTTCATAAGAAGTAAGGTGGATAATAAAACTTCAATAAATTTGGAGATCAGCATGTCTGAAGGGACCATTTATCATACAAAAGAACAATGGGGGTTGTGGCCAGTTTGGAAGGTGGCTTTGCAGGTGGGTGATGATGACAATGCCAGTCGGTTGTGGATTGTTGAAAAGACGATGCGCATTGGTAAAGCGAAAGTTCGTTTTGGTGGGATTGCAGGTGTGGGCACCAAAGAGGAACATCGCATGAAGGGATATGCCAGTGTGGTGTTGGAAGCATCAACAAAATTGATGCAAGATCGTGGATATGATATGGGCATGTTGTATGGCATTCGAAATTTTTATCATCGTTTTGGGTATGGCGTGGTATTTCCCATTTCGCGTTTGTTTGTGAAGACCGAAAACTTGTTGCAGGCCAAAGAAATTTTGCGTGTTCGTGCAATGAAAAAAGCTGATGGTGTGTTTGTTGGCAAACTTTATAATCGACTCAATGCCACACGAACCGCAACGGTGATTAGACCCGCTAAATGGTCTTATTTTGAAATGTCTCCTCAGTTTAAAAAACCAGGGCAAGCAATTGTTATTGAAGATACCACGGGGCGTATTCAAGGATATGCGACGTGGGTGATCCGAGATGAACAGATGTTGGTATCTGAAATAGCGGGCACGGGAATGGTTGTTTTTGAAACATTGGCCAAAGCATTGGGTAAACGCGCCAAACGTGCAAATGTGGCAGAAGTGATTTTTGATTTGCCAGCCGATGAGCCTTTTATTGATTTTTGTGCGTCCTATGGGTGTGAGCGTCGCATTGTCCATCCTCTTAATTCGGATGCAATGGGGCGGATTATTCATTTGCGGCCATTGATGGAAAAGTTGGTTCCCGAGTTTGAAAATCGTTTGGCACGTGCTGGGGTTTCGGGAAGGGATGTGCTGGGCTTGGAGACGGATATCGGAACGGTTGGTTTGCACCTTGCTAAGGGGCAAGTTTTGGTGGATGATGGGGGTAAGCCCAATGTTATCATGCCCCAATTGATCCTTACACAACTTGTTATGGGATACCGTAATATTGACGATGTGATAGGTGCGGCAGGTGTGAAAATTACCCCAAAGGCGTTGCCCTTGTTGCGGATCTTATTTCCCAAACGGGATGCTTATATGTGGTGGTCGGATCGATTTTAAAATGATAAAGAAAAGCCAAATTATAGAGTAAGGAAGATGTGATGGCAACATTTGAAACTGTGATAGAAGATAAGGGTGCACGGTGGCAGCTAGAACTGAGATTAGATGGTGAAGCTGTAAGTGGTATGGCCATTGTGAAGAAGCAGATGCAAGTTGGGTCTGCGGTGGTGCGACAGGGGGGCATTGCGGGTGTGTGGACGGCAGAAGCCCATCGGAAAAAGGGATATGCCAGCCGGGTGATGTGGGAGGGGATTGCATGGATGGAGAAGCAACAGTATGAGATGAGTATTTTATTTGGTATTGCAGATTTTTACCATCGTTATGGATATGCACCAGTTTTTGCTGAACAGGCAATGACGATTGACACGTTGCGATTACAAGCTTTGACTGGCACATATCGTACTCGAAAGATGAAAGTATCGGATTTAGACGCAGTTAAACGTGTGTATCGCAAGTATAATGCTGAGCGAACAGGCATGGATGCACGTCGTGAAGATTGGGTGCCAATGTGGCGCATGCCACGCATGGGAGATGGGACAACTCGCCGTGCTGGACAAGTGTGGGTGGTCTGTGACGACCAAGATTGCATCAAAGGTTTTGTGGTTTTTGATGCACAGGTTGGGCGGCTTGTTGTGTCAGAGGTGTGTGGCGTGGATCGCGATGCGCTGGTGACCATTGGTGCTGCCATTGGGCGCAGGGCAAAACGGGAAGGGGCAGAACATGTGCGATTTTGTGTGCCAGTAGATGATCCTTTTTTAGGTATTTGTCGCTCATTGGGATATTCAATGAGTGCCAGCTATCCATTTAACTCGGGGTCTATGGGGCGTATCATCTGCCTTGAGTCATTGATGCAGAAGATGACCCGTGTTTTTTTTAATCGTGTGATTACCTCTGGCTTGGGGTGGGCGGGTGATTTGGTGCTGAAAACCGATATTGGTACGGTTGGGTTGCTGGTGGGTAAGACGGGTGTATTGATACAGGAAAAAGTTAAGCGACCACAGGTATATATTTCTCAAATGGCATTGTCGCAATTGGTGATGGGATATCGAGGTGTGTGCGATGTGGTGCGCGATGATGGCGTTTCGATTCCCAAGCGTTTGTTGCCTGTGATGGATGTGTTGTTTCCTGTGGGCAACCCTTATATGTGGTGGTCGGATCGGTTTTGAGAGACAGGGAGAAGGGAGAAGGCAAAAGGCAAA
>JAYODI010000152.1:0-6652 GCA_038279365.1 Candidatus Latescibacterota bacterium | reverse complement strand
TTTGCCGTTTGCCGTTTGCCGTTTCCCATTTGCCGTTTGCCATTTCAATTTCCTACCCAAACACCACCGTCCGATTATCATACACCAACACACGCCGGTTCAAATGATACCAAATCGCTCGGGCAAGCACCACCTTTTCCAAGTCTTGCCCTTTTCGAACCATATCCTCCACCGTATCGCGGTGATTCACACGCGCCACATCTTGGTCAATAATCGGTCCAGCATCCAACTCAGCCGTCACATAATGACTCGTTGCGCCAATAATTTTCACACCCCGTTCTTGTGCCGCGTGATAAGGTCGTGCACCCGGAAAGGCAGGCAAAAACGAATGATGGATATTAATCACCCGTTCTGGAAAATGAGACACAAATTGATCCGACAAAATTTGCATATACCGCGCAAGCACCACCAAATCCACCTGATGGGCTTTTAACAATTCAAGTTGTTTCTGTTCTTGTTCTACTTTATTCTTTTTGGTAATAGGAAGGTGATAATAAGACAAACCAAAACGCGTCACCACATCTTCCATATCCTTATGGTTGCTGATCACCACCGGAATTTCTACCTGCCATTGACCCGACTGCCAGCGCGCCAACATATCGTGCAAACAATGCGACAACTTAGACACAAAAATGGCCAACCGAGGCACATCATCAGAAAAGTGCAACTGCCAATGCATGCCAAACCGCTCGGCAATATCCACACGAAACAAATTTCCAATATCGGCGCGTTTCACCCCAAACCCCTTTAAATCCCATTCCACACGCATAAAAAAAGTACGGGTTTGTGTATCTACGTGTTGGTCCAAATGCAAAATATTTCCCGAATGCCGAAACAAAAAATCTGTTACCGCTGCCACCAAGCCCTTTTGATCGGGGCAATGCATCAATAAAATAGCTGAAGTCATACCCATCCTTTTTAAAAAAGTGAGAACACAGCTCAAAAATATATAAAATTTGATACACCTGTCTTCAGAAAACTGAGAATAACAACCCACCAAAAATCGACAAAAAATCATAAATTATTAATATTAAACAATTTAAAAAATAACATCTCCCTTGGCATAATGATTGCACTTCAAATGCATCAGGTATTCATTTTGCCAAATAATTATAAGTGACAACATCGCATTGCCATCATACAATTAAGAAACAGAAGGGATTGAGATATGTTCAAAACACTTTTTACGTTATGGACCCTTTTGCTGGTACCGGCCGGGGCGGTACTGGCACAAACAACCGAGCCCAATATTGGGCAAACAGAACCCATTGCTGTGCCGTTGCCAGCCCCCATACAAGTTTATTTTCCCACCACCCAAGGGCTAACTTGGACTTATGGCGGTAACCCACGCGAATTGGCCACACAAATTCGCATGTTGGAAGCCCAAGACACCAATCAAGGCACTGCCTATCTTTGGGACAGCTTTCAAGGAAAACGCTGGGTACAAAATCGCATAGATGGCACCGTGCAAGAATATCGCAATGGCCAATGGCGTCTTTTGTTTGATTTTAATACAAAAGAAGGGGATTCTTGGCAAATCCCCCCCCTCGACGACGCAGACTTACTAAACAACGCAACACTCACTGTCGTGAGTCGTTCAGAAAAGCTTGCTGTTCCTTATGAAACGCTCGAAACCATTCACATTTCTGTCAAAAACAAAAACCTCGCAGATGCAGGTGTTACAGACCTCTGGTTTGCATCAGGGGTTGGCCTCGTCAAATGGACAGAAACCACCTTTGCGGGTCCACAATCCTTTGAGTTGGCGTCTTTTATCAACCGCAATGAACCACCCATTATCAGCGATCCGTTGCCCCCCATTTACATAGACTTGGCCGACTATTTCCCCACGCGCCCCGGCATCGTTTGGGAATATGCTGGCAGCCCACTTAAAACCATGCGCAAAATAGGCATGGTCGGTATAGACCGCAAAATGCCCGCCTCAATCTATTTGTGGGAAGGCTTTCAAGGTGATTTGCGTGTGCGCAAAACCGACGACGGTAAAATCATGTTTGTCGCCGACAAGGGCGAATACCTCTTCTTAGATCTCAACGCCAAAGAAGGTGCCACCTGGACCATCGAAGGCGACAGCAACAACTTGCTCAATGGCTCTGTGGCCACCCTCATCAGCCGCAACGCACGCCTCGAAGTGCCCTATGGACAATTTGGAAACGTACTTCACCTCGGCATCAAACCCAACCCACAACTTGCCGATGCAGGCGTCACAGAAATGTGGTTTGCCCCCGGTATTGGTTTGGTCAAATGGACAGAAACCACCTTTGCGGGGCCACAAACCTATGACCTCACAACCTTTATCGACGCCACCTATTCAACACCCGGAGAACCCGGTGATACGTTGGTCGTTATTGATCCCATTCCGTTTCCCATACCAGTACCCGAGCGTCCCATAGAAGACTATGAAAACCGCGCCAAAGTAGAAAACAGCGGCGTACAATTCGAATTGGGCACACGACAAGCCTCTTATATACAAGGCGATATCATCGAAATCCAATATCGCATCTCGGCCTTAGAAAACGACGCCACATTCAAATTCGATTCGGGGCAACACTACGACTTTCATTTGCAAAATGAAAAAGGCGAAACCGCTTGGGTGTGGTCAGCCAACAAATCATTTATCTTTGCCCAAACAAGCCTCACCGTAAAAGCAGGCGAAGCACATAGCTTCTTTGCGCGTATCGGCTTAGAATATGAGTATTTGCCTGCAGGACAATACACCCTACAAGCCTTTATGCCTACCTCAACCACGCAAGAAGGCACCATCTTAAGCGAACAAACTGCCGTTTCATTACCTGTTGAAATTGTCAGCGATCCTTCATGGGCCATACTCACAGGCACCGTCAAAGACGAAATGGGTGCACCCGTCGCAGCCCTCATATCGCTTTCAGAAAACATTCAGTCCGATGCCCTTTATGCAGGCAGCGCATCGGCCTCATGGACAACCCGCAGTGGCACATTTGAAATGCGCACCAAAGCTGGTGAGCACACCCTCACCGTGCGTGCAGATGGTTTTGTATTCCATGCACAAAACATCGCCATCAACGCGGGTGAAAACCATTTAGATATTGTGCTCAAGCAAGAAGAAAAAGATACTTATACCAACCGCAATCAATCGGTTAACAAACGTTTTGTAACCGAACTGGCCACCGACCGCCAAGCCTATCGCCCTGGTGACAAAGTGATGGTGCGCTATCGTCTCACCAATATCAGTGGGCAAGACCTCACCTTAACCTTTCCAAGTGGTCAACAATACGACCTCACCTTAGAAGGTCAGCGTGGGCGCGTTTGGACATGGTCACAAGACAAATCATTCATCCAAGCCCTAAGCTCACAAACCCTTAAAGCCCAAGAAACATTTGAAATTGAAACCGATTTTGTGCTTGAAGATGCGTGGGCAAAAAACAATCCCAGCTTTTTAATGACCAGCTTTTTAACCGTTAGCACAGATCAAGGTGGTCAAGTAAGCCGCGCAGAAACCGAAGGCCTTGTCAAATTTGCCATAGACGGTTGGGTCCTCCCCGAAGAGCGTCCAAATGCATTGTCTGCGCACTTACAAACCAACAGTGAGTTTTACAAACAAGGCGACATCGTCACCGTGTCTTACAAACTCACCAACACATCCGACTCAACCATTGTGCTCAACTTCAACTCTGGGCAACGCTACGATATGGTACTGTATTCAACCGAAGCCATCGAACCCATATGGGGCTGGTCTTGGGCACGCCTGTTCACAGCAGGAACCGGTGAACTTGTTTTGGCACCCCGTGATACCTTTACCTTTGAAGAAGACATAGACCTCAACAGCATTCCCCAAATCACAGATGGCGTCTATGTCGTTCGGGCCTACATGACATCCATGGGTGAATTAGATCGAGACAATACCGAATCAAAAACCCGCTTTTGGTTGGGTGAAACACCCAAAGTGGAACAACCACCCATCGCTTTGCCCGTAGAACCGATGCCAACGCGGCTTCTTGCCAACATAGATGCCACATTCAATGCCGAAACAGCACAAATCACCTATCGCGTAGTGAACACCACCAACGAAGTCATCCCCTTGTTGTTCCGATCAGGGCAACAATTCGACTTCATTCTCAAAAGCAACAGAGGAGAACTGTGGCGTTGGTCTACTGGGCGCGGGTTTACAGACGCACTCCATGCCCAAACCCTATCACCAGGTGACTCTTTGGTGGTGCACGAACAGGTACCCCTTACCGCATTAACCACCATGCCAGACGGCACCTACGTATTGCAAGGTTATCTCACCGTCACTGCCGATGAACGCGATGCCGCACACCAAATAGAGACCATCGCATCCATCAAATTTTCAAAAGAAGAAGGCCAACTGCTCTTAACCCTCACCCAGCATGGCAGTTCACAAGATGCCACAGCTGGGGCATCTCGAAAAGCCGACTTTGATCAAAATGGGGCCGTTGACTTTGCCGACTTTTTAAACTTTGCCGCAGCATATGGAAAAACATCGGCATCTTTAGGCTTCAACCCCATTTTTGACCTCGACAGCGACGGCACAATAGGCTTTAGTGACTTTCTAAGCTTTGCCGCAGGTTTTGGTCAATAACCCAAGTATACCCGGCGCAGGGCCCGCATGCGCCCTATCCCTCCAGGGCGATGCAAAACACGCTCGGTCTTTTGACCGAGCGTGTTTTTTTTATCCCATGTGCCTGCCGTGCCTTCTTGACTGTGTAGAAGCCCAGTCGTATACTTAACCACACAAATTAAATGTTATAACCTCTTCACTTTAGGTTTGTTATGAACGAAGCAACTTTTGCCGATGGCAGCGTCACCCTCTCACCCAACACCGCGGTGCGCGTCAGCCAATCTGGTCGTTGGACCCTCACATTTACGGCAGGTGAAAACGGTCTCGGCTTAGGAGACATCATTCACATCGAAATACCTCAAGGATTTACCCCCCCACAAACAGACAACCCGCAAGCACCAGGTTTTGTGACCCTTGCCCAAAAAACCACCGAAGCCGAATTTACGCTTGTCATTGGGCAAGTACCGGGTGAAACAACAGAAGATTTTAACAGCGACACAGGCATTTATGTCATCATTGAACGTGCTCCCATTCGCAACGGTGAATCTTTTCAACTCGTTTATGGCGCAGGTGACACACAAGCCTTTGCCCCCACATTTTCTGGCGAAGTAACTTTTTCCGTTCACATTCGCACACGCAACGAACATACAGAAGCAAACTACCTACCCATACGCCAAAACCCCACCTTGACCATCACAGCTCAAGAACTTGCCCAATTGGAAATCGTTGCACCATCAGGAGGCCAACCTGGCACCCCAATAGAATTGCGCGTCATTGGACGCGATGCCACCCAGAACAGATGCATCGGGTGGCGCGGTTGGTTTCGTGTCGAAACAGATGCCGAGGGCATACTGATTCCCGCCTCACAACGCAACGAAGACAACACAGGCGAAGGCGTCACCCTCGATGTGGGTTTGTCAGACCGCTCACACGGTGTTGTTCGGCTTCGCGTACGCGAATCAGACAGCAATGCCACAGGGGTCAGCAACCCCATCATCATTGGAAAACCAGCTCCATTTTGGGGAGATTTGCACGCGTGTCTATCTGCAGAAACACCCGCCCGAACAGAGCTCGATTTTACCCTCAATGTAGGACCAGAACCCACCCACCACAAAGCGTCTTTCCATTTTCAAACCGAAGAAGCACAAGAAGGCATTGGGCAACCCAGTTCAGGCTTTTTACGCTTTTCGTTGCCCGATGCCAACAGCGACGAAATGTTGCCTTCACACCTTTTAGAAATTTATTCCTCGTGGGGCAACCGTGAGGTATGGGGCGCGCGTCGCCCAGACATTCGTTTAGACAGGCACCCCCATCGCACCGCACAAGCCGTGTTGGGCCAAGGCATCATCGCAGGTTTTGCAGCCGGAAGCAACAGCCGATATGGCGTAGGCAAAGATGCCCGCCGCGCAGAAGCCAATCGCGGATATCCTGCAGGCCTTACGGCCGTCTTTGCCGACTCACTCGACCAAAACGACCTTTTTTCGGCCCTTCGAGAACGCCGGTGTTATGCCACCACAGGAGCCCGTATCCTCCTCGATATGGGCATCAATGGGCACCCTATGGGGCGCTTGGTAGAAGTCAGCGCCGATGACGAAAAAACACTGCGCGAAAGACGCATTAGCGCACGTGTTTATGGCACTGCCCCCATTGACCGCATCGAAGTCATTCGCAACAACACCGAAATTTGCACGTATAGAGGTGATGGATTGGACATTCACTTTGACTGGGCCGACCAACAAGACCTTACCCGCATTGCCCTTCCCCGAAATTTGCGAGGCGGCGGATTGACCTGTTATTATTATTTGCGCATTACACAAACAAACGGGGATATTGCTTGGTCAAGCCCCGTTTGGTTTATGATCAGAAAGTAAAAAGCGATGAAACGCCAAATGTGAAACGGCAAATGTAAAATCTTTAAAAGCAGTGCAACAAACCAATCACGCAATCAAATCACACAACTGATCCATTTGCCATTTGCCGTTTGCCGTTTGCCGTTTGCCGTTTGCCGTTTGCCGTTTGCCGTTTGCCGTCTGCCGTCTGCCGTCTGCCGTCTGCCGTTTGCCATTTGCCGTCTGCTGA